>JAAYPF010000219.1 GCA_012519925.1 Clostridiaceae bacterium
AATTGTGTTATGCTGCTTATTTGCGTCTGGTTGTATGCTAAACAACCAAAATACGAAAGGGAGAGATAAACTTTTGGACAATAAAGAAGTTACATTACAAGATATAGCATATAATCGAACTAAAAATTCATCCTATAGAATTGGCATAGAGGAAAATGGCAAGATTGTTCCGTACTTAATTTTGACGGATGATTATAATGGTGATTGCTTGCTTTTAAGAGAGTGTCTGCTTGATGAGCCGAGGAAATACAATATTGCTAAAAAGAATTCGGGGTATTATGAAGACAGCGAAATAGATAAATATCTCAATGAAGAATTTATCAATAGATTTACTTCGAAGCTAAGAAACACCATTTTAAATAGTACAATAGTTATTACGGATATAAATAGTCTTGATGGCGGTGGCAAAGATACTATATCTATTAATCGCAAAGTATTTTTGCTTTCCTTTACAGAGATGAATCGAAATAGTGGTTCAAGAACAAATCTAAAAGAAGGTGAACCCTTGGAATACTTTGCTAAAGAGTCAAATCGTATTGCGTATTATGAAAATGGTCAAGTCGGAAGTTGGTGGCTTAGAACCGCTAATTCAGGATATGCAGATGCTGTATGCAGTGTGATTGCTGATGGTTCAATTGATGTTGGTGGAATCAATGGACCAGAAGGAGAATACTTAAACGGAGTTCGTCCTGCATTTTGTCTAAAGAGAGAGACTAAGATATCCAAAGGAAATGGTGAACTCTATGTTCTTGTGCAAGACTAAATCAGTAGTTCCGTATTCAGTATTTTGACAGCTCGCTACGCTATGTTTTACGTTTTATTGTTAGAAGATGCTTATTTGTTATATCAGATAATTATAAGGATATTTAAAGTTTAAGACATAAGAGCATTAAAATAAAGCTTTGGGTTTAAAAACAACCTAAGCTATTTATACATTTAAATTCATTAGCGTTGCATTAAATTTATAATAAAAAGTCAATGTAAATAATTTGCTGGAATAGCCTTCACATAGAAGGATATTCTGCCAAATGCTAGAGAAAAGGGGGGGACCACCTAAGCCCAAGCACTAAAAAATTAAAAAACTTAATACGATTAGCTGACTTTATACGTTCGTAGTACAGTTTCAAATTCTTGTTTCCAATTGAACCGTTTTCGCTTAACTTTAGGTGGAGGCCTTTTAGGGCTCAAGTCCTCTTGAAGCTGTAAAAGGGTGTTCCAAGGACCTTTGGCAATAAGCCTTACTGTCTTTAAGAAGTTATGTTTAGTACCTACCAGGATATGCATTAGTAGCAATAAACAATAAAGCGTAAGTGCAGAGTAAACCTGGTTAAGCACAGCATTAAAGCTGGTTCCGAAGAACTTCTTGATTTTAAGGTGCTGTTTGATCCACTTGAAGAAGGTTTCTATAGTCCACCTTAAACGGTATATCTGGGCGATTTCTTCCGCAGTGAGATCAAAACGGTTTGTAATTATATAAAATAATTCACCGTTTGATGAGTCAATTACTTGGATAGCCCTGATAGGATGCTGCATTTGAGTACTTTGACCCCCAAGGATAACTTCTTTGTCAGATAAAACAGACTCACCTTTAAGAACAGCGCTCTCATTCATAACCTTCATGATGGCGTTTTTCTTAAGCCTTGATACAAAGAAGATTCCTTCCCTGCAGTATCTATCAAATTCTTTGTAGTCAAGGTATGCTCGGTCAAAAAGGTATGTTATGCCTGGTTCTTTGACAAAGTTTTTCATTTTCTCTTTGTCATGAATAATACCTTCAGTCATCACAATACTTTCGGGGCACCCAAGAAGTATATCGTAGAGGGTATGAATCTTAACTGCCGCAGTTTTATCTCGATATTTTGCCCAGGGAAATAAAGATATGCAAAGACTTACAGTGGTTGAGTCAAGTGCCTTAAGCATTCCCCAACTTCCTGGTATGATTCGTATTCCGTCATGCTTCTTCAGCTTAGCAAGAGAAGCCTCAAATATCTGTTTAAAAATTACTGTGTCACGTGCTCTATTTGCACGAGATATTTGTGAAGCGCTGATAGTTCCTGTGTATTCCTGAAGCTTTTTGTCAGCTATTATGCCAGCTTCAATATCCCTAAGAGCGGTAGTTTCAGTCAGATGAGCATACATCATCGTATTAAGTTGCCGAAGAACAGTGAACTTTTTGGTACCATATTCAGCACCTGTTTCATTAATAGCTTTTTCCAGAATGTTCTTTGGTAAAAAGCCTGTTAATGTTTCAAAAACTGTAGTACAATTAGCCATGTTTGTTAGCTCCTTTGTTAATGGATGTGGTTGCTTGCTTGCGAACCCACTTGATATTAACAAAGGGGCTTTCGTAATTTCTACAGGTAAATACTATTACTTCAACCAGAAAGTGTCGGTTGAAATTTTTCAAAAAACTTTATGCAACACTAATGATTTAAATTATATTTTATTTTTTAGGGGGAGAATTTAATAATGTTTAAAGTACTAAAAAAGTCAGCAAAATCTTTCATTTGCGTATTGGTGATTATTTCGTTGATTCTGATGATGACACCGATTGTCAACGCTGAAACACAAGGCAAATCATTTTCTACTGCACGCTACTCAGTGCTAGTATTGGATACGTCAGGAAGTATGAGAAACACACCCATTTTACGAACAAAACAAGCGGCTGTGAACTTCTGTAAGCAAATCATGGTGGCAGAAGGTGATAATTATGTCGCTATAGTTTCTCTTAATACATTAGGCAATATTATTTGTGATTTTACTAATGATATAAGTACACTTAACAATAAAATAAACTCACTAAATGCGAACGGTTCTACTAATCATGAAGATGCTCTTGCTGTTGCAGATCAATTGCTTGAAAAAGTCAGTGTACCGGGGGCGATTAAGAACATCGTTTTAATGTCCGACGGATTACCTGAGAATGGTAACAAATCTTATAATGGACCTTATACCAGTTCAGATTATTCAAATGGATATTATTACGCTAATGCTGCGTATGATAAAGCACATGAACTCAAAGAAAAATATTACATATATGCCTTAGGCTTTTTTCACAGCCTGAGTGGAAATAATCTTACTTTTGCTCGTCGCTTTATGAACGATTTACAGAATGCAGGATATTATGAGGTTACTAATCCCGATGAGTTGGATTTTCAGTTTGGCAAGATTGCTGGAAATATTCTTAAGAAAACAGGTCAATTTAAATTTGCCGGAATGTTAGTTCAAACCCATGATGCGGAGGCTACATATCATTATGATGATGGATACTTTTTAGAGGACTCCACCATCTATAATAATCAGTTGTCTACAATGTCATTATGCCTTGAGTTAGCAACATGGTCAAGTTATGATACTAGCATTTGGAAACATAAGAGCAAAAATGCCCGTGAACTACTTACAGGGGAGGTTCTTACTGCTGGAGGTTCTTACAGCAAAGAAACTGAGGGTATTGGTTTTAAAGATTTTGCTCAAAACGATTACTGGAACAATAGACCAACACGTAATTCAATTGGTGTAGTGGCGGCAAATAAAAAAATAACCGATGTCAGGGATAATAACAAAGAGTATACATTAATAGCACTTGCTGTCCGTGGTGGAGGTTATGCAAGTGAATGGGCCAGTAATTTTAATACTGGTAATGTTGGTACTCATGCAGGTTTTACAGAAGCAAGGGATAATGTTCTTAAATTTTTAAAGAAGTATATTGAAGATTATTCTATTACTGGAGATATTAAATTGTGGGTAGTTGGATATAGTCGTGGAGGTGCTACCGCTAACATGGTTGGCGGAGCTCTAAACGATGGATATGCTTTGCCAAATGTTTCGCTAAAGCACAAGGATTTATTTGTTTACACCTTTGAAGCTCCAAGAGGAGCACTGAAGTCTGATCTGGATGCTTCTAACAGTGGTGAACACTCTAATATTCACAATGTTATTAACTTTAATGATGTAGTGCCATTAGTGGCTCCTCAACAGTGGGGCTTTGTTCGATATAATTATGATAATGATTATGCTCTTCCATCCAGTAGTTTTACCGATTCAGCGTTTAATACAAAACTTAATGCAATGAAAGAGGAGTTTTATAAACTTGAAGGAGTATATGACGTTGGATATAAAGTTAAAGAGTCTTCTGAGATACCAGTTTTAAAAATTGATAGGAGTAAAATACTTCCTTTTGGAGACCCTCTCTTATGGTTAGAGGAATCTAAACTTTCACAACGAGAGATACTACTTGATACTATTGATTTTCTTGCTAATGATGTTTTAGGATCTAGATCAAATTATTACAGTAATTTCCAAAGTGGAGTTATGGAGATATTTGACGTTTTAAATAATGGCAGTGGCAAAATGGAACAGTTCATGGATGAATTTTCAGAGCAGTTAACTTCTAAAAAGATATTAGAAATAATAAGACCAATATTTAGCATAAATCCGTTTTACAAATTTGAGGATAGAAGAGATGACGTTAAAAAGAATGTTTCAGATTTTGTTATAGAGGTTGTGGATGAAGCAGGCCTTGACATTTCAAATTTATTTGTAAACTCTTTAACTGATCTTGTGTTTAATGTTTTTGGACAGGTTATAAATGAAGTTTGGAACAATAACACAGATTCTGTAAATTTGTTAATTAAGCTTGTTGACTTAGTACAATCAGATAGTCTTGCACAAGGACATTATCCTGAAGTATGTCTTGCATGGTTAATGTCTCAAGACCCAAATTACAATAAAAATGTTAGTTATACAAAGGTACCCAGCACAACCAGAATCATATATATTAATTGTCCAGTAGATGTTAATGTCTATGATAGCAATAATACACTTGTTGCTTCTATTATTGATGATGTGCCACAGGATGTTGGTAGTAGCATTGTTTGTTTTATAAACGAAAATGGCGAGAAGGTAATATACCTGCCGGCGAATGAGGACTACCGCATTAATATTCAAGCAACGGATGATGGTGAAATGAGTTATTCATTAAGAGAATACAATCTACTACAAGGTAGTGTTTCGAGACTTTTAAACTACTATAATATTCCTATTATAAAAGGCGACACGTTTACTGGTGTAGTAGATTCATTCAGTGATGCTGAAATTGAAACAGGAGCACTTGATGGCTCATCAGTTGAATACAAACTCTTAGACAGTTCATCTAATGAAGTCTCAGGCAGGGAAGAAATCTCTGGAGCTGATATTGGTCACAACTATTTTAAAGTGACAGTGGCTGCTGACAACGATAGTGGATATGTTGACGGTACAGGGACGTTCTTAAAAGGAAATTTTGCAAAAGTGGAAGCAATGCCATTGAGTGGGAGTAGCTTTTTAGGATGGTATGAAGATGACGAATTAGTTTCAAAAGATGATGTTTACCGTTTTCCGGTAAAAGAAGATATTAATCTTGTTGCCAAATTCGAACATGTGGAGAAATATCCACTAAAACTAAATGCCAACGTTGGAGGTAAAATTACTAGTGTAGATGGATACTATACAGTAGGTACTAAAATTGCTGTTGTAGCAGAAGCAGACGATGGATATGTGTTTAAAAACTGGACATCGTCCAATGGAGGTATATTTGAAGATGAAAATAGTGCAACGACTACATTTACTGTGCCTGATAATGAAACAACTTTAACTGCTAATTTTGAGAGAATACCGGGTTATTATGTTTTAACGGTTATCGCAGGTGAAGGTGGAGAAGTTAATACAGTTGTGGGCAGTGTTTACGCAGAAGGTGAAACAATTGATTTAGAAGCAATACCAGACGTTGGCTATCGCTTTAAAAACTGGATATCATCCAATGGCGGTGCATTTGCCAATGCTAATGAAGCAAGTACGAAATTTACTATACCGGCAAATGATACAGTAGTTACTGCTAATTTTGAGTTAATATCAAGTGGTAAGTATAATTTATCAGTCATTGCAGATGAAGGTGGCAAAGTAAATACAGTTGTAGGCAGTGTTTATGCAGAAGGTGAAACAATTGATTTAGAAGCAATACCAGACGTCGGCTATCGCTTTAAAAACTGGACATCGTCCAACGGCGGTGCATTTGCTAATGCTAATGAAGCAAGTACGAAATTTACTATACCGGCAAATGATACAGTAGTTACTGCTAATTTTGAGTTAATATCAAGTGGTAAGTATAATTTATCAGTCATTGCAGGTAAAGGTGGCAAAGTAAATACAGTTGTAGGCAGTGTTTACGCAGAAGGTGAAACAATCAAACTAGAAGCAATACCGTTCGATGGTTATCGCTTTAGAAACTGGAAATCATCCAATGGAGGTACATTTGCTGATGCTAATAGTTTAAATACAGTATTTACAATGCCTGCTAATCACACAATCATAACGGCAAATTTTGAGTACGTTGAAAGGGGCGACAATTCTACAGGTGGTGGAGGAAAAACTACGCCAACTACTCCAACAACAACTACTACTTCTCCAACAGGTGTGCCATGGTCAGCTATAATAAAACAAATTAATAATGCAAAAGATGGAGAAACTATAACAGTTAATATGAAGAACGAAACTGAACTGCCAACAGATGTATTAACTGCACTCAAGGGTAAGAATATTACACTTGTGTTAGATATGGGCAAATATACTTGGTCTATAAATAGTAAGAATATAAGAAACGTTCCATCGGATAAGAACAACTATAACCTTAAGGTTTCTAAAATTGAGGATAGTAGCATCTCGAAATTAGCAAATAGCAAAGATATTATTATATTAGGGGTTGAGAATAAGGTTAATTTCCCATTTACAGCAACATTAAAATGGAATGTAGGGATAGGCCAAAAAAGCAACCGCATTTACTTGAGTAGATATAACGAAGCAAAAAATCAATTGGAATATCTTGAGGAATTGTTAACGGATAACAGAGATAATGTTAAATTTGACTTTGAAGGCACTTATAAATACTTGTTTACTATAGAAGCAGTGGGAGTTTTTGATTTAACTACCATTGAAATACCCGGTGCTATTCAAATTCCAAAGGATATCCGTGTTGCTAAAGAACCAAATACTAAAGAGGGCCAAGGGTTATTTTCCTTTGTACCATACCGAATCGAAAATAACAAAGCAGTGCTGATTAAATGGAGCAGTATTGTTGATAACACTGTATCGTTCATAGCAGCAAAGGATGGTTTCTATGAATATCGCGACAACAAGAAGGTATTCAATGACATAAACGGACATTGGGCAGAAAACGCAATCATCGCAATTACTTCACGAGAGCTCTTCTCGGGTATAGGCAATGGTAAATTCGACCCAAATGGAGGCATGACTAGGGCTATGTTTGCTACTATATTGTCAAAACTTGACGAAGCTGATTTGACTGAGTATAAAACTTCTCAATTTGCTGATGTGGATATAGATTCTTGGTTTGCAGCATCAGTGGCTTGGGCTGAAGATAAAGGCATTATGAAAGGTTATGGTAATGGAATATTTGGTCCAAATGAACTTATTACTCGTGAGCAAATGGCTGTGATACTCAATAACTATATGAATTACAAAGGGATTACACTCCCAATTATTGATAGCGATTCACTCTTTAGTGATAATGATCAGATAAGCATTTGGGCAAGGGTTTCAGTGACTAAAATGAAATGTTTGGGACTTATAAAAGGCGTAGGAAATAATAACTATGCACCAAAAGATATTGTAAACAGAGCAAGTGTGGCACAAATATTAATGAACCTTATAAATGCAGTTGTAGGTAAATAAAGACTAGTATAAAAACAGGGCTATTGCACTTAGAAATTTGTGCAATAGCTTTTTTAAATATGTTTATAATGTGATTAAGTACTACGTTGTACAATCAAAATAAAGAAAACTGACGTTTCGATTAATCTGGATACGTCAGTTTTTCGTTTTTTTATATCAACAACTATTCTTCATTGTAATGAGTTTTACATTGAGCTATTTCAGCAACTCCATCCCGAATCCTATAAACAAGCCGATTCTTTTCGTCAATTCGTCTACTCCAAAATCCTGAGAGGTTTTCTCCTAAAGGTTCTGGTTTTCCTATACCTTCATAGCCATTACGGTCAATATCTTGAATCAGTAAATTGATCCGTTTCAAGGTCTTTTTGTCCTGCGTTTGCCAATATATATTCTTTCCATGCTTTATCTGAAAAAACTTTATTCATCATCTACCTCTATTAACTCATGGGGTTTGCCTTTTCCTGAATTTAGTTCTTCAATAGATTTTTGCAGAATCTTCTGATTGTACTCATTGAAAAAATCATCTTTAAGAGTGATTTTAAATGGAATACCACCATAACGGACAGATTGACGAACAAACACATTGATAGCAGTTGACATATTCATTTGTCTAATACTACCTCAAGGGGATCATACCTTTATTTTATTTAGCCATTTCGATTTCTAAAGTCACATTAAAGTTAGGCATCAAAAAGCCATCATTGTTATCAATACTTGCTTGAAGCAATACAGTTGTCTGACCGTTTTGCTGAACTGCTTTATCTGCAATGTATGTAACTTTACCTTTATAGTTTCTGGATTTGTCTGCTTGAGGAATAATAGTTACTTCTGAACCTAGTTTTACATCTTTAATGAATTCCTCCGGAACATCGGATTCAATGATTATCGAGTCAAGATTTAGAAGGCTGACAATTTTTTTGGAGGAACTCAAGGCTTCACCCTTAACATAGCCGCAATCATAGACTATTGAGTTGTCTACATGCGATATTACGTTGTTTCCGTTTATGTTAGGTATATTTATTTTATCATTCATAAGCTTTATTTCATTTTCACAGGCCTTAATCTTTTCATTTAGAATTCCGTTGTTAATAATACTTGATTTTTGCTTTATTGAAAACTCCAGTTCTTCTATTTGGGTATTTAGCGAATCAGTAATTTTTTCAATACCCGACTGGGTATCAAATACCAATTTTTCATTTGCTTCAACCGTCTTTATAAATTCGTCATAATCAGCTTGAGAAATAGCACCGCTAAGCAGCAGTGATTCTTTGTTTATTTGTTCTTTCTGAGAGTCTGCATATGCTTTTTTTGCTACAGCCAGATCATTAATAAGCTTTTTTAGTTCCGGATGGCTTTTATCATTTAGCTGTTTTTTAAGCCTTGACAGCTCTTTGTTTAGCTTATTAAGCTCAACCTCTGTATCTGAAAGCTGTTGCTTTAGCGATTTAATTTCGATGGTTTTAGAGTTTATCTCATTTAAGTAGGCATCGTAGTTTATTGTCAGCAAAATATCGCCTTTTTTAACTCTTTGCCCATCTTTAATATTTACCTCATTTACAACTGCAGGAATATCAAACCAAATATCCGTCACATCGTTAGATTTTACAATTCCAAAGGTATCAATTGTCTCAACCTTCTGTGGTGTTTGTGTATTCATTGCATCGGCACTACTGCTCTGAGTGGAGCAACCTGCCGAAAACAGTAACATTGTTGATGCTAAAGCAATTATAATACGTTTCATAACTAATTCACTCTCCCGTCTTTTACATTAATAATTCTTTTGCCATATTGAGCAGCTTCTAAGGAGTGGGTTACCTGTATTATTGTTTTACCCTTCTCATCATTAATGGTCTTTAGTAGCTGCATAATTTCTGTACCCGACTTGCTGTCAAGATTTCCAATTGGTTCATCGGCAAGTATAATTTCAGGCTCATTTATAAGCGCCCTTGCTATGGCAACTCTTTGCTGCTGACCGCCTGACAATTCCCTTGGCGTATGATGCCGTCTGTCGGATAGCCCCACTATTTCAAGAAGTTCTTCTAAATTTTTCTTACACGACTTAGCACTTTTACCGTCAAGCAAAACGGGAAGAATAATATTTTCTTCCACATTAAGATTTGGAATAAGATTATAAAATTGAAATACGAAACCTATATCTCTACGTCTCATAATACTTTCATCCCTATCTTTCATGACAGACAATTCTTTGCCCATAATTTTGATACTTCCGGAGGTTGGCTTATCAAGGCCTCCAATAAGGTAGAGCAAAGTGCTTTTACCAGAACCGGACGGTCCCATTATGGAGACAAATTCCCCAGTGCCAATTATGAGACTGATATTTTTTAGTACTTCAACATCCAGCTTGCCTAGTTTGTAGGTTTTACACAAATCAATTATATTTACTGCTGCTTCCAATGTTACCTCTCCCTTCAGTATTTACAGCCCTGCTTATAGGGCAATTATTCATACTTTATAGCCTCCATTATGTTCATCTTTGATGATTTCAAGGCCGGACTAATACTTGCAATTACTGTTATTAATATACCGCCAAATAATGCATATATAAAGAGTGATGTGTTCAGATGTATTTCAATCGGAAGTTTCATTCCCTTTAATATATATCCTATATTCATAATTAGAACATAACCTGATGCCATACCTGCAATGCCACCTATTATACCACCTGTAAGCGATTCGATAAACAACATTTTAACGATTTGCACCTTGTTCATGCCAATTGAACGGTAAACTGCTAGCCAATGTTTTCTTTCCAAAAAGCTTATTACGAAATTATTCAGTACACCAAAAATACCTATCATAAGTGACATAAGCGAAAAGCCATTTAGTATTGCAAACAATTGATTATTGCTGTTAGCGTTATTAATTTCCATTTGCTCCATGGTAGTCAAATACATATTTGACTTTGGAAACTTTTTGCTAATATTTTCAGAAACTGCATCGGGGTCAAGGGTTGTTTTTATATAGAAATTAGTGTAATAATTAAGTGACGCATCGGATTTCAGATATTTTTCTGAAACTATGCAATAATCTCCGTTATACAATAAAGTGTTGAAGAAACCAATAATTTTATAGGACTTTATGCCCTTCTCAAACTTAAAGTCTAAAAAATCGCCTTCTTTTACATTGAAGCGTTCTTTCAAGGATTTTGAGAGCAATAGGTTTCTTCCTTCTTCAAGCTTGCTAAACAGCTTCTGTTTATCACCAATAACATGAACTTCACAGAAATCACTAAAATTGTTTTTGTTAATACCATCAACTACTGATATACTTGAGTCTACATTGGTGAGATTTATATTACTCAACTTATAGGAAGCTGAAACGTCACCTACACCATCAACAGTTCTAAGCAGTTTTTCAAAATTAGTGTTGGAATCGTAGTAGGAAATCCATATATCAAAATCAAGGTCATTATACACATTGCCAACCTCTTCACCCACGCTGGAGCTTACTATATTTATCATTAGAAGGCTTGATAAGCCAATAGCGAGTAAGGAGATATTATTTACAATGCTTTTATTGTCTCTGAGATTCTTAACAGCCAGTATACCTTCATTGCCAAAGGTCAGGCCATATATTTTTTCAAAAAACATAACTGAGAAATTAATAATGTGTGGCACAAACAGAACAACCGATACAATAGATAGAAGCATGCACAACATGAGCAACGGCAATGTTTTAGTAGGGTTGATAAAGGGTGGTATTGCAACAGCTATTATAATTGAAATAATTGCAACAACCAGTTTAATTCTTTTTTTGCTGTGCTTTTTCTCAACGGAGTTCAAAATAATGTCCTTTACAGGAATTCTTGCAACCTTGATAATAGGCAAAATTGAACTCAATAATCCGAGGAAAATTGCTGTAACAAATGTCAATATAAGATGGCCTAAGGAGAACTGTGCAGTCGGCACAAAGTTTTCCAGCCACATTGGTCTTGACATATACGACAGAACATACAATATTCCTATTCCCGCTATGCAGCCAAAAAAACCGCCAATAATGCTGTATACAAAACTTTCAAGGAGAAGAACACCATTAGTAATTTTTCTTGTTGCACCAACGCTTCTAAAGGTACCAATAACGGGAAGTCTTTCAACCGTGAGTACCTTAAAGGAGGAATGCACAATAAATGCACTCATAAAGAAAACAATTACAGTCATAAGAAGAAAGGAGGTAGTCAAGGGTGCTGCCTCGGCTTCCAGTTCTTCTTGTGAAAACGGTTCTCTGACAGAGTGACGGGGATATTCTTTTGACAGAATTTCTATCATATCTTTTTTTTCGGAAGGATTTTTTAATTTAATAAAAATAATTCCTTCACTGTTTCTGGCATTATAAATTGAGCTAAGTGCTTCCTTTGGAACAGCCGCCTGTATGTTAGTGCCCTCGTTGGCAAATAGACCTGAGGGTTGTGCGATGCCCCACACAAGATATTTGTAGTTGGCATTACTAATTGAAAGGTCTATATAATCTCCAACTACAAGTTTATATTTCTCCGCAGTTGTACGGCTTATAATAATCTTTTCTCCACTAAAAGCCTTACTTTCAAGCTGTTCGCTCATACTAAAAGGATTCATTGCCTGTAAATCATCATAATCTACAGCCATCAAGGACAACCAAACAGATTCGTTTACATTTGGTTTATAAACCCCGGAGCCATTGAAAGCACCTACCATATATTCAAAATACTCCTTATATCTCTTCACACCCTGCATAGTAGGGAAAGAAGTGGAATTTTCATTAGTAGTAATCAAAAGTTCCGCCGAACCATAATACTGTCTCATCATGTCGGCTTGCATTTTAGCCAGAGTGCCCGACATAGCAGTGGATGCAAACAGTAGTGCCGATGAAATCATAATTGAAAACACTATAAGAAAAGTTCTAAACTTTTTTTCACATATATTTTTTAAAATGAATTTAAATATGATAAAAATTATGTTTACCTCCTTATTAATTTACAAAATGTTTGTAAAAAATTAAAAATATTAAAATTAATCTTATTAAGTTTACGCAGTAAGTTTAGAATTGTCTGAAAAATTTTCTAAAAAAGGAATTAGAGATAAAGAAATAGGATAGCCGAATACTTTTGGGCTAGAAAATAACCAGTTGGTTAGTGTCGCTAACCAACTGAAATTAAACAGCTGATGATGAGAAAAAATATCTAACTGATACAGTTGACTACGATGGAATTATCAAACTTGCGAAAAGTTTTCCAAGTAAGCAGGCAAATCGTTTTATTGAATGGTAATATTAAAGTTCAATATTTAGTAGCTACCTGAGTATAAGGGCTTTGTAAAAAAGCCTATTAAGAAAGCTGAGAAAATTATATGTTTATGAATTAATTGAGGAAGTTCTTTTTGAATTTCTATTATTTTTATCATAATCTCATAAAAAAAGTTAACAGTTTTGTATAGATGTTAATTTCTGTTGTAAATATGTCGATAAATATTTTGGAGAAATATACATAATGTGGTAATAGGATTGTTGCCATAATAAGACTTAATTTGTTTTTTGCATTATTGGTGGTGAAAGAATGGCCGCTTGAATGATCTAATTTAGAGTCCAAAAAAAACAGGAGGGACAAAATGGGAAAAAAATCAAGCTTTAAATTTATTTTGATTGGTGTAGTCTTTTTAGCCATTGCATCTGTGATTTTTTCTATACCTCGACTATATGGTAGAGCAAATAAGGCTGAGGTAATAACAATATCAACACTAAAAAAGATAATTAATATCAGTGAATTATCTACTTTCCAAGCTGTTTATAATGGGATTGCTGAAGTGATGAACGAAAATAAACCAGACAAATTGGATTATTATGTTACTTATAATGCAAAAGTTAAGGCAGGGTTTGATTTAGAACAAGTAGATATTGATTTTGATGAAAAGTTGAAAAAAATCACTATAACTATTCCGGAGATTAAAATAACAGATGTAGTTGTTGATATTGCTACCTTGGATTATATTTTTTTAAATGATAAGGCTAATAAGAGTTCAGTTTCGGAACAAGCATATAAAGCTTGCATAGAAGATGCTAAAAAAGAAAGTGCAGAAGAGTCGGCAATTTATGAATTGGCAAAACAGAATGCCCAAAATATTATGAAAGCTTTAATAAACCCATTAATCGAGCAGTTGGATTCTGATTATGTATTAGAAATAAAATAATAGTATCTGGGGGTCTATTATGAAAATAAGAAAAATTATAGCATTATTCTTGGTTTTATTATTATCATTCACACTTGTTTCTTGTGATAAAACAGAATCAAAACTAATGACAATGAAACTACAAGTATCTCAAATGAAAGCTATTTGCGAATTGGCAACATTGGAAGTTTATTATCATAATGTTGCAAAATATAAAATGGAAGATGCTGAAGGTATATTGTTTTGGAAAAAAGACAGACATTTCTGGATTGAATATAGTGGAATTGTAAAATTAGGTATAGATGCGTCTTTAGTAGCTATTGAAGTAAAAGATGATGCTGTTGCGATAACAGTTCCTAAAGCAAGAGTGCTTGATAAAAAAGTGGACCCGCAATCGCTTAATAAAGAGTCTTTTATTGTAGAAAAAGATTCTGCGAAAATTAGGGGTGAAGACGAAACAAAAGCTTTCGAAGAAGCACAGGAAAATATGGTTTTGGCAGCATCGAAAGATACAGCACTGTTAGCGAGTGCTCAACAAAGGGCTCAGATATTATTAGAGGAATATATAAAAAATATTGGGAAAGCAGTGGGAAAAGAATATTCTATAGAGTGGAAATATCTAGATACAGATGGTGATACTTCGAAGAATATAGATAAAGAGTCAAATGAATCTTAAGAAAAAGTTGTATGAAATAATATATAGATCAATCTTCCAAAACAAAAGTAGATTATATTAAAACAGGTTCGTTCTATTCTGGAACAGACTTGTTTTTTTAATGTATGTTCAATGGGCAAAAACTATAGTTTGGGTTTTATCGGATTATAGAGTTACAGTTTGGATTGTGATATTGTTTTATGATTCAATAAATGCCTTTAAAGACTTGATACTCTATAAGGCATATACAACTTAGAGGTAGTTGAAGTAACTTTGAACGGTACGCTTTAAGATTTCTAAACGCTGTAATTGGAAACTACACTAAATGAGCTACAAAATGATGTTAGGTATGAATTGAACTAAAAATACAAAGTAATAGGATAGCCAAATACTTTTGTGCTATAATAGTAATGGAAAATTTTAAAAGAATTAACGAGCTTTTTATTGAAAACATGGAGAGTTGTTTGTTGAAACATAGGTGTAGATGATTATAAATAGATTGTAGATGATGATCTCTATTTTGTTAACAAAAGTCTATTAAATAATAGAGATAATTGGCGACTACTGTAAGTTATAAGAACACGATGATAATATTGAAGAGGATAAAGGAGGAGTAGTAAGTGAGACTAAAAACTTTACAGGTTGAAAAGTTTAAAGGGCTTAATGACTTCTGTATTGACTTTAACGATGGAATAACTGTCCTCATAGGTGAGAATGGTACAGGTAAAACAACTATACTTGAAACAGTATATAGAATGCTTAATTATGAGGTTATTAATATAAAAGACAAAATGATAAGTGAACTTCACAATAATATGAAACAAGATCCTTTTTTAGTGCAGGATTCTGAATTTAAGGGTTGTAAAATAGAACTAGATTTAGATAAAGAAAAAGGATGGATTGTTGAAGGATATATCAAGGAAGATGGACGAATTTATGATAATGCGATGATACTTGAACTGAAGAGGAATATTAATAATGGGGTGTCAATGAACGGTAACTGGAGTTTACTAAATCATATTGCTTCTCGAACAATAGTTGGACAACAGCGAAAAGATATCCCACATGTTGTTTATATGCCTACAGAGATAAACTTCAAAAAATATAAGGTTGACAGCGTAAAAAGACAAGATAGGGTAGCTGGATTCGGTATTATTCTTAATTCAGAGACTGTTAGTACAGAGCTAAAAGATTTCCTCGTTTACCAACACTATAGAGATTTAGAAGACAAAGAAAGCGGTAAAAAAGGCGATCGAATTAAGAAATACAAAGATTTATATAATTCCTTTTTTGAAGACAAGGAGTTCATTGGTATTAAGGATTTAGAGCCATTATTTAAAATAAAGTCCACGGGTGAAACACATTCTGTTGATGAATTAAGTTCCGGTGAAAAGCAGATATTTTTCCGGGCAGGTTCTATACTAGAATATAATTTGGAAAACTCAATAATCTTAATTGATGAACCAGAGATAAGTATGCATCCAGAGTGGCAGCAGAAGATACTTGATTTCTACCGTAAAGTTGCAGGCAAAAATCAACTGATTATAGCGACCCACTCTCCACATATTGTTTCTTCTTGTAGGAAAGAAGAGGTTCGTGTGCTGGTTCGAGAAAACGATAAGGTTCAAATTAAAGAATATATTGAGGGGACCTATGGACGGACAATTGAGCAACTTCTCTTCTCAGTATTTGATTTAAAGAGTGTTCGAGATGCCAATGTTCAAGAAAAGATAGATAGATTTAAAGCACTTTATATAAATAAAGAAAACCTTAACGATGATAAAAAATCAGAAATGAATAAATTAAAAATTGAATTGACAAGTTTCCTTGATCCTGATGATCCGGAACTCTCCTTGATTGATATTGAGGAAAATACAAATAAGCTAAAGACTCTACTTAATGATCTAAAGGGGAAATAGAAATGCATAAAGTTGTAAGGAATGATTCTCCGGGGAGTTTATTACGAAAGCATCAGGAATGGACTACTCTCTTGAAAACAAATAACAATTTAAAGGAAGATTGGGAATCCGTTGATAAAAAGATAAAAGAAGATGTCAAAATAGCCTTGAAAGATATGTATAAGGGATGCTGCTGCTATTGCGAAGGCAAAGTTGAACCTACCTCTTATCTTCATATTGAACACTTTAAGCCAAAGTCAAGGTATAAGGAGCTTTGCTATGACTATAATAATCTTCATTATTGCTGTGAAAGGTGTAATATAACAAAGGGTACAAAATATAGCACAAAAATGTTTAGCCCTACTACACATGATCCTGAGCAGTTTATCAAGTATATTGGTGAAACTGCAACTGGCAAGGATACTACCGGAAGGGGAGCCTATATGATTAGGATCCTTAAACTAAATGAACGTAGGGATTTAAAAGACGAAAGAGCAAAGATCTTAAGAGGATTTGAGGAACGTATATCAGATATCACGGATTCTTTGGGGATAATTGTGAGAAATGATTATGAAAAAAGCAATATTGATCTTATATTACCCCATATAAAAAGGCTTATAGCAAATATTGAAGAGCATATGCAGCATGGGGAGAGCTACTGCAGTATGGTCAAGCATAACTTCTGTGAGCAGTTGAAAATCCTTGAAGAGATATATAAGGAGTTAGAATATAAATATACTTTATATAAATAGCAATCAGCATAAAAGCTTAACTTTTTTCTATAAGTCCATAAATATATTATCTCAAATTAATTAGTAACAGAATCTATTGGGGTAAATAAAAATTGGTATTTATTTAATATGGAGGAGAAAATGGAACCCAAATATCTAATTCTAGTTTGCTTAGTTTTGTTTATATTGCTTTCTTCTGTGGTCTTTTATTATATAAATAAGTCAAAAAGAAATAGAAATATTAATACAGAAAAACCTATTATTATAGCAAGAGCAAAAGGTGTATATAGTGATGATGAAAATAATAATGAAGATTCAGATATAATCTAAGATATAATCTAAGATATAATATCATACTATCTGGAATTGATTAAAAAAGGATGGTGAAGTGACTTAGTGGGGATATTGGATTTGATAAAACCATTTGGTGGAATTATATATAAACCTCTGCAAAATGGGGTTGAAATATCAATTGCCTCTTTAAGAGGAGAAGAGAAAATTTTTGTTAACTATGAAGACATAACTAATGAGATTACTTATTACCACAGAAAAGAAAATGGGTGGTTAACGGCTGCATCTCTTATTATGGTTATTCTTATAAATTTTATTGCAACTTCTTTTTATGAGAGGATCTTTTACTGGGAACTTTATCTTCTATTTGCTTGCTTTACAACTATACTTTTTATTATTTATCTGAGTAAATTTGAAAGTATAATATATGTAATGACAAATAACGGAAAATACATACCTATTTTTCGTAGTAAGATATCAATTAAAAATGGTATAAGGGCATGTGTTAAGGATAATGCTATAAGAGAATGTGTTAATGATTTTTTTGGAAAAAGAAATGAATACTTAAGAAATAAATACTTTGTTATAGACAAAGAAGAAAGTCTTGAAAATCAGTTATCAAAAATAGATTGGTTACTTGATCTTTATGTCATAGATGTTAATGAATATGAAAAACTAAAAAAGGAACTTAATATAGATAAAGATATATACAAAATGTCAGAGTTTAAAGAGGAAAAGAAAAGAACACCACAAGAGTTTTCATATGTAAATGCCCGCGAAATTATTATTAAAGATATTTTAAATCTACTTATATTATTTTATCCTTTATTTCTATTTGCCATAGAAAGTAATGCAGATGGTATTGTTATGGAAAATCCATATTTATGGGTTGCAATAGGAGTTGTTTTGATAATTGCTCGGGTTAATAATTCAATATCGAAAAAAGTACCTGCAATTGATTCGCATATTGCTTTTTATGAGGAGAGAATTATTGAAGCACAAACGCCTGAATTTGCCAGCGGTATAATAGCTAAAAAGATAGAAGCTCTATTTATAAAGGGTAATTTAAATTCGACTTTGAGTTTAATAAGGACTATAGAAAGTCATTATTTATCAGCAGATATAAACTTTTTATTGCTTAATATAAAATTTATGGCATATGCTTTTGCAAATAGGTTTTATCAAGCTATTGAATTATATCAAAATCAAATGGTAGACATCGATATTACTAAATTACCAATTAATCGAGCAAATTTACACAAAGTTAGTAAAGCAGTATACCTGTATATAACAAATGATTATTCTGAGTGTAAAGATGTTATTCAATCAATACCAAAAAACTATCATGAATTCTATATGAATATTGCTACTTGTTTATTTGCGAAAATTTTAGTTAGTGAAAATAATATGAAAGGTTGCGAAATAATTGAGATTTTAAAAATTAAATCCGCGAATTCTTTGATAGATGTTATATCACAACAGAAATCAGAAAAATAGAAAAGCCTAAAAGAATATAAAGTTGACAGTTAAAACAATTAAAATGGAGAGGTCTAGATGATAACAGGAGAATTAAAGAATAAAATCGATAGTTTGTGGGACATTTTTGCTGCCGGAGGGTTAACCAATCCCCTTGATGTTATAGAGCAAATTACTTACCTGATGTTTATCAGGGATTTAGATGATGTTGATAATATTAAATCAAAAGAAAGCATAATGCTTGGAACATCATTTAAAAGTATATTTGATGGTGAATTTCAAGTTGGTAATAAGAAAGTTGATGGGAAACAGTTTAAATGGTCGTCATTTAGAGATTTTCCGGCAGCTGATATGTATGAAATAATACAGCTTGGTGTGTTTCCATTTATCAAGGGATTACATGCTGACAAGAATAGTGCGTATTCAAAATATATGGGAGATGCCTTGTTAAAAATAGAAACCCCTCAGTTGCTTTCTAAGATAGTAGATTCCTTAGATGAAATATATGAATTGGTAAAGAAGGAACAGAGAAAAGATGCAAAAGGCGATTTGTATGAATATTTACTGTCTAAGATTTCTACTGCTGGACGTAATGGTCAGTTTAGAACTCCAAGGCATATTATCCGAATGATGGTTGAGATAATGGCACCAAAGCCAGAAGATACCATTTGCGATCCTGCATGTGGTACAAGTGGATTTTTGGTCAGTGCCGGTGAATACCTAAAAGAAAAGTATCTTGAAGATATATTTATGAATGCTAAAAATAAAGAGCATTACAACAATGAAATGTTTACCGGATATGATATGGACAGGACAATGCTTCGTATTGGTGCTATGAACATGATGACCCATGGAATTGAGAATCCTAATATTGAGTATAGAGATAGCCTTTCAGATCAAAACAGTGATGCAGATAAGTATTCTATTATATTAGCAAATCCGCCGTTTAAAGGTAGTTTGGATTATGATATTGTTTCGTCTGATTTATTGAAGGTAACAAAAACCAAGAAAACTGAATTGTTATTTTTGACTCTGTTTTTACGTATGCTTAAGGTTGGTGGCCGTTGTGCTTCTATCGTTCCCGATGGAGTATTGTTTGGTTCATCAAATGCTCACAAGGCTATCCGTAAGGAAATAATAGAAAATAATCGCTTGGAAGCGGTTATTTCCATGCCAAGCGGTGTATTTAAACCCTATGCCGGAGTTTCAACAGGTATTTTGATTTTTACCAAAACCGAACATGGCGGAACTGACAAGGTTTGGTTCTATGATATGCAGGCTGATGGTTATAGTCTTGATGACAAGAGAACTCCAGTGGAACAAAATGATATTCCGGATATTGTAGAACGTTTTCACAATCTTGCGAAGGAAGATGGAAGAGAGAGAACGGAAAAGAGTTTCTTTGTGGGCAAGCAGGAGATAGTGGATAATGGATACGATTTGTCTATTAATAAGTATAAAAAGGTTGAGTATGTGGCAGAGGAGTATCCAGAGCCGTTGGAGATATTAAAGGAGATACAGGAGATTGAAGTGCAAATAACCGAAGGTTTGAAAGAACTGGAGGGGATGCTATGAAAGTAAAATTAGGGGATTATATTGAACAAATAAGAGGGGTTTCATATCAACCAACTGATTTGATGGAAACATTAAGTGAAAATAGTATAGCATTATTAAGAGCTAATAATATTCAAGAAGACGGGCTCAATTTTGAAGACATAGTATACGTTTCACGTGATAGGGTATCTAAAAATCAAATAATTAGAAGTGGAGACATTTTAGTCTGCACCTCAAGCGGTAGTAAAAATTTAGTTGGAAAGGCAGCTCAATCAAAAGAAAATATTGGTATGACTTTTGGTGCTTTTTGCAAAGTTGTACGTACGGATAAAATCTACCCTAGGTTTTTAGGTCATTTTTTTTGTAGCCCTTTGTATAGAAAAGAGATATCTTATTTATCTACAGGTGCAAATATTAATAATATCCGTAATGAACATATTGATGGACTAGAAATAGTACTTCCTTCAATAGAAGAGCAAAAGAAAATTGCTGAAATATTAGATAAGGCAAGTAATTTGATTTCTCTTCGAAAGAAGCAAACTGAGAAGATGGATTTATTGATTAAGGCTAGATTTATAGAGATGTTTGGTGATCCTGAATCAAATCCTAAAAAATGGCCAGTAAAAAAGATTGCGGATGTAATAGAAGAGTCACCACAAAATGGACTATACAAACCAGCATCAGATTATACAAATGATGGTTCGGGCATACCTATTCTAAGAATAGATGCTTTTTATGATGGGAAGGTTACTAATTTTCGGTATTTAAAAAGGTTAAATTGTACTGAAAAAGAACTAGAGTTGTATCAATTACATGAAGGCGATATAGTTATTAATAGAGTAAATAGTATAGAATATCTAGGAAAATGTGCATTAATTAAAGGATTATTAGAGAATACTGTTTTTGAATCAAATATGATGCGTTTTAAGGTTAAGGATAATATACTAAATCCCTTTTTTGTAACAAAGTTATTATGCACAAAGCATTTGTATAATCAAATTATAAGTCACGCAAAGAAGGCAGTAAATCAAGCTAGTATTAATCAAAAAGATGTTCAAGATTTTGAAATATATGTGCCTCCAAAAGATTTACAAGATGCATTTGCTGAATTTGTAGAATATATAGAAGCTCAAGAACTCGAGTTAAAAAATGGCCTTGAAAAGCTAGAACTGACTTACAAAGCACTAATGCAGCAATACTTCAATTAAGAGGAGTGTTAGCGTATGACTAACTTTGATTTTCTTAAGACAGAACCTAAATTTGCTCCGTTTGCAGATGTAGCTATTTCTGCTGAAAAAGTATATTCAATTGATTACGCTACCTCTGTGTTGAATTGTAGGCGTACAATGGAATTCGCAGTCAAATGGTTATATA
Organism: Clostridiaceae bacterium; assembly: GCA_012519925.1. Taxonomy (GTDB): domain Bacteria; phylum Bacillota; class Clostridia; order Acetivibrionales; family Acetivibrionaceae; genus Acetivibrio. The sequence continues at coordinate 21,863 of JAAYPF010000219.1, forward strand.
GTGTCGATAGCTCATTAGAAATGCAGTATCAGGATAAATTAGCGACCTTGATGAGTACTGACAGCTTTAAGGGTGTTCTTAGGCCTGATATATAAGAGGATGGGTTATATCTGCACCAGTTATATTGGTTAGAATTCAAATTTTCAGGAGTGATGTATGGAAGAATTATTAGCTTATGCAATTTTGTTATTTGAAAAAATAATAGCAGAAGAGATATATGAAAATAGGCTTTACGAAATGTTTATTGAAGACTGCAAAAATGAGATGCTGTTGTATTTAGTATGGGAAAATAATATTAAGAATGCAATTTCATTTATAAGGACGAATGTTGATTATGATAATTTCAATCACAAGATATTCGGAAAGGTTTTGATGGGACTGTTAAAAAAATATTATTCTGATTGCAAGGATATTAATTTATTTGGATATAAAATGTATACTCTGTGGGAGAGTCTCCCAGGGAATATACAAGACATAGAACCGTTTTGGACATTATCTTATGCAGACGATCCTTTATCTTGGAAAGACGAACAGCAATCAAGAGAATTATATGAAAAAGCATTCAATTACTACGAAGAATGAGTTTTAGATATTTACTTAAGTCCCGATTTTGTTGCCGATAAGGCATTAGGAGAAAAACGATGTTAGAATTTAGATTGCTAGATGACAGTGATATACCGTTAGTAGAAAGATGGCTGAATAAGGAGCATGTGAAAAGATGGTATGAGATACCGCATCTTGAAGTTACAATTAGTGATTGGATGACTGAAATAAAAGAACGCTATGGACAATATCAATGGCTAACACACCTAATTGTAGTGTGGCAAGGGTGTCCGATTGGATTATGTCAATACTATAAATGTGTGGACAGTCTTGATGAGGATTTTGGAACACTGCCTCTTACGGGCTTATACGGAATTGATTATCTTATAGGAGAAGAAGCTTATATAGGCAAGGGTCTTGGCAAGAGAATGATTAAGGAGCTTGTGAATAAAATCTTTTCTTTTCAAGATGCTCAGATAGTTACGGCTCACATTGACAGAAATAACAAGGCTTCCGAAAATGCACTGCTATCTTGCGGTTTTAGATTATTGTATGCTGAAAGTAGCCGATACTTTTTACAAAAGTTATAGACAAATTCCAAGTTGTAGTATTAGAATCACTTGATGGAATACAAAATTGATATACAGAAAGGCCTTGAAAAGCTAGAACTGAATTACAAAGCACTAATGCAGCAATACTTCAATTAAGGGGAGTGTTAGCGTATGACTAACTTTGATTTTCTTAAGACAGAACCTAAATTTGCTTCGTTTGCAGATGTAGCTATTTCTGCTGAAAAAGTATATTCCATTGATTACGCTACCTCTGTGCTAAATTGTAGGCGTGCAATGGAGTTTGCAGTCAAATGGTTATATAGTGTCGATAGCTCATTAGAAATGCCGTATCAGGATAAATTAGCGACCTTGATGAGTACCGATAGTTTTAAGGATATTGTTAGGCCTGATATATATAAGAGGATGGATTATATACGTATCATAGGAAACAATGTAAACCACAATCCGAAAAATATCACTAAGGATCAGGCTAAATTAGCCATACAGAATCTATTTGTATTCATGGATTTTGTGGCATATTGCTACGCTAAAGACTACACTGAGCATACCTATAATGAGAAATTACTTGAACAGGTAGAAGTAGAGCAGATAAAGGTAATACCAGAAGTAGACGTTGAGAAGTTAATCAAAGAAAATGCCAATCTAAAAGAGCAATTAACTGCCAGAAGAGAAGATAGAGAAAATACATACGTTCAAAAGCCGCTGGAATTAACGGAATTTGCAACACGTAAAGCATATATTGATATAATGCTTACTGACGCAGGATGGGAACGCGGCAAGAATTGGATTGATGAATATTCAATCGAAGAAATGCCTAACCGTTCCAATATTGGAAAAGCCGATTATGTATTGTTTGGCGATGATGGCAGGCCTTTAGCTGTAATTGAAGCTAAGAAAACCTGTGTAGATGTTTCAAAGGGGCGGCAGCAGGCAGTTCTTTATGCAAATTATTTAGAGAAGAAATTTAAACGCAGGCCTGTTATATTCTTAAGTAACGGCTTTGAAACGAGAATTTGGATAGACGGGAAAAAGGGATACCCTGAAAGACTAGTATCGGGAATATATTCAAAACGTGATTTGGAAAAGCTATTTAATATAATGTCCATGAGGACACCATTGGATAATATCAAAATACAAGATGTTATCACTGACAGATATTATCAAAAAGCGGCTATAAAAGCTGTTTGTGAAACTTTTGATGATCAGAATCGAAGAAAAGCACTTCTTGTTATGGCTACCGGAAGTGGAAAGACAAGGGTGGCTATTTCTATAGTTGATGTGTTGATTCGTCATGGTTGGGTAAAAAATGTGCTCTTTTTATCGGACAGGACTAGCCTTGTCACCCAGGCCAAAAGATCGTTTCACAATCTATTGCCAGATTTATCCCTTACAAACCTATGTGAAGAAAAAGATAATGTAAATGCCAGAGCGGTTTTCTCTACTTATCAAACAATGATAAACTGTATTGACGATACAAAGGATGAGGATGGAAGCAAGCTGTTTACCCGCGGACATTTTGATTTGATTATAGTGGATGAAGCTCATAGAAGTATTTACAATAAATATAAAGATATATTTACCTATTTTGATGCCCTGCTTATAGGCCTTACAGCTACTCCAAAAGATGAAATTGAAAAAAGTACATATCGCATTTTTGAATTGGAGGGTGGTGTTCCAACTCATGGCTATGAACTGGAACAAGCGGTAGAGGATAATTATTTGGTGAATTTTTGTGTAGCTGATACAGAATTAAAATTTATGCAGTCGGGCATTTCGTATAATGAACTTTCGGAAGAAGAGAAGGAAGAGTATGAAGAAACCTTTACAACAGAAGATGGATCGTTGCCTGAGAAAATTGAGAGCTCTGCATTGAATGAATGGCTATTTAACAAAGATACAATGCGTAAAGCACTATATACGCTTATGACTTATGGTCTCAAAGTGGACTATGGAAATAAAATAGGAAAGACAATTATATTTGCAAAAAACCATAACCACGCTGAAGAAATTTTAAAGGTGTGGAATGAGGAATACCCTAATTACCCACAGCATTATGCAAGGGTGATTGATAATTATACTAATTATGCTCAGAGTTTGATTGACGATTTTTCATCTCCTGAGAAGATGCCTCAAATAGCTATATCGGTTGATATGCTGGATACTGGTATTGATGTGCCTGAAATTTTGAATCTTGTGTTCTTTAAACCTGTTATGAGCAAATCAAAGTTCTGGCAGATGATAGGGCGTGGAACTAGACTTTGTCAGGGATTGATAGATGGAAAAGACAAAGAGTGTTTCTATATTTTTGATTTCTGCGGTGTTTTTGATTTTTTTGATGTAAATAAAAATGGCAAAGAAACTGGTTTGGTAGGTTCTTTACAAGAAAGATTGTTTAATCTACAGGTTGAACTGGCATATAAATTGCAAGACTTAGAATACCAAACAGAGGATTTGATTTCTTTTAGAAAAGAATTGGTTCAAAATCTTGTAGTTAAGGTAAATGAACTGAATCGCAAAAATTTTGCTGTTAAGCAGCATTTGAGATATGTAGATGGGTATAGCAAAATAGATGACTATAATACTTTAACATATGAAACAACATTGCATTTGGCAGAGCATATAGCACCATTGGTGCTTCCGGATAAAGATGATATTTCAGCACTTCGGTTTGACAGTTTAATGTATGGACTTGAATTAGCCTATTTATTAGGAAAGAAATATAAGAAGGCCAGAACTGACTTGAATAAAAAGATATCAGCTTTAGCAGGATTTGCTACTATTCCTGAAATATCGGCTCAGAAAGAGTTTATTGAAAAATTATTACATACTGATTATATAGACAATGCTGGAATTAACGAATTTGAGACTATAAGGACAAAGCTGCGTGATTTGATGAAGTATATCAAGTATGATAAGCGTGTTAATTATATAACGGATTTTGAAGACGATATTATTTCTATAAATTGGCGTGAGTATAATCTTTCAAATGATGATTTGGCAAACTACAAAGCCAAGGTGGAGTATTATCTTAAGAAACATGAAGATATTTTAGCGATTGCGAAGCTTAAAACAAATAAACCACTAACGCAGAGTGATGTTACGGAATTGGAGAGAATTCTTTGGAATGAAGTTGGAACCAAGCAGGACTATGAAAAAGAGTATGGAGACACTCCTCTTGGTGAGTTGGTGCGTTCTGTTGTAGGGCTTTCAATAGAAGCAGCCAATGAAGCTTTTTCAAAATATTTGAATGATGTTAATTTAAACAGCATGCAAATTAATTTTGTGAAGAGAATTGTAGCTTATGTTGTAAAAAACGGTATGATGAAGGATTTAAGCGTTCTTGGCGAACCACCGTTTAATGAAATGGGTAGTGTAGCAGAGATATTTGATGATATGAGTGTTTGGATTGGGATACGTAAGGTCATTGATGATATTAATAAGAATGCTGATGTGGCTTAGATACTTTGGTATTCATTCATAGGGATACTAACTCAGCTTACCGATGGGTAATAAAAATGAGATTGAAAGATAAGTTTTTTGATAAAAATGATATTGAGAAGGGTCAATATTTTTATAAGCAGAACATAACTTACAATTATTCGGACAAAAGAAAAAATCCTGAAACACTTAAGTTTCAAGATTTTTTCTTTTCTTTTTTTAATAATAACACAAATATTGAACATACAGCATCTCATTTAGTAGAGTGCAATGTCATTATTAGGTTAATTTGAATTCTTTAACAAGTACTGACATATCTTAGCTCAGAGACTTGAACAGCTTGATAAGCACCTTTTTCGCTAGGAACTTTGAGTTATATTATGTCGTTACCATTATACCGATTGCCACATTCTTGACAAAACTTTGGCGGGTGAGTTTTGTCCTCTGGTTCCCAACCACATTTATCACATTTGTATTGTGATAAATCGGCAGGTTTTGCTTTACCACACTCTTGGCAGAATTTGCCTTTATTTGTTGTGCCACAGGAACATGTCCAATCTTTTGATGCAGTTTCCTTATTAACTACTTCCTCAGGCTCGGTATCTATTTCAAAATCTTCTTCATCAATGGAGATAGTATTTTCAGCATTGTATTTTTCATACTCCTCCGGAGTCATATGAGCCATTTCAGACAGATGTTTTTGAAGTTTGTGAGACATTGGTTTGAACGTAGCTAGTGTAAGACCGCCTGAAAGAGCTCCACCGAGTATTGGTATAGCTTTGCCCACCCCTTTCGCAAATACATCTTTGGTCATCCTTTGTCCGAGCATTGCCGCAATTTTCTTGACAATCGGATAATACCACGTTTTTGTTAATGCTTTAGCAGCAACCCTTTTTGCCACAGATTTCATTGCTGTTTCACCAAATAGTTTGGTTAGAGCTCTTTTAGCTGCATCCACACCAGACATTACACCAATAAACAAGATGAGTTGCGACTCAGTACCTTCATCAAGATCGGAGCTTTCGGTAAATATCTCGTCCCAGCCATAAATGTATGCAAGTTCCTGTGCGACACGTATAATGTGACCGTAGAACTGTACTAAGTCAGCCGGGATAGTAGCAGCTATAGCTAAACCACCTGGTATACCTGATGCTGTTGATACAGCAGTTACCTTAAGGGTTTCTGCATTGATAACATCTTTAGCCAACTTATCCAACTTCTCAATGGGAATGTTAGCTTGAAGAGTTCCCTCCGAGAGCGCCACTTTTAACTGTGCTGGTGTACATATTTTGCATAGGTTCTTCTCTAGAAATTCGGTACGATCTATGCGAACAAGCGGTAGTTTTGCTGCACCTTCAATGACTGAGGTAAAGGTTAGCTGATTTGACATGTTGCATCCTCCTTTAATAAAGTGTTTTATTTCATGAAAATATTTTTTTGATTTTACTATACTGTGTGTAATTTACACGATTAAGAAGGCAGTAGGCAGTTCAATTGAAATTGAATTTCCACTGCCTATTAATGGGGCTTCAAAAGGCTTTGAGATAAATGACATACTGCTGACGTCAATTAACTTCTCGTTGCTGTGGAAATGATTTGCCTGGAATATAAGGATTATTACATTTTCAATGCTTTCAAAATAGCTGCCTAAATAAACTTTTGTCAATAATACATTGTTTTGCCATTTTCATTATTCGATGCGAATACTATATTTTCCTGCAAAATAGACAAAAAAGTATTTTTAATTGCACCTTTCTCTTTAAGTGTATTAATCACTGAATATGTAACCGTTTAAATTATGGCTTGCAAAATTTAGAATGAAAACATCATATAAAAGTAATAAAATTACGACATGTTTTTAATGATACGTAAAAATATTGCGTATAATATATTTAACAAAGAGACACTTTTTTTGAGAACAGTTTATTTTAATACTAGGCTTGCAAGGAATGAAATTTTACGTAAATGGTTTGAGTTTTTGCAGTGTTCCATTTACTTAAATGCTTTTGATAGAACAGTTTTATCTTATGGAAAACAGGATTTCAGGATTACTAAGTATATTGATGAAAAAGGAACTGAGGAGATTAATAAATTCTTTCATGATTACAACTTTGATCAGTCTATAGATTATGCTAATGAGGTTAAAGAAGAGCACGCTGTTATTAAGTATCTTAATGAAGAGGAAAAGATGCTGTTCTTCAACCGTAAAGGAATTAACACACCAATTCCCTTTAGTGAAGAATCACTTGGGAATCGTACATTACTTAACTTGCTGCCAGCGTTCTTGTTTGTTGCACAACATAGCGGTATGCTTTTGATAGATGACTTTTCTAGTGGCTTTCATAATGAACTTGAAGAGCTTATGGTCAGATGCTTCATGAATACATCTGACAAATCTCAGATGATTTTTGTTTCCCATTCTACAAATTTGCTTTCAACTTCGTTACTTCGTCCTGATCAAATTTATTCAGTTGAATTTGACGGAAAGAACGGTAGCCATATAAAACGTTTTTCAGATGAACAACCTAGAGTTGCTCAAAACCTTGAGAAGATGTATTTGAGTGGAGTATTTGGCGGTTTGCCAAATTATAAAGATGCCTATGAAAATTAATAAGAATAACAGTATTGATAGAAAACTCATTGAAGCTGAAGAAATAAATGAGAAACTAAATGCGATTGATAAACTTAATTGCTAAATGATAATAAATTTCTTATAGAAGAATTTGATTTAATAATATCTAAAAGATTGTCTTTTAAAAAAGGAGACTTATGAGTATAATGACCACTGTGCTATTGACAGACAGCATTTGAAATCATTTAGCACTGGAAAATATGTTGAGTTCATTTTTACCCAAAAATATTTTTACTTATAGTTTTGCGAATATCTGAAAATACTGTATTTCCTGCTTTGGTACGACCATACTGCATGTCCGCATATCCTTTTTCAAGTTCTGCATTAATCTGTTCATCAGATAAAGTATATATGTTCAAAGGTAGTGCAGGAAGAATCTCTTCTACTTGCTCTTTCAGATCTGGTTCAGTTCTTTCATATAATTTCGTTGATTTTTTTGCCATTGTATTGCTCCTTCAAAAATTGTATTTGTTATTCTTACACTTATATTATACGCATTTGTAATTACAATAGCGATACAAGTTTCAGAAATCTTCGTTTTTTCATTAAAAATTGTTTTAATTTCATGTACTCAG
>JAAYPF010000220.1 GCA_012519925.1 Clostridiaceae bacterium
AATATATTAAAAAAAACTAAGGAAGGTGTTAGATACCTCCTAGAAAAACCACCTCCATCACAACAACTTGATATTTTCAAAGCCTTTAAGCTCAAAGATCCCTCAGTTTTTTGTTACTAAATTTGGTGAAACTCAAATTTTCATATTCTACATAAGATGTTTGCATATTGCATTATTTAACTTACTCTCAATAATAGATAAAGTGATAATCTTAAGCATTAATAACCCGACTTTTTACCTGTCATAGATTCAATCTTCACCTTTATGATGATTGTTTTTTCAAGTGCCTTCTCCGGGTATTCAAATTCAGCTTTACCTGTATGCTTTGTCATTATTGCATCTAGTGCCTTTTCTTTATCTCTATTGTTTTCAACAAAACTTGCTTTGCCTGTTCCAAAAACGCTTAAATATTTTGTACTGCAACTACAAGCCACATCTTTTATCACAAGTTCTACTCCTGTGTCAACCTGGAATGCCACACGATTATTCTTTCTTAATATATCAATTTTTCTGCCTTCCTTTGCGGAATGCATATATATGCAGTCATCCACATATGCGTAATTCATAGCAACAAGATATGGGCTTTCATTATCAACCATGGCAATCCTGATAGTTTCGGCTTCCGTCAGGATTTTATCAATAAGCGTTTTGTCTGTTATTTCTTTATCTGTTCTTCTCATAGCTTCACCTCATATTCCAATATTATTTCTTCGAGCAAGTTAACTGCATTTCTTACATACATTGCACATTTAGTTCTGAACACCTCTGTCTTTCTCGCAGCAATCAGCTGTTTTTCGTCGCTGATATCAAAATCTATTAAATCCCTGCAACTAATTGAACCATTAAGTTTTCTAAACCTCGACGCAAAGTCCTTAAGCACTAAATAATTAACAGCTTTAGAATGCTTATCATTTTCTATGTCTTGACCACTTTATGTATGATTATGCAATGATTATCTGCTTTTGGTTTTTATTTCGTGTTATATTATTGTAAATATAAACAAGTACTATTATAATGTTAGTATTATTTTATATAAGAAGGCTATTCAATGCAAAATAAAATATTAGAAAAATTAAATGAGCTTGAAAAAGAAAATAATATCAAGATTCTCTACGCAGTTGAATCGGGTAGCAGAGGCTGGGGATTTGCATCTTGTGACAGTGACTATGATGTAAGATTTATATACATTCATGCCCCTGAATGGTATCTTTCCATTGATGAAAGACAGGATTATATCGAAATTCCCATCAATGACTTGTTAGATGTAAATGGTTGGGATATTAAGAAAGCTTTGCTACATTATAAAAAATCTAACCCTACATTAATGGAATGGCTCAGTTCTCCTATAGTGTACATGGAGAATTATAGTACTTCACAAAGAATGAGAGAACTACTTCCTACTTATTTCTCTCAAGTACCTACAATATATCATTATCTTCACATAGCGAGAAAAAAGTTTAAAGAGGTTATGAGCACAAACCAAGTCAAGATTAAACATTATTTTTATATTTTAAGACCTATTATGGCATGCATGTGGATTGAAAACAATAATACCACTCCTCCAATGGAATTTAGCAAACTAATGGCTGAACAGCAGCTAGAAGACTCTCTAGTCAAAGAAATTTACAAACTGCTTGAGAAAAAAACTTCTGGCTTAGAAATTGATATTGAACAAAAGAACCCTATAATTATTGATTTTCTCAAAAATAAAATTGATCACTATGAACAATATCTCAAAACAGTCAGGAAAGAAAAAGAATCAGGTTATGCTCCTTTAAATGTTCTGTTTCAGGAAACACTTAAGGAAGTTTGGGGCTATTTACTATAAGGAGTTTGCACATGGCTATACAAAGTATAAAAGACAAGTTGAAATCAATAGAATATGAGTTTTTAAGGACAGAACTACATCTTAAAAATAATATTCTAATTCTTACAATAGCAGGTTCTATTGCTTACGGGACAAATACTGATACTAGTGATATTGATGTTCGAGGTGTGACGATAGAAACAAAGCAAGACCTTATGGGATTATCGAGTTTCGAGCAGTTCGAAGACAGACCAACTGACACTGTAATCTACGGACTTAAAAAGTTTATTACTCTATGCCTCAATAGCAATCCAAATGTTCTGGAAATCTTGGGAACAAGACCTGAAGACCTTCTCGTTATAACAAAAGAGGGTCAACTTCTGAGGGATAATGTCGATTTGTTTTTATCTAAGAGAGCAATCCAGAGTTTTGGGAATTATGCAACGGCTCAGCTTAGGAGATTGCAGAATGCCCTTGCAAGGGACAATTATCCTCAAGCAGAAAAGGAGCAACATATTTTAAATAGTATTTTAGGGCAAATGGAGCACCTAAAAAGAACTTATAAAGACTTCACAAACAAAGAAATCAATCTATATATTGACCAATCGGACAAAGAAGAAATGGATACAGAGATTTTTATCGATATAAATCTGAAGCGATATCCTCTAAGAGACCTAAAAAATATCTATTCTGATATGAATAACATTGTAAAGGAATATTCAAAGCTTAATCATAGGAATAAAAAGAAAGATGAGCTCCACCTTAATAAACATGCCATGCATTTAATACGACTTTTAGTTACCGGCACAGAAATCCTTGAGGGTAAAGGAATTAATACTTATAGAGAAAAGGAGCGTGAATTTTTTCTCGATATACGTAAAGGTAAGTACAGCTTTGATGAAGTATTTCAGATGGTTGACGAGTATGAACAAAGATTCAAATCGGCCGCTAAAAGCACCTTACTTCCTGACGAACCGGATTATAAGAGGGTGGAAGAATTAATGATGGAAATTTATTCAAAAACACTGTTTTAATTACAACATTTAAGTTTGAGCAAACCTTATAAGGTTCTATTGCTATTTTTAAAACCAGTTGATTATGTGTGTTTGCGACCATGAGTTATGTGTGGTATTATGATTGTGTTCAACAATACTATGGAGTGAAGTGGATGAGGAAATTTAACAATTTAACATTTATTGATTTATTTGCTGGAATCGGTGGATTCAGGAAGGCACTTGAACACTACGGTGCTAAGTGCGTATTCTCATCCGAAATCGATGAAAATTCATGTAGGACATATAAAGCAAATTATGGTGAAACCCCTTTTGGAGATATTACAAAAATAAGTAACGAACAAATACCTAGCCATGATATTTTGTGTGCTGGATTTCCTTGTCAAGCATTTAGTATTAGCGGAAAACAATTAGGCTTTGAAGACACTCGTGGCACTTTGCTTTTTGAAATTGCCCGCATAGTAGATCATCATAAACCAAAGATTTTATTTTTGGAAAATGTTAAAAATTTGGTTCGTCATAATAATAATATAACTTTTAATCATATGCATAATATATTAGCTAGTTTAGGTTATACAATATTTTATAAAATACTTAATGCAGGGGACTTTGGTGTACCTCAAAATAGAGAAAGAGTTTATATTGTATGTTTTAGGAACGATTTAGCCATTAATTCTTTTCAATTCCCTGAACCGGTTAATAAACACATATATCTTATAGATATTTTGTTACCGGACAATGAAACTAACCAATATGTTATTGAACGAAATGATATAGTTATTTGGGACAAAGTTATTACAGAATGTCAGCCAAAACCCATAAGAGTTGGTACTATTAATAAAGGTGGTCAAGGTGAAAGAATATATAGTCCATATGGTCATGCCATAACACTATCTGCTCACGGGGGAGGTGCTGGGGCAAAAACAGGTGCTTACTTAATAAACGGACGTGTTCGTAAACTAGCACCTAGGGAATGTTGTTTAGTGCAGGGATTCCCTAATGATTTTAAAATTCCTGTATCAGATAGTCAAGCCTATAAACAATTTGGTAATAGTGTTGCTATCCCTGTATTAAGAGCAATTCTAGATAGCATAGTTAACTTAAACGAGATGAGAATGTATACTATTTCTACCAAGGATAAAGGATTTAATGAAAACGCAAATAACGATAGAGAGCCACCTAAACATGTTGAAATGCTTAAATGGAAAAATAATACTTCTGGTCAAATAAGTATTTTTGATAAATTATCGCTTTAAAATATTCTAACACAGGGTTTTTAAATCCCCCGTGTTAGTTTTTGATTTCAACCCTTAACATATCTATGGGGCTGCCATGATTATTTATTACATATATTTCTTAATTTCATCTTTTAAGACATTAAGACCTTTTGAAGAATCAGGCTCACCTATTTATTTTAAACTAAATACTACACTAGCATTATTTGTTTTACTCAACTTTTTTATTGAATATTTATTACTATTATGCCTATCTTGAGATATAAACATATCATGACCTAGATAACATTGGCTTTTACTTAAATATGTGTCAGAATCTAATGTTACTACAAGTTTATTGTTTGTTTCGCCAATATTTTTTATTTTATGCCTCATACTCTGAAAGTGTTCTTTTAAACGATTTTCTGCAAACATAAAATCAGATTTTGGTATATTTCTCGAACCACTTTTTTTCTACGTAAGCAGGCAGAAACGGTAAACCAGTGTTCAAGTTCATCAAGTTGTATAATTGCTTTATATTTACCAAGGGAAGTGGAAGTTATCAAATACTTTGAGTTTTTAGCCTTATAATGCTCTTTTATCCATCCAAAAAGAATACTACTAGGACATTTAATATTCATTAGTGTATAAATTAATATTTTTATTCAAATAACTAACTATTTTTCTAGAATAAATATTGCTGGAGAACTTATTCCTTGGTGAATAGGAGAATTCATTGTTATTATCAAGTACGACAAATTGACCACTTTGCGATGGCGACAGCTTTGCTTCAATTGAAAAAACAGAAGTATCATTCCTCATAACTTCAATATCTGAAGATGTTGAGTCGCTTCCTCCACTGCACTTAAAGCTAAAAGGATAATCTTTTAAGTGGCTGTTTAGATAATCACAACATTCTTGTTCAAAAAGTTGCCAGTTTTCCATATACACACATCCTTTCTTTTTAGGGATTGAGTATAATAAATAATTATGTTATATGATGTTCCCTTTATTCAAAAACAAATAATTTATAAGGTGGAATCTCTAAACCTAAAGCAATTTTCTCAATATTATCAAGTGATATACTACGCACACCTCTTTCAACAGCACTTATATATGTTCTATGAAGACCTGTGATTTCAGCTAATTTTTCTTGTGAATATCCTTTTTGATTTCTATATTTACGTGCATTTACACCGAACTTTAGGCATATATTCATTACATCTATTACCTCCTATAGAAAATCTTATTAGAATTACGCTTATAGGTCTACAGACAATAAGTTACACAACTGTTCTTTTGTTTTTCACCCTTAAACATAAAACATGCCTATCATGAAAGCTTTTACCTTCCACGATAGGCATGTTATGCTAATTACCTAAATAATCTTTTCTTTCATCTTTTTAATTAGCTGTAAGACTCCTTCTTCAATCTTATTGAGGACCTCATCTTTCGGACAACCTTCAAACTCAACACCTTCAACAAAATCCCACTTCATTTTGTTCCTCTCAACTATTTCGTTCAGTTCTTTTTCAGCTCCGCCTGACCATCCGTAGGAGCCAAAATAAAAGGCTGCCTTTCCAGAAACCTTTTTCCTTCCCACCTCATCTAATGCAGCTGCTACTGGCGGAAACATCTTATATTCATAAGTAGGTGCAGCAATTATTATACCCGCTGACCTGAAAACCGTAGCAAGCATTTCACTTTCACTTTCTAGAGGCATTTTAAGTTTGTTTACTTTTATTCCTTCTCTTTCTAAAACTTTTTCAACAAAAGCAATTGCCTTTTCAGTCATACCATACATTGATCCCCACAATATAGAGATCTCTTTTTTTCCAGCACCCTCTGAATATTGACAAAATCGTAAATAGTCTTCAATTATTTTTTGTGGATTTTGTCTGTATAAAGGACCATGACCAGGAGCAATGATATTTATATCAAGTTCTTTTGTCTTTTGTATTGACTTTCTTACCATGGGCACAAATGTTGCCATAACATTTGAAAAATACCTTATACCTTCCATCTCAAAGAATTCAACTTCTTCAGCCGTCAACTCATCATCAAAATAATGTTCGTCTATTTTACCAAATGCACCGTACATATCACAGGAAAACAAAGTTTTTGTATTGGACTCATAAGTAAGCATAGTGTCAGGCCAATGCACATTTGGAGTCGGGTGGAAACTCAGTGTTTTTCCTTTACCTAAATCTAAGGTATCACCTTCTTTAACAACTTTTATTCTTTCTTCATTTCCATAGAAGGATGTTACTAATTTAGCTGCCTTATCTGTACATATTATTGTGAAATTGTCATTAACCTTTTTAAAGTTCTCGATCCATCCCGAATGATCCGGTTCCATATGGTTTACTATTACATAATCTATTTCCTTAGGGTTTATGTCCATTTCCTCAAGACTTTTATACAAAGCTTCGGGTACTCCATCCCAACCTATTACCCCATCTATAATAGCGATTTTATCTCCTTTGACTATATAAGAATTCAATGTAACTCCATTAGCTAAATCCCACATACCTTCAAAGAGAATATTTTCAACACATATAGATAACATATGTATTCCATCTGCTATTTCTATTTTCTTCATTGCACTTCCTCCTTCGTATATGCTTATTATATCTATAAAGAATTCAAATTAATTAACTGTTTTGATTTTAGCATATTACAATTATTCATTCAAATTTTTATATTCCATAATAAATCCTCGTTTTCTATATCTAAAGTACCTGCAACAGCATGGTAACTCCTGCAATTTCATTCTTCAATTCATCACATTCAGCCAACTGACTTCTAATGTAGCTATCAAAGAGAGAGGCTTTGTCTGGATACTTTTCTTTCAGTTCATTAGCTCTCTTTGCAATAAATGACTGCTGCTCATCATTTATACTTTCCAACTCATTATCTTCAATTAGCATTTCATCAATCAGTTTAACTCCTGTATTTCTAAATATTTCAAGCCATTTTTCTCTTGTAGGATATTTATCATCAGACTCATCATTTCCATAAGCATCATCTATTATTATGTATCCTTGGTTTTTAACCGTACTTTTTAATTTTAGTATTGTATCTTTAGGATTTCCAAGTACATCTCCAACAGCTCCAAGAATAACAATATCATAACCTTTTTCAACTTTTACAGCCTCGTTTATATCACCTACCGTAAAATCACAAAACTTTTTCACACCATACTCATGAGCTTTTATATCAGCAAAATCAATAAATTCAGCAATTAAATCAATACCTTTTATGCTACACCCCAAAGCCTTAGCTAAATAAACACTTACAGCTCCTTTACCACATGCCAAATCAAGCACTTTCATTTTCTCTGATACCCTAACATGCTTTATAAGCATATTAAGAATATCTCTAGGTGATGATCCTAATTGCCATAAATCTTGCAATAGATATGGTAAGTACGGTATCAAATCCGTTGATTCTGCTGTCAATGACTTTGCAAGCTTTTCTTCAACCTTTGACATAGTATCCTCCCTCTCTCACTGAGATGTAATGTTTGCATATTTATTTAGCTTTCTATCCACCCAAAACCTGTATAGTTCACACCTAGTTAAATTTATTGAAATTATTATACTTCACTATTGCTAGCAATACAAACAAATAATTCCACTGAAGATTTCAATCTAAACTCTTACTATCAAGTTAAAATCTATTAATTGCTTTTTATTCGACAAAATGTTATAATTTATCTAGCAGTTCTTTTTGTCTTAGTTTAAAATTGTTGCTAAATAGTCCCAATTGTTTTAATCAAATAATATATGATATCCTATCCTAAATCCTTTGCTATGGAGTGTCTCTTTTTTATTTGTGTTATATATTGTATAAGACTGGAGTGGTAACGTTTGGACAAACAATTGCTTGAACTACATAAACGAAATAAACTAATGGCTATAATCCTCGATTTTTTGTGTTGCTTTAGGAGCTGCTTCAGCCTTTAAATACCCTATTACAATGATGAATGTGATAAAGTATGCGTCACCAGTTGCTTTAATCATAGCCTTTCTTGTATGGAAAAAAATCGGAATTAAATATATTATGTATTTTATAGCATTAGGATTTAACCTTGTCTCTTTCTTCATGATAAAAAACACAACAAATTTTCCCAACTCACTCATTTTGTATTTATCTCTGGCTATTATAGCTATCTATCACAATTATCGTCCCTTATTGCTTAACGGAGCCTTTGCCGTAGTTATACTAAACTATGCACTTTTTACAAAGCCTGCTTATGCTAATATAGATCGTTTTTCTCCTAATGCCTACCTAATCTTATGCTTAGTTGCTCTAATCTCCCAAAGTCATATTGGTAATCAAATGCTGACAAAAATGGAAGAAGGAGCTATTGAGGCAAAAAATGCAAAACAAAAAACAGATGATTTATTAGAAAAGGTTGCTCAATCTGTTGAAATACTCAAAAAGTCAACCATAAATCTACAGGAATATGCGACCTCTACAGGTAATATCTCCAAAGATTTAGTGTCAGCTTTTAAAGAAATATCTGTTGGAATCGAAACTCAAGCCAACAGTTTTAGTGATGTTTTACAGGCAATACAAGATGTTACAAATACTGTTGAGCAAACAGCAAATGCCTCCTCCAACATGAGTCTGAAATCTAAGGATACAGCCGAAGTAACCAGAGATGGGCAGGATAAAATGAAAATAATGTCAAGCCAAATGTCAGAGATAGACCATTTTGTTGACAGTACATCTGTAGCAATGCGTGAAGTAAATGAAGAAAGTGTAAAAATTGAAAATATTGTTTCTATGATTAGAAAAATCACCGATCAAACTAGGTTGTTATCCTTAAACGCTTCCATTGAGGCTGCAAGGGCTGGAGAGCATGGTAAAGGTTTTTCTGTTGTAGCTAGCGAGATTCGAAAGCTTGCGATGGACTCACAGAATGCTTCCCAACAAGTTAGTGCAGGCATTCAACTGATACAAGATAAAATCCTCCATGTAAATAAATTAGTTCAGGATGGACTTCAAACAGTAGTTTCAGGCAAACAGTCAGCAAACGTAGTCGAGCAGTTGTTTGAACTGATTAAAACAAATTCCGAAGAAGTACTTACTCAAGCAGAGTCGCTAAACTTAGTAAACGAAAAGCTATTACAGTCAGCTAATAAAGTTTCAAAAGAAATGGGCATTGTAGCTACTATTTCTGACAAATCATCCGCTTCAGTTCAAGCTGTTCTTTCAAATGCAGATAATCAACAGAATCGAGTTAATAGTATGGTGACAAGTATCGAAGCTTTGACTGATCTAACAAAAACTCTAGATCAACTTATTAACTAACACCACTTTGAAATACCTTGACTTTTTTTATTCTTTTAGACAAAATAATGGTTAATATTTTACTGATGGGGCTACAACTTAACAATGCCAACTTAAGACTTTTCCACTTCATATCGTCGTCTATTTTCTAATTGCAAAGATATATGATTTATATCAAAATTGAAAATTTGAAAAAATTTATGTTCAAACATTACTTTTAATATAAATTCAAGTTTAATCTTGCTTCCCCATAAAGAGTAATAATTAAAACTTGAAATGCTTCCCTCAGATTTATTGGAGTTTGAATAATAATAGTCGCAAATCTGAAACCATGTGTATCCATTTCTAGCTAACGCATTCGCTCCTGTTTGGCTCATAAAACCACTATGTTTCATTTGAGCACGAGCGTTGTATTGAGTCTCAAAAATCAACCCTGAACTGTTTATAATAGCTATTCCACCTACAGAGTTAATCGCTTCTGTACTTCTTTCATGCTCACTTCCAGCCCTATAAACTTGATCTACTATGGTATCATAAACATCAAAACCCAAACCAAAGTATTTATGATTATAACATCTATACCATCCATACATCTTTACCGCCATAGCTCCTGCCTTTAATGATTCCATAGGATCAGACAATGCTATCCACTCATTTGGCAATACATTTTTTAAGTAGTAATAGAAATCAACAGTAGAAATCTTACCTGTGCTTTTTATTTTGACTCTGATTTTTGAGGGCATGGGATAGTAATAAGGATCGTTTTTTGAGCCAATTGGATAAAAACATTTCTCAAGCTTTTCTTTATTGTTATTTAAGACCGTTTCGTTTAATAAAGTAAATAATACATCTTCACTTGTATACACCAGCTTTCTATGAGGCTGAAAATCAATCTTTTGAACCTCATTGATAAGTGGCTGTGACCACTGCAACAATTTGTATTCATCATTGCTATCCTTGCCAAAGACAAACAAAAAGCAATTCATACCACTGAACATGTCAGTTGTGTCTTCCTTTGCAACTATGTCACAGTAAGCCAAATATGTAACAAGCTCTGTGTACTCAATATATTCACTATAGTTAACATTTTCCACCGGTACCTGATCTTTTGGTACTTGTTTATAGGTTATCACTTCGAATTCGTCGAGATTCCATAAACCAATATTGTCCTTTTTATATTCATGACTATCCTGTCCAAAAAACAAATCATAAAAACCTAAATTTAAATCTCCTGATGTTAACGAAATAAATTTATCGTATTGCTTTTTGTTTAAATACGTCGACATTTCATCAATTAATGTAGCTACTTGTCCATTCTCAGCACCAATCTCGTCAACAGCATCAATATCGAATTTCCCATATTTACTGTATGATTGAGCAAATACGGTGGAATTGTTCAAAAAAAATAAAAAAATAAAAAAACCCAGTATAAAAACTCTTTTAAGTGATATCATATTTATCTCTTCTCAAATCATTTTTTACATATTTACGACGATAAAACTAACTATAAAAGTTGTTTAAATAGATTTTATATATACTAAGATAAAATGTCAATAATTGATAAGACCTGAAACTTTCTTTTTTTGAAATTACCTAAAGCAACTCGTAACTCCTCCTCTTGTCTATAACTTCAATACGTGTCCAATTAATTTCATTTTCAGGTTTTTGCCCGGTAATTAGCATGTTATGCAGGTAAATTATCGGATCGTACCCCTGTCCAAATGGAGCATGGCTTATTGCTACATAAACAATCCCTCTTTGGATATACTCAGCTATTTCTTTGCTATAGAAAGGACTTATAACAAGCGGTTTTGCTATGTTATCCGACTCTTCCACCGCTCTAATAGCACCAAGAATTCCAATTCCAAGAGCAAATATGGCACGGATATTACTATTTTTCCTCAGTATATCTTTCATCACAGTATATGAAATATCTATACTATGTGCACATTGCTCATGTGCTACAACTTTTAGACCTCTGCATTTCTTTATCTCAGCCTCAATGGCACCTCTTCCATATGTGTCTAGTTCCTCTGTTAGAATTACCACCTCGCCTTTTCCTTTCAAAGCTCTTTCCATAACACGAACAGCTATAGCCCCAGTAGCATCATTATTAGGACCAAAATAGGCAACACGATTGGATTTTTTAGGTAAATCTTGGGTAATTGTCATAACAGGGATATTTTTCTTATAAGCAAGATTCACTAGCTCGACAAGTTCTGGGTCAAAACCAGTGACAACAATTCCCTTTACACCGCTTTTTATAGCTTCCTTTACCGTCTCCTTAATTTGGTGACCTACATCTTGATCAAAACCATAATAGTCTATTATTACGTTTTTATGAGCTAACACCTTCTTTGCGTAAAAGACACCCTTACGTACTATATACCAAAACTCATTATCTAACGGACTAATAAAAGCAATACGTAATTGACTTTTACTGTCAGCTTCCACTGGAACAACAGACGTGTTAAATCTTCCGACTAGTTTTTCAATCCCTGTAAGCATATTTTTTAGTGATAAAGTACTTGTATTAATCATTTGTAACTCTTCTAATTCTTCTTGACTAACTGCCGAAACACCTTTAGTTTTATATGATATATCTTCTGAAACCTTATAGAGTTGTTGACTTTTTTCATTTATCTCATATGTTCTCGAATTAATTAAATGCACCTCATTGTAAACCTTTTTTATATCCGATTCAAGCACATTAGCACTATTGTTGATAATCTCAAAAGAGTTCTTAATGGATTTAAATATATCTTTACTAAGGTCATAACTCTCAACACAAATATCTATACCGTTGCTTACATCTTCACTTCTATTTTGAATATTTTTAATTATAGAACCTATTTTACCAATACTCTCTTTAGTTGCTTTTGATAGTAAATTCATCTCATGAGCAACAACACTAAAGCCTTTGCCTGATTCACCAGCCTTAGCAGCTTCAACAGATGCATTGAGTCCTAAAAGTTTTAGCTGTTCACTGGTTTTTGTGATAAATCCTCCAATTTCATCTATCTGAGCTATGTCTTGATTCAGTTTCTTAATGTATTCTGAAGTATTATTCAAATTGTCTGATATGAAATTAACTTGTTTATAGTACTTTTCTAGACTTTTCATACCTGATGTGGTTGCATACACCGATTCTTCAACAGATTTTTCAACTTTTTCAACACTCTGCGTGATGACTTCTATTCTAGTTTTGACTTCATCAATTCTAGTCATGGTATCGCCCATTAGCTTAGCTTGGTCCTGTGATTTTTCCGCCACATTTTCCATACTAGCCGCAATTTCTTCATTACTTGTATAGCTAGTTTCCATACTTTTTGATACACTGTCAACAGCTTCAGAAATAGTAACTATATTCACCTTTGTCAACTCAATAAAACTTAATAGATTGTATATCATATCGCTAAAAGCTTTTGTCAGTAACTCTATTCCGAAACTATCTTTACTTTGTATATCATTTATATTTAGTTCGCCTTCAGCAAGTAATTCAGCATAATCATTAACTGTATCAATAGATCTGAAAAACTTTGATAAAACAACGAATAAAGTACAGAAAGACAAAACTTCAAAAATCAAAGCCCCAATAAGAATAGTTTCTAATAAAATTCCTGATAAAATTCCAAAAAGTAAAGCTAAAATTGTAAACGTTATAAACATAAATAATGCAATTATTATTGAATAAACAATTACCTTTACTAGGTTCTTTCTATTTATAAGAATCCTTAAATCACTCATATAACTCCTCCGTCTTTGAGGTCTTTGTCAAAAAATTTCTTCGGAAAGCTTTAGTCATTTTGGTATCAACTCAACACTATATAATTATATCGGCATTCCCTCTATACTAATTAATAATATAAATTTTTTTACACAATTTACTGTTTTTGTTTACAAAGCTATGGACTTATCTGTCCATTCAGATTATCTTATGCACTCATAAGATAATCTTGTAAATCATATTTATTTAATGTAAAATCATGTATGTAGGATTTATTTGGATGGGTAAATAATAAATAGGAGGTTAGGATATGAAGCTGTGTCTAAAATGTAACAGTTCAAATCAGGATTTTGACACTGTCTGTATCAACTGTGGGTCTCCTCTAGATTCCTCAAATGGATCAGGTACATATGATACTAATACAGGGATGGACTTTGATAGCCCGAGTTTTAGTGGAACGGACCCGATAATGCTTGTTAAAACAAATGGAATGGCAATAGCCTCACTGGTTCTCGGTATTGTGGGCGTCCTTTTGTCTTGTTGCTGTTACATTGGATTAATACCTGCAATTCTTGCAATAATATTCGGTATTATAAGCAAAGCGGAAATCAAAAAATCTCTAGGAAATCAAAAAGGAGACGGTATGGCTTTGGCTGGAATAATATTAGGAGGGCTAGTGCTGCTTGTTACAATAGGGTTAATAATATTAGCGATGGTAATAGGCGGAACAAACTCATCCTACCAATTTTGGGAAGAGTTTATTAGACAGATAGAGCAAAATAATGGCGTTTCAGGTCAATACTAGCATGTTAAAATCAAAGCACTTAGGTAGAAACGATTATATCTTGCATATTTCATTGCTACTGCTTTGCCTTATACCTTTATTGGTGTCTTTTATGCTTACGATAAACGGAAGTTATACAACAATCCGAATTGGTGATTCTGTGCACCGATTCGGATTTCCGTGCATTTTTAAGCTCTCAACAGGTTATAACTGCCCTGTATGTGGAATGACAAGATCCTATATTTTTATGAGCAAATTAGATATTATGTCCGCTTGGCGTATGAATAAAGCAGGGGTATTGCTTTATATTTTCTGTGTATTCCAGATTCCATACAGGCTCTTGCTGATAGCTGGTACTAAAATTGATAATAAATACATTATGGTATTTGAGACTGTTTTCTTAATTATTATTGGTATTGTTGTTTTGTTTGAGTTTGTTCGTCAATTTATACCATCTTCAAGCCCTTTTTCGCTCTAAAACATAGCATCAACATTTCATTCTTCCTACAGCTTTTTTGGGCGTTAAAAAAGGGGCAGAGTTTTAAAATAATCATTCTGTCCCTTTTTATCATATTTATAGGCTTAACAAGTTAAATCATAGGATTAATAGTTTTCAGTTCTAACTTCAAAAAAGCTCTTTGGATGTACACAAACAGGACAAACCTCAGGAGCTTTCTTACCCATTACAAGATGTCCACAGTTACGGCATTCCCACATGGTTTCCTCTGCCTTTTCAAATACCTTTTGCATTTCTACATTCTTAAGGAGTGCACGATATCTTTCCTCGTGAGCTTTTTCAATTTTCCCAACCATTCTAAACTGTGCTGCAAGAGCAGTAAAGCCTTCTTCCTCTGCATCCTTTGCAAAACGTTCGTACATATCTGTCCACTCATAGTTTTCACCTTCTGCGGCATGAAGCAGATTAGCTGCTGTGTCTCCTAGTTCACCAAGAGCTTTGAACCATAGTTTCGCATGTTCTTTTTCATTGTTTGCAGTTGCTTCAAATATTGCCGCTATCTGCTCATAGCCTTCTTTTCTTGCAACTGATGCAAAGTAGGTGTACTTATTCCTTGCCTGTGATTCACCAGCAAATGCTTCCATTAAATTCTTTTCTGTTTTAGTTCCTTTGATATTCATATTTTGTTCTCCTTTATTTTTGTTAATTTATTTAACTCTATTGAGTTTTTATAATACTCTTTTCCAGCAGCCCTACAGTTTCATTATAAGTAAAACCATATATTAAACACTTAAATTTGCTCCTTTGTTTCTTCCTTTTTTCGGCATTCGCTACAAATATATTTTAAGTTTAAGTCATACCCAATAATCTTGACGCCTGTTTGTTTTTCTAAATAGTCTTTTAAGTTGTTAATAGATATGTCAGATAATGTCCTACAATTTTGGCAAAAAAGATGTTCATGAGGATTTGTAAAGCTATCAAATCTATCTGGTGCATTTGGAACAAAAATTCGTCTAATTTCTCGAGCCTCTGTCATAAGCCCCAAGTTTCTATAAACAGTCCCTATCGCTATGGAAGGTCGTATTTGCTTAGCTTTCATATAGATTTCATCCGCCGTCATATGCCCCGAAGACTTGATTATTTCTAGAATTAGTTCTCTGTGTTTTGACAAATAAAACACCTCCATAATGAAGAATAAGAACTATTCTTATTTTACAAGAAGTGCTTTCGAATGTCAATATATATATAATTTGAGTTTCCCCATTTTTCAATATATTTTAATATAAGACTAAGTATATATAGTCACTTACAATATTGTTGTGCTTGATAGTCCAGTTTGGCTGTGGTCATGAAAGGCTACGGAATTCTACGCT
>JAAYPF010000221.1 GCA_012519925.1 Clostridiaceae bacterium
ATAATATTATTTTGGGATTATTATTTAAAAATGAAGCAAATGTATATTGTTTTGGATGATTTTTGATTTTAGTAGTGAAAAATAGAATTTAATATAATATTATGAAAAAAGCAAATACCTATCTATTTGCTTCAAATTATCCTGCTCTTCGGTCACTGCTTTTTAATGCTCAGGTCAAGCATTTCCGCCCTTTTGACACTAAAACAGTACAAAGCGTAATAGCGTAAGGTTTGCTTTTATTGTTATGACATATTAATTCTAATTCACTTCATAATACAAAAAACAAATATAGTTTAAAAATTAAGTGCATATTTCGGTAACAAGATTGTATATTTCTGTTTTAAAGATACACTCTCTATTTTAATACATATATTCTGATAAAACACTTATAACCATATTTATGGCTAAGTTTAGTTTTTCATGATCCAAGCGTGTTATAGAGTTGAATTTCTTATCATTATTTTTAAAATCTTCTTCAGTGTAAATTTTCCCTTCTTCAATATTACTTATCCATGGTATTGGCAGTTGGCCAATAGAAAGTGATGGGATGCCAGCTTTTGCAAAAGAATAATAATCACTTTTTGGTGCTTTAATAACGCTTATTTTGCCTCTATTGATAAATTCTTCAAACAATTTGGTTGCAGCATTTTCTCTACCATCAATTGTTGCTATTATAAGGTTACTTTCTCCTTCCTCACCAATGTAATCAAGATTTATATTTGCTACAATATTCTGCTTCTCGCTATCAGACAGCTTACTTACATAATATCGAGATCCATTAAGCCAAGCCTCTTCTCCACCAAAAAGTATAAAACGTACATTAATTGAGAGTGGAATATCAGAGAAAAGTCTAGCGGTTTCCATTAATACGGAAACCCCAGTTGCATTATCGATTAATCCCAACCCATTACTATCGTAGTGAGCACTTATAACAATTACATCACTATTATTTTTATTTGATTTTTTTTCAGCTATAAGGTTTTGACTTTCCCCATCCTTATCCTCTTCTGAAACGTCTGTATTCCAGAAATTACTATCATCAAAGGCCTCTTCTTCAAAGTTAAATGGAAAAGTCTGAATATGAGTCATATAGCCATATGAATCAAGAACACCTTTTAGATATGTACAAGCACGCTTTTCACCATCTGACCCCATTGGACGCTCATATGAAGCTATAGAGGTCATGGTGTTGAGCATATTATCAATATTTGGTTCTAGCTTAAATGGTGTTGTCTGAGTATTCAATGGCGTTGGTGTAGCTAACTCCACATTTGATTTTTCATCTTCAACAGTCTTTGCATTTTCACATGCTATAAATAAAAATAAAATTATTATTGTTGAAAGAAACAATTTAAAAGTATTTTTGCTTTTTTTTTCAGTTACTAACATATTTTCTCCTCCCTCAATAATCTTTAATTTTCTTGGTATTACTAACTAAATCACAGTTTTTCATTTTATTTTTCACAAGTCTCATGGAAACATCACTCATTAAAGTGTTTTTTGGATGTATGTAGTAAATCTCAATAAATCTTTTAATGTTTTTATTGTGGCCTATTGGGATTCTACATAGTCTCCGGCGGCTACCCTCCCATGTCTCACAGGGTCAACTTGCCCTTAATTCCTTCGTTCAGCCTTTCCATGAGGTAGAATGTCAGTCATGCTCCTAAACTGGATCTATGCCCTTAAGGTGAAATTCAATCCGACTATCCCTGCTCGTGTTCGTTTCTGCCTTCCTGATCTTTTCTCCGCCAGCTTTTAGGCTATACTGACATCATTGAAATTACATTCCTCTATTTAATACTTAACCAGCCTTTTGTTGTGGCCTCTGGATATCCTTAATCATTTTTTCTCCATCATATGTTAATCCTTTTGTTAGCAATGTGTTGAATACCCTTATTAACTTACAGCTTATTGCCATTAGTGATTGCTTTTTCTTCAGTGGATTTTCTACTCTATTTGTATAGTATAAATGTAACTGCCTAAATTCAGGATTCTTTGCAACCAATATCATTACCGCTTGAAACAATAACCTTCGAAGACGTTTTCTACCTCGTTTGCTTAGTGTTGTTTTTCCTTTATGCTTTCCTGAACTGTTCTCTTTCAAGTTAAGTCCTGCAAGCTTTTGTTTCTGCTTGGAATGTTCAAATCTCCCTATGTCTCCAACTTCAGCAATGAATCCTGCAACAGTTACAACTCCAATACCCTTGATGTCTAACAGTTCCTTAATATTGGGAACCTGGAACAGTAACTCCTCTATCAGTTCCATAGTTGTTTCAAGCTTTTTAAGCGAGAACTCATATTCTTCTAGTAGGCTTAACAGGTCATATTCTGCTGATTTTAGGCCTTCTTTAACACCTACACTTACTTCTGCTGCGTTTACAAGCTTTATTGCATGCTTAGTTCCAACAGCTCTTTTTATCTGTTCTTTCCATACAGCTGCTATGCCTTCAATACCTTTTTCAAGAACCTTCTCAGGTGTTGCAAGGTTCTTTAGCGCTAACATCGCTCCTTTACCAGTCCAGTCCTTAAATACCGTCTTGAACTCTGGAAAGTATATTGAAAGCCATCTTTGCACTTTATTATCTATAACTGTTAACTGCTTGACATACCGCTCCCGAGTTTCCATTGATATTCTTAACTCTCGATAAACCCCTTCTGGCATATATGGTTCAAGATATCTACCATCCTTAACCAACATTGCTATTGTTTTTGGGTCTTTACGGTCATTTTTAGTGGGACTATTATCGTCAAACTCCTTGCTCCTCTTCACATGCATCGGATTTACAAGTACCACTTTGGTGCTTTTCTTTTGCAGTGAATACCCGAAGTTAAACCAATAATGTCCTGTAGGTTCCATTCCAACTATTACTTTTGATTTGTCATGCTTCTTCATCAGTTCGTGCTTCCATTTTTCAAAGGCTTCAAAACCTGCTGCATCATTACTGATTTTAAATATTCCTGACAACTCAACTCCTCTATAATCAAAGGCTCTGGCATAGTGTAGTTTACTTCCTACATCAACTCCTACTACCATTGTTGATAAATCTATTTGCTTCAACTTCTCATTTTGGTTATACTTCATATTAGATGCCTCCTGTTTATTTGATCTGTGGTTACTTTGCGGGTAACTCACATTTCAAATTTTACAGCTTGGCATCTCCTTTTTCAAAGTTCATTTTATTTCATTACAGGAATGCTCCTATATCCTTGTTTGGGTCTTGCTGTGATTATGCAATTGTTAAATATTAATTGTATAGTATAGGGTATTTTTATCTTAATTATTTCTTATGTAATTAGATGGTTATCCTATAATAGTAATATACTGTTTAGCAACCCAACCCCATAAAGTACCATCGCTTTTTCTAATAGGTACCCACGTATATCCATTTGCATTTATTTCTCTAGGATCATATAGATAACCGATATAACCATTACTTAAACTACCAACAATACTATAACTTGATAGTATAGGAATTTGCATTTTGAAAGTTCGCCCGAAGGGTGCTAAGTTCTTCCAGGGCCGCTCCTAATATTCAACGACGATGCAGTTACTTGAAAGGTGTTTAGCCAGTTAATAGTATACTCTTTACCATTATCCTTGGCTTCACTCTTAGCTTGTACAGGAACAAAAAGCATTGTTGTAAATATCATAATACTTACAACTAAACTAATTATTTTTTTCATAAATATCCTCCTCAATAGAAATTAAGAGTATACCCTATACTATACAAGAGATTTTACTAACCAAATTTTAACTACTATTACTTCGAAATTGCATTATATATATTTACCAGTCCAAACCCATATGGAGTGTTGGTAACCTTAATTGCCTAAGTCAGTATCAGTACTTCTTATTCTTTTGATTTACTCTTCTGAGGTATATGGGCCGTCTTCATCTATATCACATTTTGATGGCAATGATAGAAGGAAAGCATAGCATAGTACCTGTAACATGAGATGCAGTTATAGAAGTTCTACTTTTATTGATATAAGAAGCACATTAATAAAGATTGAAAATATAAACTTTTACTTCCGGACTTACACCAAATATGCTAATCTTGTTTTGAGGCAATTACTCCTGCTATATGCGTTCCGTTTCCAATATCATCATTAGGAAGCTTATTATTTTATAGCGATCTATACCATCTCAATATTAATTAGATCTTTTTGCTCACTGTCCAACTTTATTATTTCAGAATATGAGTCTGAACCTATTACTATTTTACCAATCCACGTTTTAACCTAAGTGATTTATTAAGAATTCCGTCATAATTTTATCCTCCTCGCAAAATTATATAGCTCCTTAGATAATATATAACATTTTTGCATTCGTTTTACAAATGAAACCAACATAAAATTACAGAATTATTGTAATAATTCTTAATTTATGTCTAAAAAACTTTTGGTTGCTTCATTATTTTAATTTAGATAATGTCCTGAATCCGTGAATATTTTATCATAGAAGTACTCACAATTCCAGCGAAATGAGGTATAATAAGGCTATAATACCATAAGAAAAATATTCACCAACGAGGTG
>JAAYPF010000222.1 GCA_012519925.1 Clostridiaceae bacterium
AGCGTAGAATTCCGTAGCCTTTCATGACCACAGCCAAACTGGACTATCAAGCACAACAATATTGTAAGTGACTATATATACTTAGTCTTATATTAAAATATATTGAAAAATGGGGAAACTCAAAATATGAAAAAGATTGAAAAGAATGTGGATTAATGATATAATTAACAGGTGTTGTTGGTTGGTTAGTTAAATCAACACAATTTATTCTAAGGGGGTTATATATTGGAATGGTATGTTGAAGTATTAAAGAAGTACGCGACTTTTGATGGAAGAGCAAGGCGCAAAGAATATTGGATGTTTCAACTGATTAATACGATAATATTGATTGGGTTGTTGATTCTTTCGTTCACTATATCTTCTTCCTTTGCACTTATAGTGGCTATATATACGATTGGCATATTTGCACCTTCAATTGCAGTAACTGTTCGAAGGCTTCACGATATTGATAAATCTGGAAGTTGGATATTGATAAGTTTAGTACCATTTATTGGTGGAATTTGGTTCTTTATTCTCACTTGTACAGAGGGTACTTACGGACCAAACTCCTATGGTACTGATCCGATAGAAAGTTAATTCTAGTTTAAATTGATTTGTTAAGAGTACATAAATTGTATCAATTTTAGTCATTAAGTAAGAGGAGTTGGCAGATTATTGTGATGTTTTACTCACATTAATCTGCCTTTACTTTTATTGATAATGTGAAAGCTAATCTTACCTCGTATTAACACTTGTTTTTGTTTGTTTTGCATGTCGGTTTATTATACCTAGAATTTAGCGATTATTTGGAGCTTGATTAATTGCGAATTTTATCGGTTTTCCATGGTGAAAAGCTCAATTCTAGAATATGCACCTCTTACAAAAATATAATTTGTAATTCGACGAAATCTGTAATATTATTATAGTAAACCAAATCATAAAATAATCTACATTAGTAACGCGTTTTAATACATATTACAAAAGTAAAACACATAATTTAGAATGAAATTGAATCATGTTTAGTAGTTAATCATTAGAGTAGCTAAAGGAGTTTTATATGGCTAAATCAAAAAAATTGTTAATACTTTTAGTTGTTTTGCTTTTACTAGTTAGTTTTGCTTTAGGAGCTTTAAGAAATAAAAGTAAACATAATCCAAAAGATTATCCCTCGTTTGCTGATAATAATTATGAGAGTATTGAAATAAAGGAAACGCTTGCTTTTTCTCACTCATCTGGTTTTTATGATAAAGAGTTTCTTTTAAGTATAAATACTGATAATAAAGATATCAAAATATATTATACACTTGATGGGACAGAACCCACCCCAAATTCCGTTTTATATGAAGAACCTATTGAAATTAAGAACAGAGAAAAAGATAAAGATATTTATACACAAATTAGGTATGTAGCCGATCGCTATATGCCACCTTTTGATCCTGTATTTAAAGCCACCATTGTAAGGTGCAGAGCATTTGAAGGGAATATGCCTATTAGTGAAATTGTTACAGGGACGTATTTTGTTGATTCAAAAGGTTCTAATAGGTATTCTCTACCAGTAATATCCTTGGTATCCGATCCAATAAATCTGTTTGATTATAATAGTGGTATATATGTTAAAGGTAAATTCTATGATGAACTATACAGTCCGGCTCTGGAAGAATGGGAATTAGAAGGAAACTTTTCTCAGAAAGGAAGAGAGTGGGAAAAGGAGGCGTGCATGGAGTTCTTTAACATGGATGGAACCCTTGGTTTTAGTCAAAATGTGGGCATTCGTATTCACGGTGGAGCAACAAGAACTTATCCGCAAAAAAGTTTACGAATTTATGCTAGGAAAGAATATGGAGAGAATTCTATCGATTACCCTGTTTTCGAAGGACAGAAGATATGGGTTAAAAATAATATGACAGAAAAATTTAAAACATTGTTGTTAAGAAACAGTGGTAATGACTGGTATAATACACTTTTTAGAGACGCTATAATGCAAAGCTTAATGGAGCATACATCCTTAGATTTGCAGGCATATCAACCGTCAATAGTATTTATAAATGGTGAGTATTGGGGAATACACAATATTAGAGAAAGGATTGATAAAAACTATTTTGAGTCCTATTATAATATTGACGAAAATGAATTGGTTATTCTTGAAGACAATGGCATTTTAGACGAGGGCATACCCGGAGACGAGAAATTATATCTTGACATGATTGATTATATTAAAGAAAACTCCCTTGAAAACTCTAGCAATTATGAATATATTAATACTTTAGTAGATATAGATAATTTGATTGATTATTATGTTGCACAAATCTTTTTTGGAAATACCGATTGGCCCGGCAACAATAATCGTTTTTGGAGAAAAAGAGTGGGTTTTAATCCTAATAGTGCTTATGGTCATGATGGAAGATGGCGTTGGGTTTTATTTGACACTGATTTTGGTTTTGGATTATATCCACATGAGGGCGATTACAATACTAATACTTTATTGCATGCAACAAAAGCTGGTGGTTCAGAATGGCCTAATCCTGACTGGTCAACTTTTTTACTTAGAAATCTTCTAAGCAATGAAACCTTTAAAAATAAGTTTATAAACAGATTTGCCGATCATCTGAATACATCCTTTGAACCTGAAAGGGTAGTTGAAAGAATCGCTGACATGAAGGAGTTGATAGAACCTGAAATAGGAGAGCACACTAAAAGATGGTTCTTTAGAGAGGATTGGAAGAAAAGTATTGATGTAATTATTGAATTTGCCCAAAGGAGACCCGAAAAACAAAGGGAGCATATTATGTCCTTCTTTAATCTTCAAGGTCGATCAAGCATAAATATAAATGTTTCGGATAAGAATCATGGATATGTTAAAATTAACACTATTGACGTAAACGAAAATACCCCTGGAATAAAAGGAGATGTATACCCTTGGGCAGGTATATATTTTAATGGTATCCCAATAACAATAACCGCTATACCAGCCCCTGGACATAAATTTGTCCGATGGGAAGGTGGGTCTTATGGAGATAGTCAGACACTAAACCTTATATTAAAGGGCGATATGACAATAAAAGCAGTTTTTGAGTAAAACTAAAAAAGGCTAAAAAACTTTCAAATAAAAGCCTCACTTACAATAGTGAAAATGCATATTATGTAAAGAACTGAGCTACGAGCCTTAGAGAATGTAGACGAAGCGAAGGTCCGATTTTTGCGAAAGCAAAAGAAAAGTTCCTCTGTTTCTTGCGAAGCGAGATAAGTCGAATCACCTGTCCTTTTCGAAGGGAGTTTGATTCGACCCGCAGCAAGTCATACATTCTCTTAGGCTCGTAGCTTTAGTTCTTGGAATAATATGCATTTTTACGGCGGCGAGTACCTAAAATTATCACAAAGCCCTTCTAAAAATCCACTAATTTCAAGAAAGCTACTACATGTTTTTAAACTGTTTGTTAGTCACGTTTCTTGAGAGCGAATTATGGAATGTAAGTATTACCATCCAAAGGAATAAGCACTTGTAAAGGTGGAATTCCTGCTGCTAAGCCAATGGCATAAATAGTGTAAAATCGCCCAGCTTGCAATCTGATATTTGGAACATATAATACTCTTTGCTCTGTATCTGTAGCAATAAGGTTAAAAGTATATGTTGCAGGATTTATCGGTATATATTGAGTTATGCCTCGGTATGGAACATTCCTCAGGCTCATTCCTCCCGGTTGTATTTCTAAATTGACATTAGGTGAGTTCGGAGAGAGGTGTACAAACCTGAGCATTAACTTGCCTGCTGGAATAATCGTCCGTGGCTCTTCGATTGGAAGCAGTGCCATGTTTGGGAGTAATCCGATAGCTGCTACAGTAAATATAGAACCGCCTGGGATGGTAATATTTGTGCTTAAAACGGGATTGGTGGTTTGACCGGCCCTAAAAACAACAATATTATAAGTTCCGCTAGGGATAGCTAAATATTCTGTAAACCCCCTGTAGCTAAGATTTCTTGCTAGAGGACTTCCGTTTGCATATATATCAACGGCCGGTGTATTTGGCGATGCATGTAGAAGTCTGATGTGTGAGGGAGTTACTGGTTGCCGAGAATACGGGGTATATGAATAATCGTACAAATAGTTATACATTTTTGCTTGCACCTCATTTATTTCTTATATAACATATATATTCATATAGTCCATAGATGGTTCACATAATATTTTAATAAATTCTTTTCTAAGTTCCTGAAAATTACGTAATAAGGAAAAGCCGTCTATTGGCAAAGAAAAGGTTATTACACGAGAAATAAGAGCGTACATAAAGGTTACTATTGACAACCTTAGACTAGTGCAATGGTCAATACAGTGTTTTATTTTCTTTTAAATATGAGCATTACAGCATCTTTAGTGGGCTCAAAAAACTTGTACGGGAATAAAATAGAAAATCGCTTGAGGAGCTTACGAGCTTAGAATGGCTTGAAATAGGCAATAATCCAATTGGTAAATACTCGCCGTTAGAGAAGCTTGAAAATGCCAAGATATCCGGAGTTACAATTCCTCTGTTTAAGGATCCTGATAGAAATGATGTACCAGAGAATCTAAAATGGAATCCGTATGCGAAAGAATACTATGGCTCAGGTGAACTTATATGGGATGTTGATAGATAAAGTTATATTGAACGATAAATTATAGGCAACCAGATTTTGGGGTATTTCTGAATGAAAATATACTTGCTACAATAAGGTCAAAGTAGGAAATCCTACTATCATCTATACAAAATTGATAGTAGGTTTTTTTTTGTTTCAATGAAGCTGTTGTTAAAAAATTTGGTTTACACTTTTATATATGTTGACATTATTAGACAGGATCCGTATAATAAATACATAAGTGTTGTTTGTAGGATTGCAAGCGATGAGAAAACAATAACTGGAAAAATAGCTTTTCATGAAATATCTTTAAAATGCTATCACTCTTAAGAATGACATATCTTTTGGGAATTTACTTTACAAAATAAATATCAGTTTACAACCTATCTAAGAAGAATAGTATATCAGGCAAGAACTTAAACTTTGCTGATTTTAGTAAATAATAAAAATGAGTGGCAAGTAAGTTTTATAAGCATTTGCAAAATGCCATGATAATTTAGAATGAAAATAAATGTAAGAGCTGGAAAGTGAAATGTTGGTTCTATCAACTATATTTTACACTGTTTAGAGGGTGAGCAAAATATACTGATGAAGCCCTTTGATTTCAAGGGTTACAGCATTTTACAAATAACTAAAGTAAGTTCTAAGCTAGGGGGATGCAAATGAATGGTGTAATATTGATAGTAGAAAACTCTGCAAGCTACCATACAAGCATTGAGTATCTGTTAAGTGATTATGTTGTATTAACTGCTTGTAATGGTTTGCAAGCTATGGAACAAATAGAGAATAACGGAAATGTTGATCTGATCATTATAGATGAGGATTTGCTTAAAATAGATGTTTTGTGTCTACTTAATAAATTAAAAGCTAATAAAATATATAATAAAATACGCATGATTATTCTTTCTAACCACGGTGAGATTGCAAATGAGATTGAAGGTTTCAAACTCGGTGTTGCAGATTATATAACAAAGCCCTTTAATATAAAGACACTTAAAGCTAGAATTGAAGTTCATCTTGAAGTAATACGCATGCAAAGGCTTTATGAGGAAAAATTAAATGAAAGCAGTTCAACTCTTGAAACAATAATTGAGCAAGCCCCTATAGGTATTGTTATATCCTATTCTTATAAACCTTTTGATTCTATAAAGGATGTTGTTCCTATTATAAACAAGAAATTTGAAGAAATTACTGGAAGGACAAAGGAAGAACTTATGAATCTAGGGTGGAGTGAAATTACTCACCCTGATGATCGTCAAAAGGATATTGATAATTATCTTAGGATGGAAGCCGGTGAAATTGAAGGTTATTCATTGGAAAAGAGGTATATAAAGCCAGATGGGAGTGTTGTATGGGCAAATATAGTGGTGGCAAAATTGAAGCTTAATGATAGCTCAAACTTTAATCATATAAGCTTGATTCAAGATGTTACTACGCGAAAAAAAATTGAAACAGAGCTTTTTGACAGTAAGCGCAGTAAAGCCGTACTGCTTGACAATATACCGGGTATGATGTATCGCTGTAATTATGATAGAGAATGGACAATGCAATATGTTTCAAATGGATGTTTTGAGTTGACTGGGTACAGTCCTGAAAGTCTTTTATTCAATAGAGATCTATCATTTAATGATTTGATAAAGCCAAAGTACCATAAATATCTATGGGAGAAATGGGATATTGCTATTAAAAATCGTGTTAAACTAAAAGAGGAGTATGAAATAATTACTTCTTCCGGTGAGACTAAATGGGTTTGGGAACAAGGTCAGGGTATTTATGATGAGGATGGAAATGTTATCTGTTTAGAAGGTCTTATCATTGATATAAATGATAGAAAGAATAATGAAATAAAACTAAAATATTTAAGTGAGCGAGATCCTTTGACAGGGCTATACAATTTGAGGACTTTTGAAGACATTTACATAGCTTATAACAAAACAAAGGATAAATCTAAAAGTGCTATCATCATGATAAATGTCAGTACATTTAGCACTATCAGAGGTACTATGGGTTTTCGTTACGGACAGGAATTGATTAAAGACATATCAGAATGTTTATTACATCTATCTTCGGAGGAATGTTTGCTTTTTCATATTTCTCTAGATCACTTTGCTTTTTATATTACTAAATATCAAGATAGGCAGGAATTAAGTGATTTTTGCGAAAGGCTTATCCAAGAACTGGAGAAAAAGATTTATCAAAAAACAACCAACTTTAATATCGGAGTGCTTGAAATTGACAATAGTAATACAAGTGATGTGGAGAGTGTATTGAAGAAAGCGTATTTAGCTGCTGAAAAAATAAGTAATAGTTATAGATTCAGTTGTTGCTTTTATAGTAAAGAGATGGATGAGAAGTTGCAGCGGGATGTTGCAATCATTCAGGCACTGACAAAGACTATATATGAACAACATGATACTTCTTTATTTATGCTTTACCAGCCAATTATAAATATGAAAAGCAATGAAATTGTGGGGTTTGAAGCTTTAGCACGTTATAAAGATGATGGTATAGGATTTGTGTCACCAGCGGAATTTATACCAATTGCGGAAACTTCTCAACTCATATTACCTTTAGGTAAGAAAATTATGCGGCTTGTTTTCCGTTTTGCGACCCTTCTAAAACAGAAAGGGTATGAGTCAATTTTTGTATCTTTTAACGTCTCCGCCATACAACTTCTTAGTGAGACTTTTTTGACAGAATTGATAGAATTAGTTGAAGAAACAGGAGTTGACCCTAGAAATCTAAATATTGAGATAACAGAATCAGTTTTTTCGGATAATTACCATGAAATAAATGAAAAACTAGATAAGATCAAACTTATGGGAATGAAAATTGCAATTGATGATTTCGGAACAGGATATTCATCTCTTGCTAGGGAAAAGGAGCTAAACGTAAATTGTTTAAAGATTGATAAGTATTTTATAGATAAATTGACTAGGATCAACCCGAAAGATGCAATTACTGGGGATGTTATATCAATGGCTCATAAACTTGGACACTATGTAGTTGCTGAAGGTGTTGAGCATGAAATGCAAAAGAAATACTTGTTAGAACATAGTTGTGATATGATGCAAGGATATCTTTTCAGTAAACCCGTTGATAAAGAAGTTGCAATAGACATGTTAAAAAACTGTAAAAAAAGCATATTATAGCTTTGTGCAAAGAGTTTCTTTTTATTAAAGGATTTATGAACTTTTTGTCGAATATATAACTATATGTTTCTTGAAGTACGAAAAACTATATGTTTCTTGAAGTACGAAAAAAGATTATTATTAATCATACAATGTGAGCTTGAGTTCAATATTTGAGGTCTTAAGGTATATACTCGCAAAGGTAGAAGGGGGCTTTTTGTAGTATGCCTTTACCATATGTATTTTCATTGCTTTTCCTTGTGTCAACTGCTATTATTTTATTCTATGGCTTGTTTATTATTTCATTAAATACAAAATCTGCACTACATATTGTATTTTTTTTCATATGCCTAAGTTCCGCAGTGTGGTCCTTTGCTTTAGCTATTTCTAATTCTGCTCTAGATTATGAGACTTGTTTACTTTGGAGGAGAATAGGTGCTTTTGGTTGGGGAACTTTTTTTAGCTTTTTTCTTCACTTTAGTATGATTTTAACTAAAAAAGAAGAGCTTTTAAAGAAAAAGTGGATATATTTGCTATTATACTTACCAGCAGTTATTAGTGTTTATGTTTTTGGTCCATATAACAGGCTAGATCAAGAAGCTTATAATCTAGTTGAGACACAAACCGGTTGGGTAAATGTATCCTACAATACTATTTGGGATTGGTTATATAATATTTACTATATAAGTTTTTATTTGGCTGGCATTAAACTTATTTTCAGTTGGGCAAAGCAAATAAAGGAAACGGTTAAGAAAAAGAAAGTTTATCTGATATGTGCTTCTACTCTCTTGATCTTCATATTTGGTACTATGTCTGAGTTTGTTATAAATTCTGTGTTTTCATTTAAGATTCCACAAATAGCTCCCTTACTTTTTCTTATTCCAATAACCATCATGCTTTATTATGTCAGAAGATTCGACCTCATAAAACAAAGTAACACAGCAACAGATAACTTTTATATTCTTAGTGAAGACGAACGCTCAAAGTTATATCTAAGTTTGAGTGTTGCTTTCTTGTTAGGTGCTTTTGCTAATGTTGCGATTATGTACTTCACTGGTAGGCAATCCTTAGATTCAGTCTTGATTTTTGGTGCCTTTTTAATCTTTGTAGCATTTTCGATTCAGATTATTCAGAAATTTGGAGTTAAATTTGTTTATAAGGATTTATTGTCGAATATTATTTTAACATTGTCAATTCCAGTTATTACATTGAAGTACTTTGATTTTTCGCCTATTTATGGAGGGATAATTCCAATAATATTCTTAGTTACGAGCATTGCCTTTAGCCAAAGACGTATGCTTGTATTAAACGGGATAGCTACCTTTTTTACACTGATATGTATTTGGATTAAATCGCCTTCTGTAATGGTTGTTCAATTTACAGGAGCAGATCATGCAGGTAGAATACTATTGGTACTTGCAATATTTTTTATGGCCTTTTATATTAACCATGTATATACTCAGAGGATTTCTGAAAACGAAGAGAAATTAAGTCTTCAAAAGCTGCTTTCACGAATATCTTCCATATTTATAAATACTAATGAAAGCAATTTAGAAGCTAGAGTTCAAGATGTCCTGAGATTATGTGGAGAGTATTATAATATAGATCGTGTGTGTGTTTTGATTTTTCCAGATGGTCAGAAAGAAATGAAATTTTTCGAGTGGTGTGCCGATAAGAAATTATCAATGGATGCTCATGCTAAAGAAAAGAGGGCAGGAAGAATATTAGAATTAATGAATGTAAGGCAATTTATACAACAAGAGAGTATTTGCATATCGGATATTGCCGCAACCTCTGAGGAATATATCGAGGGTGAAGAAACAAAATCTACAATTATCAGTCCATTATTGAATCGAGATTATACAATAGGTCTAATGGGTTTTGAAAGTGAAGAGCGTGTATTCGAATTTAAAGAATATCAGAAGGAGACGCTCAAAGTTTTAGCTCACTTGATTTCAGATGTGATGTTAAAGGTAGAGGCTGAAAAAGAAATTAATTATAGGGCAAATTATGACACTTTGACAGGTCTTCTAAATAGAGCGATGTTTATGAATCAGCTAAAAAGTGCAATAAAAATGGCAGAACGGGCAGAAAAGCTTGTAGGAGTTGCTTTTGTTGATATAGATTCCTTTAAATATGTTAATGACACATTAGGTCATGATGGTGGAGACTTTTTATTGGTGAAGATAGGTGAGAGAATCTCAAGTTGTCTTCGTTTATATGACATTGTTGCACGTTTTGGAGGGGATGAGTTTGTAATAATGATTCCCCAGATTTCAAATATTGAAGATATATATGCAGTTGCGTCGAAAATTACCGATAGTTTTAAAAAACCAATAAAAATGGGTAATCAAGAGTTCTTTATAACCGTCAGTATGGGGGTTTCAGTGTATCCTTTAGATGGAAGAGAACCGGAGGATCTTGTCAAGAATGCTTCGGCTGCAATGATTATTTCGAAAGAGAACGGCAAAAACAAGTATACTATGTCTTCTTCATTCCTTCAAAAGGAGATTGAAGTAAATGCAAGTCTTACGAATAGTTTACACCTTGCTATACAACGGAAGGAATTTATACTGAATTATCAACCTCAAGTAAATACAGCCTCGGGTGATATTGTAGGAGTGGAAGCTTTGATTAGATGGAAACATCCCCAAAAAGGAATAATATTACCAGGAGTATTTATTCCTTTAGCTGAAAAGAGCGGTTTAATCAATCATATAGGTCAATGGGTACTAAACGAAGCTTGTGAACAAAACAGAAGATGGCAAGACATGGGTTACAAACCCATAAAAATGGCTGTTAACTTGTCATTAGGGCAGTTTCTAAATCCTAATCTCGTTGAAACCATAGAAGGTATACTTAATAAAACACAATTGTCTCCAAATTTTCTTGAGCTTGAAATCACTGAAAGTATAGCTGCCTATGATGCTGAATATATAATAAATACGTTAAATAGCTTAAAATCATTAGGAGTTTCGATTTCTATAGATGATTTCGGTACAGAGTATTCATCTTTAAGCAGGTTGAAAATTATGCCTGTGGACAAGATAAAAATTGATATGAGATTTATACAAGGTATTTCTAGGGGTTCAAAGGATGAAAGTATAATCAAGGCTATGTTGCAATTAGGGAAAACCTTTGGGCTCAAAGTGCTAGCAGAAGGTGTGGAAAATGAACAACAGTTGGAGTTTCTTAAGGAGAATCTTTGTGATGAAATTCAAGGTTTTTATTTTTACAAGCCAATGGATGCTAAAGCTCTTGAAAAGATTTTAAAAGATATTAGGTAAAGCAGGAGTTTGCTATATTGACAAAATCTTAATGATATAATACTATATAACATATCGGAAAAGTAAGGATATAAGTATTGGTTATATATTTATTGATATAGCCAATATTTTTTAAACAAAACACTACTAAAACAATAGGAGTAATAACGTATAAAAGGAGAGCTGCAATGGGTAAAAGTATAAGTACAAATCTCGTACATGGTTACAAAGGCTATGATCCACAGACAGGGGCTGTGAGTTTTCCAATATACCAAAGTGCAACATTCAGGCATCCAAGCTTGAATGAGTCTACAGGGTATGATTATTCAAGGCTTCAAAATCCTACAAGAGAAGAGTTAGAAAACACAATTGCTTTATTAGAAAATGGTAAGCATGGGTTGGCATTTTCTAGTGGAATGGCTGCAGTGTCCGCGATACTAAAGCTTTTTTCTCCGAAGGACCATATCATTGTATCGGATGATTTATATGGAGGCACATACCGCATTTTTGAAGAGATATACAAAAAGTATGGTATAGACTTTAGTTTTGTGGATACTAGTTGTGTGAAAAACATAGAGGAAAGTATTACACCGAATACTGCTGCAATATTTATTGAAACACCTTCAAATCCCATGATGAAAATAACTGACTTAAGAGCAGTTTCAGAGCTTTCAAAAGCAAAAGGAATATTGTCTATTGTAGATAATACTTTCCTTACGCCATATTATCAAAGACCTTTAGAGCTTGGAATAGATCTTGTGTTGCACAGTGGAACGAAATATCTTGGTGGACATAATGATACTTTAGCGGGATTGATAGTTGTTTCTGATGATAAAATAGCAGAGGATTTAAGGTTGATACAAAAATCTGAAGGAGCGGTTCTTGCACCTTTTGACAGCTGGCTTATCTTAAGGGGATTAAAAACTCTTGGTATACGTCTTGATAGGCAGCAGTACAACGCTCAAAAAATTGCAAATTGGCTAAAGGGACATAAAAAGGTGGAAGCGGTATACTATGCTGGATTGCTTGAAAATGATGGATATAAAATCTTAAATAGTCAAGCTTCAGGATATGGTGCTATGGTTTCGCTTCACTTAAAGGATGCCGCACAAGTAGAATCAATACTTGAAAGAGTAAAAGTTTTTATTTATGCCGAAAGCTTAGGAGGGGTTGAAAGTTTGATAACTTATCCTATTGCACAAACGCATAAGGCGATACCTTCTGAAATAAGAGAAAGATTAGGCGTTAATGACAGGCTTCTTAGATTGTCGGTGGGGATAGAGGATATTAATGACTTGATAAATGATTTAGAGCAGGCTATGAGTTAATGAGTCTGTTTTGAGGGAATGCTTTTGGTTGTAGGTAGGATGGGATTATCGAATTTTTTAGGGATACTGTAAGAATAATTGATATTAGAAAGCTGGAGGATTATACTGAAAACTGCTGACAATAAAGGTTCTATGTATTTATCTATTTTAATGACGAGTAAACCTATAGGAATTTTATAAAATTATATTGACAACGAGGTTTGTATCGTGGTAATATAATACCAATAAAACACATATGAATTATTGTGTATCCCTTGGCTCAGAAATCTGAAAGGAGCAAAGGGATAAAAAATTCACAAAACCAAAGTAAACAGATAGGTATATATCTGTATAAGAAGTTGAACATTCAATTATGGCAGTGGGAAAACCTATATTATTTATTAAAGAATAGGAATTTATAGAAAACCTATTTTTATAAATTTATGTACTGGGGGAGTGGAAAGGTAAACAAGCTCAGATATGTATAGCTTATCATTGCAAGGGGAGGTTGACTTATGGCGTACGATCAAGTTTGGAGAAAAGATGTGGAGTTACTGAACAATGTGGAAAAAATAAAGCTTGATAGAGATGGTTTAGAGGTTATTGAGGCTATTATTAAAAAGTATTCAAAGTATGGGTTTGACTCTGTTCCTGAAGAAGATAGGATTTTGCTCAAATGGGCAGGAATATATGAACAGAAACCAAAAAATGGATTGTTTATGCTGAGGGTTCGTATAAATACCGGAAAAATTAATGTCTCTGGTGCAAAAGTGTTGTCAGAGATTTCTCAAAAATATGGTAGAAACTTTATGAAAATAACAACCCGTGGTGCAATTCAATTTTATAACATTCGATTAGAAGACTTACCCGATATTTTTAATAAGTTAAACAGTGTACATCTTGCTAGTTATGAGGCATGTGGAGATTGCCCGAGAACTGTTATAGGAAATCCCTTAGCTGGAATTGACAAAAATGAGCTGTTTGATACTACTGAACTGGTGAATAAAGTTAATGATTTCTTACTTCTGAACAGAGATTTTTCAAACTTACCAAGGAAGCTGAAAATTTCTATTTCAGCGAGTACAAAAAATGCAGGAAATTCAGAGATAAATGATATTTCTTTTACTCCAGCTATAAAAAAGATAGAGGGTAAAGAAGTAATAGGATTTCATCTGAAGGTTGGAGGTGGGCTTTCCACTAAACCAGTAATAGCAAAAGAAATAAATGCTTTTATAGCTGTAGAGCAAGTACAAAAAGTTATTG
The DNA here is from genome assembly GCA_012519925.1 of Clostridiaceae bacterium. Taxonomy (GTDB): domain Bacteria; phylum Bacillota; class Clostridia; order Acetivibrionales; family Acetivibrionaceae; genus Acetivibrio. The sequence goes on from JAAYPF010000222.1 coordinate 13,556, forward strand.
AGGCAGTTGCTACAATATTCAGAGACTATGGATACAGAAACAACAGAAACCGGGCTAGATTGAAATTTCTTATAGAGGATTGGGGAATAGAAAAGTTTACTGAAAAACTGTATGAATATACAGGAGTATTGCCAACAAAGGGAATTGATAAAACCGAAGATTGCAGCTATATAAATTATTATGGAGTTAATCCGCAAAAGCAAAAAGGTAAGAGCTATATTGGTGTACATATTCCATTAGGACAAATGAATTCAGCAGATTTTAACGAGTTAGCCCAAATAAGTGAAGAGTATGGCGATGGCATTCTTCGAACTACTTCATGTCAGAATATTATTATTTCAGGAATTAAAAATGACAAGCTTGATGAGGTGTTAAGTAAAGAAATATTTAAGAAATTATCATACCAGCCAAAAACTATACTGAGTCGTATAGTGGCGTGTACGGGTTCTAAGTTTTGTAATCTTGCCTTAGTGGACACTCAAAGCATAGCACTAAAGCTTTCTAAATTTATCGATGAGAAGCTAGAGGTTGATGTACCGATAAACATTAAGATTTCAGGCTGTCCGAATTCATGCGGACACACTAATACAGCAGATATTGGAATTAGAGGCTCTATAATTAAACAGGAGGGTAAAAGGTATGAAGCGTTTGATGTGTTTTTAGGAGGTAAGCTTGGGCAAGGGGCAACTTTTGGACAGAAATTGGATTTAAGGCTAAGGGAAAATGAATTGATAAAAGCTATTGCTAAGATTATTGAGCAGTATTTAGCTCACCGTAAGGATAATGAAACTTTTCACAACTTTATATCTAGAGTTGATGCAAGGGGTTTTTTGACCTAAATACTGTATAGATAAAGTAGATAAGAAAGAGCCATAAGGAGGATATTCTGAATAAGGGTGGGAGGTAATTATGAATAAACAGGATATAGATAAATTAAACTATGATTTTAGGGAAAAGTCACCTAAGGAGATAATAAACTTTGCCCTTGAAAAGTTTGGAGTACATAGAATAGCACTTGCATCAAGCCTTTCGATTGAGGATCAGGTGCTGACAGAAATCTTTATTAAAGCCTCTAAAAAAGCAAGAATATTTTTTATTGACACTGGAAGACATTTTCAAAATACTTATGATTTAATACAAGAAACCTCTTCTAGATATCATTTCAGATATGAAGTATATGCTCCATCAAATGAACAGTTGGAAAAGATAATAGCGGAACATGGTCCGAATATGTTTTATGACAGCATTGATTTAAGGAAAAAGTGCTGTGAGGTAAGAAAAGTTGAACCTCTCAAGCGAGTGCTTGCTACCTTGGATGCTTGGGTGTGTGGGCTAAGAAGAGAGCAGTCTTTAACAAGAGATGGCATTGAATTATTTGAATGGGATTATACACATGAAGTGGTAAAAATAAACCCATTGGCATTTTGGAACGAGGATAAGGTTTGGGACTATATACAAAAGGAGAACATACCATATAACAGCTTATATAATAAGGATTTCAGAAGTATTGGCTGTCAACCCTGCACTCGGGCAGTAAGGCTTGGGGAAGATGTGAGAAGTGGCAGATGGTGGTGGGAAGATCCGGATAAAAAGGAATGCGGTCTACATATTTCAGCAGGTCAAAAAGTAAATGGGGAGGGATAAGAATGGATCATTTAGACAAATTGGAGGCACAGAGTGTCTATATTTTGAGAGAGGCGTACAGGAATTTTAAAAACATATGCATGCTGTGGTCGATAGGGAAAGATAGCACGGTGCTTTTATGGCTTGCTAGAAAGGCTTTCTTTGGTCATGTGCCTATACCACTGGTACATATAGACACGCATTATAAAATACCTGAAATGATATCTTATAGGGATCAATTGGCATTAAAGTGGGGTCTAACAATGGTGTATGGAGAAAATTCGAAGGCACTAAAGGAAAAAGACACTTTTCCAGATGGCAAAACCGATCGTTTGTCCTGCTGCCAATCCCTTAAGTCAGAAGCTTTAAAACATACACTGTCTGGAGAATGGCAAAGATATATTTTAGACCATAGTACAGGGGAATATATAAAGGATTCGAACAAAGAGAAATATACCGGGGTAATTGTTGGTGTAAGAGCCGATGAAGAGGGAAGCCGTTCAAAGGAAAGATATTTTTCTCCTAGAGATAAAGAGAATGATTGGGATGTGGGAGATCAGCCGCCTGAATTCTGGAATCAGTTTAAGACGGATTTTGCTCCAGGAACGCATGTAAGAATACATCCCCTACTTGATTGGACTGAACTTAATATATGGGAATATATAGACCGTGAAAATATCCCTATAACTTCACTATATTTTGATAGAGGCGACGGGAAACGCTATAGGTCTTTAGGTTGCTTCCCGTGTACCTTACCTGTAGATTCTACAGCAAAAAATGTAAGTGAAATAATAGAAGAATTAAAAAGCGGAAAATTTTCAAAAATAGCAGAAAGATCGGGAAGGGCACAAGACAAGGATGATGGCGGAGGGCTTGAAACACTTCGTAAAGGGGGGTATATGTAATATGGATGGAAGAGAGCAAATGAATATTGTTATTGTTGGTCATGTTGACCATGGAAAGAGTACAGTTATAGGAAGACTTCTTGCCGATACTGATTCGCTGCCAGAAGGTAAGTTTGAATCGGTTAAGGAATATTGTCGTAAAAACTCCAGACCTTTTGAATATGCCTTTCTACTCGATGCTTTAAAGGATGAACAGGCACAAGGGATAACCATAGATGCCGCAAGATGTTTTTTTAAAACTAGAAAAAGGGACTATATTATAATTGATGCTCCTGGGCATATTGAATTTCTTAAAAACATGGTTACTGGGGCATCAAGAGCGGAAGCCGCATTGCTTGTAATTGATGCTAAGGAAGGAATTCGTGAGAATTCTAAAAGGCATGGACATATTGTAGCAATGCTTGGAATAAAACAGGTTGTTGTATTAGTTAATAAAATGGATACAGTTAATTTTGATGAAACCGTTTATAACACAATTAAGTCAGAGTTTGGGGAATTTCTTGAAAAAATCAAGATTAGGCCCATAGATTTTATACCTATAAGTGCTTTTCACGGAGATAATATAACATCAAAATCCGATAAAACAACATGGTATGATGGTGCTACTGTTTTAGAACAGTTAGATGCCTTTGAAAACAAAAAGAATAATACACAACAGGCCTTTCGTATGCCGGTTCAAGATATTTATAGATTTACTGAAAAAGGTGATGAAAGAAGAATTGTTGCTGGAACGGTAACGGGAGGAACAATAAACGAAGGAGATGAAGTGATGTTTCTTCCCTCCTATAAAAAATCTATTATTGAAAGTATTGAAGCTTTTAATGTAAGACCTAGAAAATCCGCAGGCACAGAAGAGGCTATAGGTGTTACTCTCAAAACTCAGATATATGTAAAGCCTGGTGAACTTATGGTTAGAAGAGATGAGCCACAACCCTTTGTCAGCTCAAGATTTAGAGCTAATGTTTTCTGGGTGGGAAAATCACCTCTTGTAAAAAACAAAAGCTATAAATTAAAAATAGGAACCATGAGAATTGGTGTTAAACTACAAAAAATTATAAATATAATTGATGCTGCAGAAATGAATATAGACACGTTTAAGGATCAGGTAGAAAGGCACGATGTGGCAGAGTGCGTATTTGAGACGCTAAAACCTATTGCTTTTGATACAATTTCGGAATATGAGCAAACTGGTCGCTTTGTAATTGTTGATAATTATGATATTGCAGGAGGTGGCATAATATTAGAAAGTGTAAATGACTTAGAAAGTAGTTTGAAGGAGCACATAAAAAGTAGGGAATATTTTTGGGAAAAGAGCCTTATAGAAGAGTATCAGAGAGAACTAAGCTATGGACATAAATCTAAATTTATTGTAATTACCACAGGAAGCGAAGGCTTTGAGCAAAGTATTCAGGATATAGGAAGGAGATTAGAGAAAAAGCTTTTTGAAATGAAGCACAAAGTCTATTTTCTTGGGATTTCAAGCCTCCAAAGCGGGCTTGGTTTGGAGTTGAGTGCCCAGACGGAGGATAGAATCGAACAAATATATAAGCTCGGTGAACTGGCAAGAATTTTTACCGACTCCGGTCAGATTTTTATAACATCCGTGTTCAATTTGGATGATTATGAGGCTCTAAGTTTAAAGAAACTTAATCAACCTAATGATATATTGATTATAAATATCGGTGAATCACCCTTTAGCAATTATATACCCGACGCTAGCATCGAAGTAAATGAAGCTGAGGATGAAATTTATCAAATACTTATTAGTCAGGATATAATAATTGAATACTATATTTAGTTTTGCTTTGTTTATTAAAAGGAGCACAAATAACATTCTGTATCCGAGGATACAGAATGTTAAAAAAATAACGGTTACAATTTTGTTGTTAGGTGATCCCTAAAAACATGGAACTAACAATAAAAGAAATGAGGTATTTGATTATGAAAATTGAGAAAAATATTTAAAGTAAGTTATCTTCTACAATATCGATTTCGGTTTAATCCGTTTTTTACGCTTCCAATTCTATTAGAATAGCTTAGATGTACTCGATTTGATGGTAGGAAAATAATAATTTCAGTACCTGCTTTTTCTACAGCGTTAATTTCAAGAAAACCACCGTGGCTTTCAATAACATTTTTACAGTAATAAAGTCCTAATCCATAGTTATGATTACTTTTTTTTGTAGAAAAGAAAGGGTTAGTTACTTTTCTTATATTGTTTTCTTTAATACCATATCCGTTGTCTTTTACCGAAATAGAAAGATATTTATTGAATAACTCAGTTTTTATTTCAATTACCCCATTAGATTTCACTGCTTCAACAGCATTCTTAATTATATTGTTTAGAAGCTCTGTGAAATGTACTCTGTCACAGTAAACATTTAAATCTTCATGAATTGATAGGAAAAGTTCAACTTCTTTATCAGTAAGTAATTTTTTGTTAAAAGCTAGAACTCTGTATATTATTTCTTTAAGTTCTACACAATCATTGTGTAGAGATATTTCCTGCGTATGAAAGTTCATTTTGTTAATAACATCTAAAAGACTATAGGAACTGTCTAGTATTGCATCTATAGTTTCCTCTTCTTCATTATCGTAAAAGCTTGAATAATTTTTAAGCAGGGTTGTATAAAGAGATATCTTAGATATTTCTTTTTTTATAGAGTGATTAAATATGGACATACTAGAATCAAGTATCATTTTTTCATAGTGGTGCCTCTTTTTTTGGAGAAGATACCTGACACCTAAAATAATAAACTTTAGTATAAAGAATAATAAATAAACAACTAAATAAAAAAATGGAGTTATATGTAAGTAGTTGAGGTGTTCCGGCATAAAAATAGGGATTATAACCTCTGAAAGGATAAATATAGCTTGTATAGGTATTATGAAAAACAAATTAATCAGCCGCTCGTTTTTAAGAAATCTGTGTTTTTCTTTGAAATAAGCCACTAAAAGAAAAACAATAGAACAAATTGCATAGGGGATTGTCCACACCAATAGCACTATATAATCCGTTGAAAGCTGTGGACCGGGCGATGAAATAGGAGAAAACAAACACATCCATAAAGAAGGTATTAATAATAGGACTTTAAAGATTATCTTACTTATTGTACGTTTAAATCTAAATAATTCGGAATAGGCCAATGAGTAGAGTAAAATAAAATACATGGGAAAGCATATCGAAATAGTATATAAAAATCCAACAAAAAACAATGAAGGATTCAGTAAACTAATTTGATAGCCTTCAATCATAGGAATTATATAAGTTTTAAGAGAGTCCGCAGCAGGACGCATACTTAGAGTAAGTATAATAAAGCTAATATACCTGTTTGGCTCTGATTTATTGTCGGATATAAAAACAATCAGTGCTAATGCTAATAAAGCAATAAATATAATAAACATAAATTTACCTAATTCTTCTCATAGAATATAGACTATATAATAATAGTATCACATATTTTTTGTCAGTACAATTATTATGTGGTTTGTTTTATTAATAGTATAGTAATTTATATAAATCTGATTTTGTAAATTATTATACTGGAGTTTGCTATAATTGTCTAACCTATTTGCCGTAGCATAATCTACCACTTTAGTTGAACCTTACGCTACGGTATGCTAAACTTATTTAAAAGTGCTAAATGGAGAATTGGTGTTATGAACAAAGGCTTTGAAAAGTTGATTCTGAACTCAACAGGTGCAAAAGGATTGCGTAAAATTGAAGAAGTACAAGAGCTTTGGGAAGGTTATGGAAAAATATTGCGTTATGCCTTGTCTGGGGCAGAAATAAAAAGCGTAATAGTAAAAGATGTACGATTGCCTGAGCATTCTGGAAAATCACGTGGTGGTAATACTTCCTTTCAGAGAAAACTGAAATCCTATAAAGTTGAAATGTTTTTTTATGAAAATTGGAGTCGAAAATGTGGAGATGATTGCAGAGTTCCTAATTGGTATATTTTAGAGTCGCAAAAGGATGGCTTTTTGATGGTGTTTGAAGATCTTGATGCAGCAGGCTTCAGTAGAAGAAAGCAAAGTATAGGGTGGAAGGAAATGCAATTATGCTTAAAGTGGTTGGCTTGTTTTCACGCAACTTTCATGGCTGAAAAACCTGAAAAGCTATGGGCACAAGGGACGTACTGGCATTTAGATACGCGCCCGGATGAACTTAAGGCGATGAGGGATATAGAGCTAAAGAATGCTGCTAGAGCTATAGATAGAAAACTCAACAGTTGTACCTTTAAAACTTTTGTTCACGGTGATGCAAAACTTGCGAACTTTTGTTTTTCCGACGATGGAAATAGTGTTGCCGCACTAGACTTCCAATATGTTGGAGGTGGTTGTGGAATGAAAGATATTGCATATTTTGTGGATAGTTGTCTTTATGGTGATGAGTGTGAAAGCTGGGAGGATGACGTTTTAGCTTATTATTTCGCAGAATTGAAAAGGGCTTTGGATACTAAAAAGAAAAATATAGACTTTGAAGCCTTAGAAAAGGAATGGCGACAACTATATCATGTGGCATGGGCAGATTTTTATCGTTTCATAAAAGGCTGGGCTCCTGGGCGTTATGAAAGTAGATATAGCGAACGAGTTTCCCGTAAAGTTATAAAAGAGCTTACATAAATAAAAAATAGATAATTCAAAAAATCTTATTTTGATAGGAAAAAGTTTGAATTGTGTTGTTAGTGGGTATAACTTTTATTAGATTGTTAACTTGGAGAAAAATATAATTAAAACTAATAAGGAGATGGGACAATATGGTTAGTGAAAAAATTGAACAACTTTTGAATGACCAAATTCAAAAAGAACTTTACTCTGCTTATCTGTATCTTTCTTTTGAAGCATATTTTACATCAAGAAACTTAAATGGTTTTGCAAACTGGTTTAAAATTCAGGCAATGGAAGAAAGAGATCATGCTAGAATTCTGATTAACTATTTAAATCTTATTGGAGGACGTGTAAAGCTTCAGCCGATACAAGCTCCTGAGTGGGATTTTAATTCTATTGAAGAGGTTTTGACAAAATCGCTCGAACATGAGCAATATGTTACACGGTCAATTTATACTATCGCTGACCAAGCTATTGAGGAACGTGATCACAAGACAAGTTCATTTATTAAATGGTTTATTGACGAGCAGGCTGAAGAAGAAGATACTGCAGAACAAAATCTAAGTAATATTAGATTAATAGGTGAGAATGACGGAAAGGGTATTTTTATGTTGGATGCCGAGATGGGAGCTAGAGTTTATACTGTTCCTTCCCCATTAGCAACAAATGAATAGGGCATAGTTTTAGCGTCTATTAAAAATTGAAGGGGGCATTACTTATGCGTTGTAAAGATTTAAAGGTTGTAAATTTAAACATAACAGAAGATAATTACCAATATAAGGCGTTGTTTAGATTGTGCACTGAAGATAGCTGTATGGACATTGATATGGAAAATCTGTCTGACAATGCAGTACTTGAAGAGATTAAGAAAACTTTCTCCTTAGAGGAATCTATAGAAGAGATTAATTCTATCATAACCGAAAAGGTTATGGAGGCTTCGAAAATTGAGTCTAGAATTAAGGAAGGTAAAGATGTCAGTATTGAAAATAAGGATAATAAGACACAAAGAGGTATTGATTCATTGAGTACATCATAATATCTCTTGTAAAAAACATATATTTAAAGAACATATAAACAAAAAGCTCTTGATATCAAGAGCTTTTTGTTTATGTTTAGGGTAATCTTATATAATACTGTGTTCAAATTTAGTGTTTTTTATTATTGAATGCATTAAAGATGAAATTTTAAGGATAGTTTAAGTATTGAAATATATAATATGTGATATATAATTGGGCATACTGTGTTTGAAAGGCAGGAAGGTAGTTGATTTCTAAAATAGCTGGTTAATTGCAACTTGAAAAATTACTTTAATGGGGTTTGTTATTTAATTATTATATAACTTATTAAAAAGGTGGCCTAAAAGGAGGATTTTTGTGAGAGATAACAAAAGAATATCAGTTTTACAAGTTATAAGATTTATGGTCCAAATAATTTTTTTTATAATACTACCTGGCATATACATAAATGCATTTGCCGGAATAAAACATATTTATATTAGTATTATAAATCAGAGCTTTAATTTTACAGATAGTTTACCACGATTAATAGAAGTGATTGCTGTAATACCAGCGACTATTATTCTAGGTAGGTTTTTTTGTGGTTGGATGTGTGCATTTGGTACATTAGGGGACATGCTTTACCATATTTCAAGCAAAGTGTTTAAAATTAAGTTTAAGGTGAGTGAGAAATTAGATAGGGTATTTAAATATTTTAAATACATTGTCTTGTTTTTTCTAATTATTGCTGTTTGGACCTTTGATTTATCGATGTTTGAGGGAGCTAATCCATGGGATGCTTTTGGAGTGATTGCAACAGTTGGAAAAGTTCCTGACATTTCTTTTGCCATAACAGAGTTTACAATAGGAACATTTATATTATTTGCTATTATAATAGCATCTTTGTTCGTTGAAAGGTTCTTCTGTAGGTATCTTTGTCCGTTAGGAGCCTTTTTTACCTTGACGTCACATTTTAGGATTATAAAAGTTTCTAAGACTACACAAAAGTGTGGTTCTTGTAAATTGTGTACAAATAGCTGTGCAATGGGAATTCCTCTTTATAAGTATGAGAGAGTTGATAGTGGAGAGTGTATCCAATGTTTTAAGTGTATACCTGCATGTCGCCGCTGTAATGCTACTGTAAAAGCTGTTAAAAAAGATATTAACACAGGAATAGCAGCAGTTGCAGCAGTCTTCATTATGATATCGGTATACTATTTAGGCTCATTTACATTTAAATCAAATGTTATCAAACAGGCTTCAACTGATGGAATTATAAATGTAACGGAAAATACGCTTTATCATGATGGCAAATATGAAGGCTCCGCCATAGGCTTTAGAGGTGCTGTTACCACTGTATCGGTTACAGTTAAAGGTGATATTATCAAGGAAATTGAAGTTGTGTCCCATGGTGATGATGCACCTTACTTTGAACGTTCATATGATTATGTAGCAAATAAAATATTAAGTTCACAATCTACAGATGTTGACGTTGTATCAGGTGCTACTTACAGTAGCATAGGCATCAGGGATGCTGTTGCTGTTGCCTTAGATAAGGCGAAGCTTTTACCCGGAAATGTGGCGTCAGATGGTCAAAAAGGTGAACCGGAAGCAACAAAGGCACCCGTTGACAATACTGAGGAACCTGCAAAAGATAATGAATCAGAGAATACAAGTACAAAGGATTCTTCCTCAATATACAAAGACGGCACATATGAAGGGTCGGCAAAGGGGTTTAAAGATGGGATTACTAATGTATCTGTGGTAATAAAAAATGGAAAAATAGAGGATGTTCAAATTGTATCCCATGGAGACGATGCACCTTTTGTAGAAAAATCAATGCCAGTAATAGCTGAAATTATTAAAACACAGTCCACCGATGTGGATGTAGTATCGGGAGCTACATATAGTAGTGTCGGAATAAAGGACGCTGTTGCTGCTGCCCTAGATAAGGCGAAAATAAACTAAATACATAAAAAATAATATAGGGACAAATAGTCCCTATATTATTTTTTATGAAGCGATACATTCAAAAACAAAGGCTTAAGCACCATAAGAGTATTTATTTCTACTTGAATAATTCTGTAAAAAAGGCTAAAATATTAGTATAGGCGTTTATATTGAGCATTATAAAATTCTTATACAAGTTAAGTACCAAGTAAAATCAAATGAAATACAAATGCAAGGTATTGTAGTTAGAAGGGTGCAAATGAGGTATTACGATAGAGTTATAATTGGTGCAGGTTTATATGGTTTGTATGGAGCATTGATTTGTGGCAAAAAAGGTCATAAGGTGGTTGTACTTGAGTGTGAAAGTGAACCTTTTTCACGTGCTACTTATATAAATCAAGCCCGTGTTCATAATGGTTATCATTATCCCCGCTCCTTTTCTACAGTTAACAGTGTGACAGAATATTTTCAGAAGTTCAATAGAGAGTTCGACTTTTGTATAAATTCATCTTTTAGAAAAATTTATGCTACATCATCAAAGTATTCCTGGACTAATGCAGCTCAGTTTAAGAAGTTTTGCAAAAATGCACGAATAAAGTGCGTTGAAGTGGAACCGGGTGAATTCTTTAATGAAGGAATGTGTGATGGAGCATTTGAGGTTGAAGAATATACCTATGATTCTGCAATTCTTAGGGATTATCTTTTGGAGGAAATAAAGAAATTTCCACAGGTTGAGTTAAAGTTCAATGTGAAAATTGAAGATATCCAAAAAAGCTCAAAGGAATATCATATAAACATAAACGGTCAGGAAAGTATTTCAACTGGTTTTGTTCTAAATGCAACTTACGCATCGGCAAACCAGATTAACTCAATTGCAGGTTTTGAACCTTTCAAAATCAAATATGAGCTTTGTGAAATGATTTTATGCCATCCTGGTGACAACTTGAGGGGGCTTGGGATTACTATAATGGACGGACCATTTTTCTCAATAATGCCCTTTGGTAAAACTGGTCTTCATTCTCTAACTTCAGTTACTTTTACTCCGCATTTGAGTTGTCATGATAACTTACCTGTATTTGAATGCCAGAAAAAAAATCCTCTGTGTAGTGAACACTGCCTTTATAATTGCAATTGCTGTGATTTCAAACCACCAAGTTCGTGGACATACATGTCGGGAATTGCTAAGAAGTACATGCTTAGCCGATTTGACTTCAAATTTTATAAGTCACTCTATTCCATGAAGCCTATTCTATTGTCATCAGAGATTGATGATTCAAGACCGACTGTAATTAGAAAGTACTCGGAAAATCCGACCTTTGTCAGTGTATTGTCGGGGAAAATAAGCACAGTATATGATTTAGATGAGGTATTATGATTATGAAACTTACAAGCAAAGAAAAGAAAGTTGTTTCAGCTATAGTATATGTGAGAAATCATGAGAGGTATATAGGTGAATTTATTGAGAACATTGCAACCGTACTTTCGGAGAACTTCGAAAAGTATGAGATTATTGCTGTAAATGACTTTTCAACAGACAAAAGTGTTGAAATGATAAAACATGCAGCATCAAAGCTTGAAGTTATTTCCTTCACTGTCGTGAACTTGAGTTTCTATCATGGCACTGAGGCAGCAATAACAGCAGGTGTAGATATTTCCATAGGTGATTTTGTGTTTGAGTTTGACAATCCTGTGGCAGATTATGATTTTGAAGAGATAATAAAAGTGTACAAGCATTCTTTAAAGGGCTATGATATTGTATCAGCTGCACCTGATGTCAGAGAACGTTTAGATTCAAGAATATTTTACAGCTTGTTTAGAAGATATTCCCAAAACCGTTTGAGGTTGTGGACCGAGAGATTTAGGGTTTTATCCCGCAGAGCAGTCAATAGAATAAATAATTCCTATACGTCCATTCGTTATAGGAAAGCAGTTTATTATAACATAGGGCTCAAAACGTATATACATAAGTATACTCCCAATAAAAGCATTGCTCTTGAGGGCAGGCTCAACACAAAAGCTAGGTTGTCTCAAGCTTTAAATTATCTTATGATATTTACAAATATTGTGCCAAAGATATCTATATTTATGGCTATAATGATGTTGTTCTTTTCAATTGCAGTATTTTGTTACACTGTATTTATATATTTAGCCTATGACAGAGTTGTTGAAGGCTGGACAACTACCATGCTTTTCCTTTCCGTGTGTTTCACGGGATTCTTTTCCTTATTTGCAATAGTTATAAAGTTTGTATCCCTAATTTTAAACCTACAAAATACAAAACAAACATATACCTTTGAATCGGTTGAAAAGGTAAAATAGTAGTGTTATAATTCTTTTGTTTGAGCATAGGGGTATAAATACTCTATGTGGGAGTTTGAAAGAGACTTTTCCTGATTTTAATAAGCAAAACATTGTTTTGAGGGGGAACTTAGTGGATAAAACATTAGTGGGTTATAGTGGGTTTGTGGGCTCAAATTTAAATATGCAAACGGGTTTTAGAAATCAATACAACTCAAACAACATAAGTGAAGCCTTTTTGACGCAACATGACCTTGTGGTATATTGTGGTGTAAGGGCTGAAAAATTTCTTGCAAACCATGAACCGGAAAAGGATTATAAGCATGTCATGCAAGCAGTTGAAAATATTGAAAGAATGAACTTCAAAAAGCTTGTGCTAATATCTACTGTTGATGTATATAAAGAGATCAAAGGCGTAGATGAAAACACTTATATAGATACTGATGGATTACATCCTTATGGAAAGCATCGATATATGCTTGAAAAATGGGTGATGGAAAACGTCAGTGATTATCATATATTAAGACTCCCTGGGCTGTTTGGGAAGAATTTAAAGAAAAACTTTATTTTTGATATGATAAATATTATTCCTTCATTGTTGAAAGAAGATAAGTTTTTAGAACTCCAAAAGCTATGTCCTTTAAACCTTAGTGAATGCTATTTAAAACAGGAAAATGGTTTCTATAAGTTGAGAACTTTGGATAAAGAAACAAGGTTTAGTCTGAAGGAGTTTTTTAGAAACTGTGGCTTTAATGCTCTTTCTTTTACCGACTCTAGAAGTATTTTTCAATTTTATAATTTAAGTAATCTTTGGGCTCATATTGAAATAGCGATTAAAAATGATATACGCCTTCTATGCCTAGCTACAGAACCGATATCTGCTGGTGAACTATATAAACGCATTTATGGCAAGGAGTTTAAAAATGAGTTTCTAAGTATTCCGGTAAGATATGATATGCACTCAGTGCATTATGGACTATTTAACGGGGAGCGAGGATATATTGCCGATAGGGGCAGAGTTGTTGCTGATATAGAAAAGTTGATAGGAGAAACACAATGAGACTTTCAATTTCTAATATAGCATGGGATGGTTCTAAGGATATTGAAGTATATAAATTAATGGAAAAATATGGATTTAAAGGTCTTGAAATAGCACCTACGAGGTTTTTTGCCGATAGACCTTATGAACGAATAAGTGAAGCAGAAAAACTGGAAAAGGAACTTAAAAACCAGTATAATTTTGAAATTTGCAGTATGCAGTCAATACTTTACGGAAGGTCGGAAGTTATATTTGAAAGTGCGGAAAATCAAAGAAGGATTACTCAATATTTATTTGGAGCAATTGATTTTGCCGCAGTGATATCTTGTAAAAACCTAGTTTTTGGCTCGCCTAAGAATCGTTGCCTTACTAGAGAAGAGGATTATGGGGCTGCAGTGGAGTTTTTTAGAGTACTTGGGGAATATGCCTTTAAAAAAGGCACAGTAATTGCAATTGAAGCTAATCCATCTATTTATGGAACTAATTTTATTAACTTTACAAAAGAGGCCGTAGAGATAGTGAAGGATGTTAACTCTAGGGGATTTAAGGTCAACCTTGATTTTGGAACTATTGTTGAGAATAGGGAGAATGTTGAAGAAATTGCTGCTTATATGGAGCATATAAATCATATCCATATAAGTGAGCCCGGCTTAGTACCTATTACTCAAAGAGATGGGCATAGGCAATTGGCATCCCTTTTAAGGAGTAAATCCTATAAAGGTTTTATCTCAATAGAAATGAAAAAAGGACAAGATGACTCTCTTAGCGATATAGAAAGAGCAATGAGTTATATCGCTCAAGTGTTTGAATAATAGAAATTTACCTTGAGAACAACTGAAATATTACTTTGGGTTTTTTACGTGAAGCTTTTTTATACAAATAAAGCAAGAAGTGAAAATTTAGATAAGTTATATCTTCAGTGTTTCTAAAGGATAATTTTCCTAGGAGAAATGAAAGCTATGGCACAGCAGGTACCAGAGTTTAACAAATTTGAATTTAAAGGTAAGGAAAACAAGTACTGTCTCTGTATTCCGGTTATTAATGAGGGTGACAGGATTATAGGGCAGCTTGAGAAGATAAATAAATTGGGTATAAATGACCTAATTGATGTTGTATTGTGTGATGGAGGGTCATCTGATGGCTCAATGGAGAATTCACGTCTAAAATCTATGGGTATAAATTCTTTACTTGTAAAAAGAGGTCCCGGCAAATTGAGTGCACAGCTTAGGATGGGCTACTGGTGGGCATTAAACCGAGGCTACGAAGGAATTATTACTATTGACGGAAATGGAAAAGATAGTGTGGAATCCATACCTCTATTTATTGAATACCTAGATAAAGGCTTTGATATGGTTCAGGGGTCACGCTATGTCAAAGGCGGAATTGCTGAAAACACACCTGTTATGAGGCATTTAGCTGTAAAATTTCTTCATGCTCCGATTATTTCATTAGCAGCAGGTTTTAGGTACACTGATACAACCAACGGATTTCGGGCTTATTCAAGACGCTTCCTTACCAATAAAAAGGTTCAGCCTTTTCGTGATGTTTTTGATACCTATGAGCTTTTAGCTTATTTATCTATCAAAGCACCTAAGATTGGTATGAAAACTGTTGAAGTTCCGGTACGAAGAAGCTATCCTAAAAAGGGTAAAATTCCGACTAAAATCAGTTTTATGAAGGGAAACGCTTCCCTATTTAAAATCCTTATAAAGGCTGCTTTAGGTAAATATGATGCAAAGAACGAATAAAGAAGTATTGCTACACATAGAAAGGAAGCATTAAATGGTATCAAGGAAAAGGGAAATAGATCTAAATTTAATGGAAGTAAAAAAAACTATAAACCTAAACTTAAACATAACAAAGGTTTTATATATAATTGTTATTGCTTTGGGAGTTCTCTTCAGGCTTGGATCCTATATCCAGGACAGAACTCTTTGGTATGATGAAGCTATGCTTGCAAGTGGAATAATTCAGAGAGGCTTTAGCGGATTGCTTAAGCCACTTGATTATTCTCAAAGTGCACCCCTAGGATTTTTATTAATAGTAAAGAGCTTTATTACTGTTTTAGGAAGCTCACAACGAATATTAAGATTGTATTCATTTTTAGCTGGTTTATTGTCAATAAGGTTATTTTACCTATTTATAAAAAGATCGGGTTTTAAAAGGCCGCTTCTAGGAACAGCCTTTTATGCTACTGTTTCCCCTCTCGTTTACTATTCGACAGAGCTAAAGCCCTATATGTCCGATGCTTTTTTTACAGTTGCAGCTTTGTATCTATACAAGCTCTATGAAGATAAAAAGCTTCCCTTATGGGGGTATTTGCTTTTTTGCTTCTTTGCAGTGTGGATATCCTTTCCCACAATTTTTGTTATTGGTGCAATTACAGCATACAATTTCTTTGCTTGCATAGCTAGGTTTGCAGTTAATATGTTTACACGGGATGCTGATAGGGCAAAGGAGACATTTAGAATTTTCATAGGTGCTGTAGCTTTTGGAGCGATAGCTCTTATAAGCTTTGGTATATGCTATTTTGTTTATACTGCGAAAGTCTCGGGAAACATAGACGGAATGTCTATGGAATATTGGAAACAACTCTATTTTCCGCTTTTTCCCGAAAACAAATCCCAGTGGGATTTGATATATCTTATGCTTAATAACTACCTTAGCTTTATTTTCTATGATGTGTCTGCAATTGCATGGATATTGTGGATAGGAGGAACCCTACTTTTTCTTGTGAGAAAAAACAATATAGGAGGATATACCATACTGGCAGTCTTATTTACAGTAATCGCATCTAGTATAGAGCAATACCCAATGCAAGACCGTCTGCTGTTATTTTTGGTACCCTTTACAATACTTGGGGTTTTGTTCTTCGCAGAAGTTTTGATGGATTTATTAGTATGGAAACCTTTTGAAGTAGTTATATTTATATTGATAATCGCTTTAAATTATGGTTCATTAAGATACACAGATGTTAGCAATATGTATAGGGAAGGTCAGGAAGCTGCAAATTTGATATACTATCTTGACAACAAAATTGAAGACGACGAAAAGCTATATATCTTCGCAAATGCAGTTCCTATTTACGAATACACTACAGGATATAAGCAGAGCTTAACGCATTTTCCGGACAATGTATTTGAGTCTGGTCAAATGATTTATGGCTGTAAGTACTGGAACCTTAAGTCTGAACCCTACAAATATATAACAACCCTTGATGAAGAACGTCTTAAAGAAAATGTTGATGCAATTATAAAGTATCAAAAGGTATACGTATTATTCTATCACTTTGGAAGCGATGCAGAATATTATCTAATAAGCGAATTAAGAAAATACGGCACAGTTACCTATTTTATGAACGAAAAAGACACCCCTCTTTACTATTTCGTAAGATATGCACACCTAAACTAATCAGTGTTCTGAAACGCATAAAAACACAATATAAAAACTATAACAAATAACAGCAAAAAACAAACCCAATTCAAGTAAAACCTTGTTTTACTGTCAAATCAAGATAAAGCCCAAAATTCCCCAAGAATCCTGGGTCTAAAAACGTTGCAAACCTTAACCAAACTTCATAGATCTTGGTAGTGTATTTGCAATTTGTTAAACCAAATGCTTCAAAACACGAACAAATCAATTTTCGCTATTCTAATTTAATACCATCATCATACAGCCAAACTCTAAACGTTTTACCAATGCTAAGAGAACAAATTCCCCCCAATAATTTTGTGGTCATATTTAATTTGTTCTTTTTTTATGATAGAATATAAAGAAAGAATTGCATTTTACAAAGGATTGGAATGAAATATGGAAAATTATTTTGACATAATCATAATTGGAGCAGGTGCGGTAGGCTGTGCAGTAGCTAGAGAACTTTCAAAGTATAAGCTTGACATTGCTGTTGTAGATAAGGAAAGCGATGTTGCCGCAGGTACAAGCGGTAGAAATAGTGCCGTTGTTCATGCTGGATTTAATAATAAGCCAGGAAGCTTAATGGCAAAGCTCTGCGTAGAAGGAAATTTAGGGTTCGAAAAAGTATGTAAAGATCTAGATGTACCTTACAAAAAGACAGGAAAGCTTGTAGTAGCCTTTGATGAATGTGATCTTAAAGGTATAGAAAAACTTATGGACACTGGAAAAAAGAACGGTGTGCCCAATTTATCTTTTATAAATGCTGAGCAAGTCAATAGTCTAGAGCCCTATGTTGGTGGAATAGGTGCGATGTTGTCTCCTAATACCGCAATTATAAATCCCTTTATATATACGGTGGCACTAGCAGAGAATGCGTGTAAAAATGGTGTAAAGTTTTATTTTGATACAGAAGTGTTCGAAATCAGTAGACAAAAAGGTAAGTTCCGAATTAGTGCAGGGGGAAATCAGTATTATTGTAAATATATAATCAATTCCGCTGGCTTGTATTCAGACAAAATTTCTACTATGGCCGGTGATAAAAATTACAAAATCTATCCCTGTAGGGGTCAGTACTACATATTAGATAAAAGAACCAGAAAATATCTTAGTATGCCTGTGTATCCAGTACCTAGGCCGGGAAGTGGAGGCCTTGGAGTACATATTACTCCTACAATTGAGGGGAATATATTAATAGGTCCTAGTGCTGAGTATATAAAGACTAAATGTGATTATGGTGTTACTAGGGATGTAATGACTAAGCTTTTTACCGAAGCGAAGGAATTGTTGCCATCTATTGGAGTTAAGGATGTTATACGAAATTATTCCGGCATTAGACCAAAGCTAGTTGGACCAAAAGTAGGTGGTTTTGGAGATTTTGTTATTAAAGAATCTGAAGTTGTAGAAGGGCTTATTCAATTGATTGGTATTGAATCGCCAGGTCTTACTGCTTCGGTACCTATTTCTAAGATGGTAAGGGACATTATAGCTAATAAGGAAGAGCTTGAAGAAAAACCTGAATTTACAAATCAAAGAAAAGGCATTTTGGAGTTTAGACAGTTAAGCCGTGAGCAGAAGGATGAACTAATAAAAAAATGCCCTGAATATGGGGAAATAGTTTGTAGATGTGAACACATAACTAAAAGAGAAATCATGGATGCTATAGAAAACCCTTTGGGTGTTAAAACATTAGCTGGTATAAAATATAGAGCGAGAGCTATGATGGGAAGATGTCAGGGTGGGTATTGTCTTGCAAGAATTGTTGAGATACTCACAAAAGAGTATGGTGTTCCCGTGGAAGAAGTGGTATTAAGAGGAAAGGATTCAAAGCTTTTTGAAGGTAGAGTCAAATAGAAGGAGAGAGTAAATGAATTTAGATAAAGATGTAGTAATCATTGGGGCAGGACCGGCAGGATTGGCGGCCAGTGTGGAACTTGTAAAGAATGGAGTAAAAGACATTGTTGTTATTGAAAGGGAATCTTTTGCAGGAGGTATCCTTAATCAGTGTATTCATGATGGATTCGGTGTTGTAAAATTTAATGAAGTTTTAACAGGACCCGAATATGCGCATAAGTATATAGACCAAGCGAAAAAATTGGGTGTTGAAATTTTGACCAGTTCTATGGTAGTTAATATGAGCTCCGATAAAGAGATAACTGTTATGAGTTCAAAAGGGCTCAATACTTATAAAGCAAAAGCAGTAATACTTGCGATGGGTTGCAGAGAAAGGACAAGGGGAGCTATTGGCATTCCTGGAACAAGACCTGCCGGAATTTTTACCGCCGGTGTGGCTCAAAATTTTGTTAATCTAAAAAACATGATGGTTGGAAAACAGGTTGTAATTCTAGGATCTGGGGATATAGGGCTTATTATGGCAAGAAGGTTAACTTTAGAAGGTGCTAAAGTTATTGCTGTAGTTGAAAAAATGCCTTATTCTAACGGGCTTGCAAGAAATGTTACGCAGTGCCTTGAAGATTATAACATACCGCTCTTATTAAGTCATACAGTTATCAATATAGAGGGTAAAGAAAGGCTAAAGAGTGTCACCATTGCAATGGTTGATGATAAGGGTGAACCTATAAGAGGAACGTCAAGAAAGATTGAATGTGATACCCTTATATTGTCAGTAGGTTTAGTACCGGAAAATGAATTGTCAAAGGATGCAGGAGTTGACATAGATGAGGTTACTCAGGGAGCAATAGTGGATGAAAACCTCCAAACTAGCATTGAAGGGGTTTTTGCCTGTGGGAATGTATTGCAGGTTCATGACCTTGTTGACCATGTATCCAATGAAGCTGAGAAAGCAGCTAAATCGGTATTGGAATATATTGAAGGTAAACATAAAAAGCAGGAGAAAGTGGCAGTTAAAGCTGGAAAGGGCATTCGGTATGTACTTCCGCATACTATTTCAGGCAAGAAAGATGTTGCTTTTTCAATGAGAGTGGATAAGCAGTGGACAGATGTAAAATTAATTTTTTCCAGCGATGAAAGGTTAATAAAGTGTTTGAAATATAGAAAGTTAAATCCTTCGGAAATGCTGGTTGTAAGCATAAAGGCATTAGAACTAAAAGGCATTAGAAGCTTGGAGGTGGAAATAAGTGAAGATTGAGAAAGAAATGATATGCATTGTATGTCCTAATGGTTGCAAATTGGAAGTAACCTATGAAGAGTCAATAACCGTAAAAAACGCTCTTTGTCCAAAAGGTGTACAATATGCCCGTGACGAGTTGATAAATCCTGTAAGAAATCTTACTTCAACAGTAAAGGTTCTAGAGGGTGTATTGCCTCTTGTAAGTGTGCGAGGCAATAAGCCTGTCCCCAAAGACAAAGTGTCCGAGATTGTCCGATTTCTTAAAACATTAGAGATAAAAGCACCCGTCGAATTTCAGCAAATTATATATAAGGATATACTAAATACAGGCGTAGATATTATTGCAACTCGACGAGTGGAAAAAAAGTAAATCTTAAAAATAGATATTGACTTGTCTAAATCCTGCACCATTTTTCTAAGTCTTCAATTCCAGAAGTTTGACTGTATTTGTCTTTTGAATACATTAGATAAAATACTAGACCTAAATTATTATTTATCTTTGTGTCTAAGTAACTTGTAGTATTGATAAAGCAATTCGTCGAGCTCTAATTCAAGGTTATGTAGTTGTTCCTTATTAGAGTAACGGTCTTCACTATAGGAATTTAAAATTGTGTTCTTTTTTACAATTTCTTTTTCCAAGTGTTGTGAGAAATTATCCATATAAGCTTTGCCTCCTTGTTTTCTCCCTTAACCGCTAAAAGTGATTTTAATAGGATTTTCCACAGATAGAGTGTTAATAGTGACTTCAATTCATGAAGTGATTGTAATATGCTTGATTATTTAATGAAAGATACAAAAATAGCACTATTTTTTGGGATAGTTGTTTCATAACGAAAATTCTATACACTTATATTATAAGGGGGTTGTATATTTCTGTAAATAGTACATATGTATTATAAGTTGGTTCTACAGTACTAGTAATAATTTGTTATTGCAACTGTTTCAACATTCTTTAGTAGAATTTATGCTAACATATTTTTTTATAGGTCTAATCCATGTGATAATTTGGAGTAAAAAACATACCGAGGCAAAGTCGCAAGAATCCAGAACCATAGAATTCAGAATTTAAAACACTCTGACAATATGCCTCTAGTAATATACTAACTTCTTCTAAAAGAAGTTTTGAGTCTGAAACATCACAATATTTAAGATCCCTTGTAAGAATTAGATAATATCTGCATTTTTCAACAGAACCAAGTGCAAAAAAGTTTTCAAAAAAACAAACTTTCTTAGAGGAATTATATAAAATGCACAAAGCACTTAGTGCAAAAAGCTAGATTACTTAAATTCGTGTTAATTCCCTATGTAGTTTGTACGATATATTCTTTAGTTGATATAAATAGCAACAAAAACCTGAAGATGTTGATTTGATAAAACACGTTTATGATTATACCAATAAGGATAGGAGGTTTAGATATGTATTTTGAAACCTTGACGCAACTTATAACTTTTGTTGAAGGGATTGATATTAATCCTTTAGAACAATTGATGCTTCTAGTAGGTGATGAATCTTCGGAAAGTGTTCCTGAAGTGACTAATTATTTAACTCAACTTTCCCACTGTAAATTTGTCAGCTTAGCCTTGAAATAAGCGGGCAGGGATACAATGAAATACTCCAAAAGCTCATTAATCTGCTCCTTAGTAAGCGAGAGTTTTTCTACTAATGCAG
>JAAYPF010000223.1 GCA_012519925.1 Clostridiaceae bacterium
CTAGGGATAACCTTATCAAAAACGAGCTAGAGGAGGTGTCTTTATGAATTCCCCAATGAATCTATTAAGTGGAGATATTGATGAAATTCTGTTTTTTATTATAGTATTTATACTTTTATTTAGTGAGAGCCGATCAGAAGAAAACAATTTAGATAGATCGTATTCAAACGACAAAGACATCATACTGTTCTTCATTATTTTATTCGGTCTTCTGTTTATAGATAAAGATTTTAACTTTAAATAATCTAAGAAATAGCGAAAAATAAATATAGTCAGATATTAGATAGGTTATTTTCTGAAACGACCTAAAATAAGTTCTATTTTATAAGCTCAAATAATATATATTAATTAGGGAAATATTCCAAAATACATGGCTGTAGTACATAAAATAAAATTATATTCCTTATAAGAATTTTATTCACTTTGCTAATGCTATAGCTATCAAATTTTCAAGCTAAAGCAGTACTTCCCCAAATTACCACAAACGCTAGGTCATAAATTGAAAGGAATGATATTATGAGCAATCAAGGTAATAAAAGTTTAGGTGATTTATTGAATGATAAAATGCTTCAAATGAAGCTTAACAGTGCTATGGATATGTTGAAAAAAGGAAACACCGAGGAGCTTGCAAAAAAAATAAATAAAATAGATAAAAATGAGTTGATTGATAAAATAGACGAAATAGATGAGGATAAATTAAAGGATTTAAACTTAAAAATTGATAAGGATGAAATGAGGAAACTAATTAGTGGAGTTGATATGAATAATCTATCCCAACTTTTAGGAGAACGTGGAGATGAACTAGTGGACAAAATGAAAAAAATACTTAACAGCGATCAATGA
The DNA here is from genome assembly GCA_012519925.1 of Clostridiaceae bacterium. Classification (GTDB taxonomy): domain Bacteria; phylum Bacillota; class Clostridia; order Acetivibrionales; family Acetivibrionaceae; genus Acetivibrio. The sequence continues at coordinate 844 of JAAYPF010000223.1, forward strand.
GCTTCATACTATCGGAGGTGACAGATTAGTGAATGATGATGAACTCAACACGAAATTTAAACAGATAGCACAAATGCTTGGAAAAGAAAATGTCAATGTTCCAGATAACCTTGGCAACATATTATCCATGTTGGCAAACTCCTCATCGAAGGAGCAATCTCCTCAAAAACCTGAAGAGCAAACACCCACTCAACCCCAAAACAAGATAACAAATGAGAATTCTGATACAAAAAACAGTTTAGATGACAATGTGGAAATGATGCGAAAAGTTAAAACCATAATGGATGGTATGAGAAGTATAAACGATCCAAGGATAAATCTACTTACTGCAATAAGTCCTTTTTTGAATAATTCAAGACAAAAAAAAATAGGCAACTGCGTCAAACTATTCCAAATGACTCAGGTCACTAGGATGATGACAGAAATGGAGAAGAACAATTAGGGAGGTCAAGCATGAATTATAGAAGAGTACCTAGGTCTTATAGATATCCTTACATAAAACCCGAATCAAGTGCGGTACAGGACAATACTAACAGTTTGGAAAATACAGTTAACGAAATAGAGAAGACTGAAATAGAAAGTATTCCTATGCCAAACGAAACCCCCAAATCTGCTAAGACAGAATACCTTAGGAATCAGAGACCTATGTTTCTTGATAATATTGTGAAAAACATTCATGCTGATGATATAATCCTTTTAGGACTGATATTTATATTAATACAAGAAAACCTTGAGGATGAATTTCTAATCATTGTATTAATATATCTCTTAATTGCAGGAAGAGACCGTTAAACTCAGCTTCTAGCCCGCATATGCTTTATCTGCACTTACTTATGCATAATCCTTTTTTAGCAACATGTAAATTTTTCTACTAATAATAATTTAAATGAAAATACACAAAATATAGTCAATAGTATAAAGGTGAAGGAGAATTAATTTGCGTAAGAAAAAAATATTATTGACTGCCATAATATTGACTATTATTTCATTAATTAGCACAGCTTATGTATACAGAAGCGATATTAATGCCTTGTTTGGTTACAAAACAGCTTTATCATATTATGGTTCTACAGGACAGGAAGTAAAAAACATACAATTCAATCTTCGTAAATGGCACTACTACGATGGAGCTGTCGATGGAATTTACGGATACAAAACATATACAGCGGTCCGTCATTTCCAATATAAAAACGGTCTAAAAGTAGATGGCATAGCAGGCCCCGAGACATTATCCGCACTAGGTCTTGCAACTGGTGTATCTAGATCAAAAACCACTTCAGCCTCAGCAGGTAACAGGAATTTAGACCTTCTTGCAAGGCTTGTACATGGAGAAGCTCGTGGTGAACCTTATATAGGTCAGGTTGCTGTAGCAGCAGTAGTATTAAACAGAACCAGAGACAGTAGATTTCCAAGCACCATAGCTGGGGTGATATATCAGCCGGGAGCCTTTGATGCTGTTGCGGATGGTCAAATAAATCTTGAGCCTAACTCCCAGTGCATTAAAGCAGCTAGGGACGCACTAAACGGCTGGGATCCTTCTGGCGGTGCCATTTATTACTATAACCCCGTAACTTCAACAAGCAAGTGGATATGGACCAGACAAATAATCAAAGTAATAGGAAAACATAACTTTGCTAAATAAAAACACATTAATAAATAAAATTCCTCTATAAAAGTTTTTCAAGCTTTTGTAGAGGAATTTATATACTAGTTCAAACAAACTATTCTTCAACAGATTTTATCTTATTCCAATGAGTAAGGAACTTCGAAAAAACAAAACTAATTACAGATATAAGTATTACCGTCTTAAATATCCAATTAGTAAATATCAGTATTATTACACTAAAAACCTCAGAAACAACACTGTCATTCTTTGATAAAACATTATTTATATAAAACAAACCCATCTGAAATACTAATAACAAAAGGTCAAATCCTACGAATCTTACCACAATACTCCAAAAGGATGAGTCTGCTGCACGCTTACCTCTTTCAAACAATTTCTTGTCATAGTTTATAGCTGCAGGATACCAAAAAAGTATATATATTTTAAAGAACATTATGCCAAAAAACAATATTCCAACAGTTATAATATCCAATATGTATGCCACAGACATAAGCTCAGTTTTTTCAGCAAAAGCAGCGTTAGTAATAACGATCGAAGGAACAGCAACAACCACAATAAATATCATAAATAAAACTGTATATAAAATTGATAAAAATGTCACTCTCGAAACTTTCAAATAATGCTTTTGTATTCCTTTCGCAAACAACTTTTCTTCTTTCAAAACATTAGTCAATGCACCATTTAAGACATTTAAAGTCCCAGACAAAACCAATCCTGCAATCAAAGATACTGCAACCATCGCCAACAAAATAAAAATAATACTTGTAGGACTAATGCTCGGAATATAACTCAAAACAATTTGAATCAAATGCATAATACTATCTAAAACATTTCCCGTCTTTAGAATTGACATTCCGTAAACTATAGGCATTATGAAACTATATTCTATATAGCAATATAAAAAAGTAAGCACCCCCAAAATAACAAGCAATGCCGGTCTTTTTCTAACCGGCTTAATAAAATAGCCTAACCCTTTCATTTTTTAACCCTCTTTCATACTCAACGATATTCTCTTTCTTTGCACATCCACATCTAGAATCCTAACTTTCACAATATCACCTACTGAGACAACTTCCATAGGACTTTTTACATATCTGTCGCACAATTCCGAAATATGAACGAGACCGTCTTGATGTACGCCAATATCCACAAAAGCTCCAAAGTCTGCCACATTTCTGACAGTACCGGTCAAAACCATACCCGGTCTTAAATCTTCAATGTCAAGCACATCTGTCAGCAATACCGGCTTAGGAAGTTCATCTCTAGGGTCTCTTCCAGGTTTTAATAGTTCATTTAGTATATCTCTTAAGGTTGGTATACCAACACCAATTTCCGCTGCAAGTTCTGTCATCCCTTTACTATCAACTTCTTTTTTAAGCTTCCCAAGCTTCCTTTGCTTAACATCATCCATAGTGTAACCCATAATCTCAAGCAATTTACTTGCCGCTTGATAAGATTCGGGATGCACTGAAGTATTGTCCAAAACATTATTTCCATCAGGGATTCTCAAAAATCCTGCACACTGCTCAAAGGCTTTTTCTCCAAGTTTCTTAACTTTCTTAATTTCTTCCCTATTTTTAAACTTTCCGTTAGACTCCCTATATTCTACAATATTGCGGGCTATTGAAGAATTAACCCCCGAAACGTAGGACAACAGCGATGGAGATGCAGTATTGAGATCAACCCCCACATTGTTAACGCAATCTTCAACAACTCCGCCTAAAGACTCACCTAATCTTTTTTGATTCATATCATGTTGGTATTGACCTACTCCTATAGCCTTTGGATCTATTTTCACCAATTCGGCAAGAGGGTCTTGAAGCCTTCTTGCGATTGATACAGCACTTCTTAAGGAAACATCAAAATCCGGAAACTCCTCAGCACCGAGCTTAGAAGCGGAGTATACCGAAGCTCCAGCCTCACTGACAACCATATAATAAAGCTTCCTGTCAACCTCTTTTAAAAGCTCTGCAACAAAAATTTCCGACTCCTTTGAAGCTGTACCATTTCCTATTGATATTATATCAACACTATGTTTTGAAATAAGGTGCTTCATCACCTTCTTTGATTCCTCAATCTTGCTCTGTGGAGGTGTCGGATAGATAACTGTAGTCTCTAGTACCTTACCTGTCTCATCAACCACCGCAATTTTACACCCCGTCCTATAGGCGGGATCAAGTGCTAAAACCACACTGCCTTTAACTGGGGGTTGAAGCAGAAGATTCTTCAAATTCGCGGAAAACACCTTCATTGCTTGTTCTTGTGCTTTTTCTGTCAATTCATTGCGAACTTCTCTCTCTACCGACGGAAATATCAAACGGTCATAAGAATCATCTATAGCTCTTTCAACATACTCCGAAGTTATTGACCTGTCCTTTTTTACGCAATTGGATTTGAGATAGTCTGTAACCCTTTCACTTGGGACTTCAATTTTTACCTGCAAAAACTCCTCTTTCTCTCCTCTGTTGATGGCTAGCACTCTGTGATTTGCAATCTTTGCAACTGGTTCAGAAAAATCGTAATACATCCTATATACCGAATCTTCTTTCTTTTTTGCCTTTGTCACAATGGTACCTAGCTTGTAAAACATTTCTCTAATTGCCTTCCTAAACTCAGCATTATCGGAAACACTTTCTGCTATTATATCCATTGCTCCATTTAATGCGTCTTCAGTTGTATTAACTGACTTTTCAGCGTCTATGAACGGTGATGCTATCTCCTCTATACTTCCACTCTTGATTTCCTGAGCAAACAGAATTGTCGCTAAAGGTTCAAGGCCTTTCTCTTTAGCTATAGTAGCACGCGTTCTCCTCTTTGGTCTAAAAGGTCTGTATATATCTTCTATTTCCTGTAAGGCAACTGCCTTTCTAAGGCTTGATGCTATTTCCTCGGTAAGTTTGCCCTGTTCGTCAATCAGCCTTAATACCTCTTCCCTTCTAGCTTCAAGATTCCTCAAATACATTAATCTATCGTACAGTTCCCTCAAAATCTGGTCATCAAGCTCTCCTGTCATTTCTTTTCTATATCTTGCAATAAAAGGTATTGTATTTCCATCATCAATAAGCTTTACTGCATTTTGAACCTGAAATGGCTTCAAATTAAACTCACTAGTGAGTTTCGCATTAATATCTAGCATCTATATCCTCCAATTCCGTTCTTCTCAAGAAAATATATATTAATGTTTTTCAAGAAACATACATCTTACTAATTATATATTTAAAACATTGGTCTAATCAAGCCCTGATTACAATAATGTTTTTAGGGTATATATAAATAAAATCTTAGATTTATCTCTGTACTTAGTTAAAAGGATGTAAAAGAGTTGTGATAAAATAATAAATAAGGGGGCAATCTACATAATGAATATTTCTTAATATTTTCTAAGCTACCCTATTTCTTCGCAATAGACTTTATAATAAAAAAGTAGATATTAAAACCCAAAAGCCGTCTTAATTATTTAGGGAGTGATGTATATGAAATTAATAAAAAGAGAAAAAGTTTTATTGTTAACACAGGATGTGCTGTTAGTTAATGAGCTATCCGAAAAACTTGGTAATGTAGGGTTTGATGTATTAGTGGCAAGCGATACAACTGCCACCTTAAAATTAATAGAATTAGCAGCTCCGTCTGTTGTGTTGTTGGATCTTTCTATGGAATCCAACATCAAACAGGATCTGCTCACCCTTTTTAACTCAAAGGGTAACTTGGTTAATACAGCATTAATTGTTTTGTCCTCTGGTACCGACTCAGATACTATGGCTGATACATTCTTTCAAGGTGCAAGCGATTTTATTGCTAAGCCAATTCAATTTAAGGAACTGCTTGCTCGTATTAAAAACCAGATAAAAATCCACAATAGGCTAAAGGATTTAGAGGATAAAATTAAAGAACTAACAAAAAGGAACTCTGTTCTAGAGCAGTTGGCAATTACTGATTCACTGACAGAGCTCTATAACAAAGGCTATATACTTCAAAGGTTAGAGAGCGAAATGATACGTTCAGCAAGATATAATGAGCCAATATCCCTTATAATTTTAGACCTTGACTACTTTAAGAAAATAAACGACTCCTTTGGTCATGTTGCTGGAGATAACATTTTAAGAAAACTAGCAAAAATACTGGTGGAATCAGTTAGAGACGTTGACATTGTTGCTAGATACGGTGGTGAGGAATTTATTGTTGTATGTCCTAACACTTCCATCGGAGGAGCTGCAATACTTTCTGAAAGAATACGGGAAAACGTCCAAAACACAACATTTCGCTCGGGTAGCTTTGATATCAAATTGACCATTAGTTTAGGGGTAAGTAGTGTTTCTTCATCTTCCCTTGCTGGTGGTACAATTAATTCATCTAAATTGATTGAAGAGGCGGACTTGGCTCTTTATAAGGCAAAGGCTTCGGGGCGGAATAGAGTTGCTGTACATACTAATGAGTTGGGTGCAATTTGTATTGATGATAGTTCGAAGTATAAGCAATTATTTACAAAAACCGCCAATACGAAGGATAAGTTTACTCATTGATATTCTATTTAAATTTTGTTATTTAATGGAGTTGTGATTTTGTGGAGCAGTGTTAAAAATAGGCACCTATTGTTTTAGTGTCAAACGACCCCATTATGTGGTCTTCGCATAGAAGCTGTAGGATGCCATTCGGCAGACAGATGAACTATATTTTGCTACGCAAAAATCATACCTCCGCTTGATAATTTTCGCCGCGTCTATGCGACATCTTGTCGCAAGATGCTAAAAATGCCAGCCGTGGCATTTCACTTCAAATTATCAAGCCTTCGGCAACAGCTTCCACCTCTTTCGAACGAAGTGAAAGAGGAAAAAGCTAAGGGACTCGATGTTCCTTAGCTTTTCTTCTAATGCTCAGGTCAAGTAATTACGTCATTTGACACTAAAACCAGTTGGTGGCATTAATGAGATTAAGAATTGTTGATCTAAAGATATACTTACTATCTGATTAGATTTCTTCAATTTGCACTTCTCTAATCAATTTATTCACTTCATCTCTGTTTACAATACCAATTTCTGCGTATTGTGCATTATTTACACCGCAAGCAGAACCAAGACTTAATGCCTCTTCCACTTCAAGTCCTCTAGACAATGCCACCGCAAAACCTGCAACCATTGAATCGCCAGACCCTATGGTGTTTGCCACTTCAACCCATGGCACATAAACCCTAAAGGTCCTATCCTTCGTTACTACCACTGCACCTTTCTCCCCTAATGAAGCAACAACAATTGCTACTCCATCTCTTTGGACAGTCTTACAGGCCTCTAATACATCGGAAATTTCCTTTAGTTCTCTATTTACAAGACTTTGAAGTTCCCTTAAATTTGGTTTTATTAAATAAGGCTTTGCCTCAATACCCTGCTTTAAAACTTCTCCACTAGCATCTAGAATAACTTTTATATCATACTTTTTCGCTTCAATAATAAGTCGTTTGTATATATCATTTCCAATACCTTCAGGAAGCCCGCCCGAACAGACAACAACTTTAGTATTTTTAAGTGCTCTTCTATATATCGAAAATAAATTTTTCACATTATCTTCGGTTATCAACGGTCCGGTTTCTAGTACTTCTGTCTCGGTTCCCTTTGTTCTATCAATAATATTGTTATTTGTTCTAGACTCACCTTCAACTTCAATAAACTCTGTCATAGCACCAAGTTTCTGCAACTGCTCAACCAACCACTCACCAGTATGACCACCTTTAAAGCCGATGGATAAAACGTTTTCACCTAATGCTCTTATAACACGTGAAACATTTATACCTTTACCCCCTGCCGACTTTATTGTATCTTTTACACGGAACAAACCACCGGGCTGAAAATTATCTGCAAAATATATCTTATCTACCGCAGGGTTTAAAACCACAGTTGTAATCATAATACTCTCCTAAAAACTAAATTTTCTTTAATTATACCATAGCCCGATATAGTCGCAAGAATTCTCTTCTGTGCTTCAATAGTTTGTCTTTTTGAAGAAAGCAATTCACTTTCTTTAAAAATAAAAAAGCCTCTATCTGTGGTGTATTAATCCCCTATAGAGGCTCGAATTACTGTATTAACTTCTATTGTGCTAGATTTAGTTTTTTAGCGTTTTACTTCACCCTTTAATATGCTGAATATAAACTCCTTATCAAGACCTGTAGCTACTGCATAATTATCAAATTCATTTCCCCCACTAGCTCTTCCGATTGTCTCAATCAACTTATCTGAGTTTTTTTACTTTGGTTGATTCTGTACCTTCAATCAAATTAACTACCTCTTTAACCTAATCAACTTACAATAAACTCGTTTATCTATAACACCTCAAAGTGCCCCTCATTTATCCATCTAATATTTTCAAATTCCTTTAATTTATTAGATAGATTAAATAGGGCCTTATCCTTATTTTTTGCCTCAATCATCACATCAAAGTCCCTATCAAGTTTTTTAGCTATTGCCAAAAATTCGCAGAACTCTTCTAGCTCAATATCGTCAGCATGGCTTCTAAACTCTTTTTGACTCTTTGGACTTGAAAAATGAACCTTTGGAACAAAATACTCATCCTGCCAGGTATCAAATATATCACTTATTAGTTCCTCAAGGTTCTCTCCCTCATTTGCACAATTATGATGATGCACATCTAAAACCATTGGAACTTTGAGTCTCTTGCATATTCCTAAAACATCTTTTGCTGTATATGACTTATCATCATTTTCTAATATTAGTCTCTTTCTTATTCTGTCTGGAAGCTTTACAAAATTCTCATAAAATCTTTCTATAGACAATTCCTTGTTCTTATATACACCGCCTATATGCATAACAAGCTTGTACCTATAATCATCAAGCCCCATTGCTTCAAATAATTTAACATGGTAATCAAGGTCTCTTAAAGAATCTTCAAAAACTTTATCAGTAGGAGAGTTTATAAGGGTGTAATGATCTGGATGAGCACTTATGCGATAATTGTTATCTTTAATAAATTGACCAATTTCTATATATTCATCCATAAAGTCACCTATATAATCCCACTCTTTTGTTATTGGATGAGTTGCAAGGGGAACCAGTTTAGAGGTTAATCTATAGACATCAATGTTGTAAGCCTTGTTATATCGAAGTATCCTTAAGGTATTATTCAAGTTTTCCCTTGTTATTTTTCTAAGTCTGTGTAGTTTACCCTCTTCACTTGTCAACTTCGAAAATGTCTTAACCGTAATAGTACCGGAAGGTGAACAGTTTTCCAAATTCAGATTCATTGCAACATAACCGAGTCTTACAAGCATACAATATTCCCCATTGTGTTATATTATAGCTTTATTGTACCCATATAAAATAAATATTATTTAAAATTCTCAGTTCCCTACTATAGCATTTTGGTCATCATAAAAAGTCCCATTTACTGTTACCTCAATTTTATCGAAGTTGTATATGCCTTTTAGAGTGCCAAGGCTCTTATACGCATTATCTGAATTTGATAATGGAATATCTCCTATCCATGCTGCAACAGTATATTTGCCATCGGGCATATTAATATAGGTGTATACATTTCTGTTATCTGGATTGATTTTTATAGATATTGTTGTTTTTTCAGTTACTCTAAAAATTTTCTGTCCTTCTTTAATGTATTCCCTGTATTTATACTTTTCACTGCTTTCAAATGTACCAGACTCTTGATAACCCTCAAGTATTTCCTTCAGAAATTCATGGGTATATTCACCGCTTTTCTCTCTGTGTTTTATTTCCTCAGCGTCATTAGTATAGTCTAATTCTTTAACCTCTAACATCTTCACGGCTTCTACTATAATCATTTTTCATGGTGCTTATGGTAGCCCATTTAATCGTTCCACTATTTTGCTGTGTAAAAATTCTTTTATATCTTCCCGGTACTGCTGTCCAACCATATAGAGAAGCATCTTCCCGCTCATAGCACATCCAACGCACCGCATCTAGCTTGTATGGCTCGCTTGTCCAAAACAGGCTTTTCTGTAAACTGTTTGATGTATTATAGTCTATTTTATTTTCAAAAGTCTTTGCAGGTATTGTCGGCTTACCGTTGTATATTTTAGTTGTTATTGTTTTAGTATCTGTCCCGGAATTAAAAGCTGCACTAGTTGTTCCTGTTCTTGTTTCAGTGGTTTTACTTCCATCCTCTTTGGTTTTTGTAACAGTGTATTTGTAATTTGCATAAGCTGTACCACCAAAGCTAATTTTACCACTGGCTGTTTTTGAAGCAGGTCCATCCAACCATTTGCTCTCTGTAGGATTGTCATAGCTATTGGTAGATGAATCATACGTTGCATCTTTTCTATGTATTGTTGCATTAATTATGGGATACTTTGTTATTGTTCCTGCCGATTCATTTACATTAAGAGCTTTATTTTCAAATCCCTTATATAAATCAGTGGATTTGTTATAGATATTTAATGCTCCCCAGGCATATCCTGATAAGCTTCCTCTTGGTGCTGATAGTCTAGCAGTTATGCTCCTACCATTAGCTAGGGGAAACCTTACTTCTTTGCTCAATACATTATAGTCGAGATTAAAATTACCAACAGTGTTGATTGATAATGCAGAAGTTATCACAGTCTCCAGCACATTGTTTTCAAGTTCAGCCTCCGGAGGTGTTGTTCCGTCTTTATTTATCTCAAATTTTATATTCACATCGCTATCAGGCATATTGAACGATGCATAAAGAATTCGTTCGCCCTTTGCTGGAATGGTTTCTATATTACCTTCACCTACATCAGCATGTCCAGTAAAAGTAGCAGTTACCGCTTCTCCATTCTTCTTTGTAAGTTCCCATTCAAAAGGCACATTTGTAAGTTCAATATCATAACTTGATTTAATATTCACTCCTACTACAACTTTGTCACCCTCTGCAACACTTGAGGGCGGCTCTTCAAATTGGGCACTAATATCATTGCTGTCTATAAATTCTATTTTATAATCTTTTGCACCACATTCTCCTCTGGTTGCCCAGTATCCTTTTCCCCTAGTGCATGTCCTTTCATATTTTTTGTAGCCTTCTTCTGTGTCCGTTGGTTCCTTCGTCTCTATCAGGTTCCATTCTCCCCACGTGTGATTATTAGGGTCGTATGACTCTTCGGGGAATTGGTGATATGTAATGCATGAGCTTCCATTTACAACTTCATCACCATTATTGAATATTTTGAACTCAGTCCATTCATCGTGTGCTACATGCTGGCATGTGGCTTCCCATAATTTATAAAATCTGTGAACCACGATATGATCCTCTTTCACTTCAATAATCTTTTGTGTTCTAACTGGATCTTTTTTATATTTCTCTATTTCAGATTCAGATGTTATAATTCTTATAGTATCATCATTTCTTTCAAATATTTTAGGTTCTTTTGGTTCATCATCTCTTACATACTCAGCATAAGTTAACCGACAATAACAACCAAAATATATGTAACCTAGTATGAATATACATGTGAAAATTATCAAGATTGGTCTTTTATACATATGTAAATAATAACCCCTCTCTTAATTAATAACCTTCATTTCTATAAAAATGTTCACTTATTTTAACATACCCACCAACATTATCAAAATACCAGTTTCCATTCTCTTTTACGACCAATTCATAGCTATAAGAATGCCCGGACATACTATTAGGGTTTTTGTTAGAGAACAAACTATACATTACTTTATAGTATGTTTTGTCATAATCAGTAATAAAACACAAAACTTTAAAGTCGCTATCATTAGCATATCCCGTTCTTTCTTTTGCAAATTTCAAAGCACTACTTACGAACATATAACTTGGATTATTGTATGGGAAATACTCTCCCTCCTCATATAAAGGAAAAACAATATCTTCATAAGTTTTTATATTCTTTCTAGCTTTATATTCAGTTGAAAGGTAGTTGAATATATTTTTTTATCTTTCTTTAAGTCATAATCATACCACTCCCTAAATCTATCAGCTATAGCTTTCTTATCTGCCTCACTAAGTCCCGCCGCAGGTTTAAGTGTGGGGCCGGGTGTAATTACAGGTTCCGGTGTACTAACAGCTTCAATAATATCAACATAAACCGTCCTAACTGCACTGTCCCATCTTACAGTCGCACCAAACGCCTCAGCCACATATCTAGCCGGCACAAAGGTTCTGCCATCTTGCAGCAAGGCAGCTGTATCCATCTGAAGCTTATTACCATCAAGTTCATATTCTTTCTTCCCTATGTAAAGAATCAACTTCTTATTCCCCTTAACAAAAGTTGCTTTCTGTGCTGTACCATCCCATGTTACTGTTGCACCAAGTTCCTCACCTATAAATCTAGCTGGTGTCTGTGTTCTTCCATTTGAATCTATAAACGGCTGTGCATCCGGAAAATATAGCCTATCACCGTTTACCACTATACGAAGCGGCATCTCACCCAAAACATTAAATACTGAAAACAATGCTACCATAACCAGTACCACTGCCATAACAAATGTAACCTTTTTCATAATAAAAAATCCTCCGATCTATTTTTTATGCACTGCTGTTAACGTATACGTAACCTTTTATATAGCTACAAATCCATTATCAGATATTTTATTACTTTTAATTTTTATATACTTATTAATAATAGTTATAGATAGGAATTTCTAAATATATCCTTATTTTGATATCGGCAATTCTAAATCTAAAATTTACATTCCTTATTTCATTTTTGCAAACCCAAGGTATCTCATTCTTCACTTAGCCGACAAACTTCAACTATTAACTTTTGCAATTTAACTATGTATATGATTTTTGTTGTGATTTGATTTCTATCAAAAGATTGGCTATTTTACTTTTCTCTCTCACTTAAAACCTTAGTACAGCTTTCCCAATCAATACTACCGATTGCCTGACTCTCGTACCTTATAGCAAACGGATGCTGTTTTGGCATCTCATCAATAACCCTTTCCGCTGCCGCTTTATTGTTTAATGCTATTTGAACCCAAACATCTTCAAGTACATCCGGTAACTGACCGAATATGCTACTTATATTCTGAAACCGCTTTGACAACATAGCATGAACTCTGTCTTCAACCGAGTCCTTATATCTCATATTATAAACATATACTTTTTCATTAACTTGTCCTATACGCTGTATACGTCCTTTTCTTTGTTCAAGTCTTGTGGGATTCCATGGCAAGTCAAGGTTTATTAATGTTCCAAGCATTTGCAGATTCAAACCTTCTGACGCGGCATCGGTACCAACAAGTATTTTTATTTCACGGGTTTTCACTTTTTGTTTTATATCCTCTTTCGTACACCTCTTAAGTATTCCGTCAACCATTACTCCCGACTTATCGCCACCTGCATATAACCCAACAACAGTATTATCTAAATCCTTCGAAACTTCGGATGCAACCCATAGTGCAGAGTCATAATACTGTAAAAATATTATACATCCCTTTTGTGCAAATTCTTTTTCTTTAAGAAGAGTAAGCACTAGTTCATATTTAGGGTCTTTATCTTTATTAGCTTCAAGTTTATTAATAAATCTACGCAAGCATTCTCTTTCTTCTTCAGTTAAATCCTTAACCTCACTGTACTTTTCATCTTCAGTATTTGGCTTTTTTCTCCCTTTGCTATAAGTATATTCTTCGTATTCATCATCCTCTTCCAATATTGCTTCAGACTCTATTCCCCAACTAAGCATCTTTTGTGCAGTAGAAAGCCCTGCAATCATAGTACTCCCAACTCTCTTTAAAAGCAAAGTTTTAATAAAACCTCCACCTTTAACTCTTTTGCTTAAAAGCTCACAGAATTCCTCAGCACATTCATAGGCCTCTTTTAGATAAGGCGTTAGCTTAGTAGACTCCTTTTCATCCTCTCCCATTAAAACCAATTCAATCTTTTTTAAATAGGGTTCACTAGTCTCAGGGTTATTGTTACGTTCTAAATACTCCCTTGTACGCCTTATAATATGGCGAATAAATGGGTTATGGTTTTGCATAAACCCATTTTCCAATATCCTTCCAACCCTTCGGCCATCAGGACCACCACTGTTTATTATATCTCTGAATACATCCGGTCTAATTACAAAACAATTCTCCGAAAGTCCTACATTCCTTCTTAAAATCCCAAAATTCATTGGATCTTCATCGGCTGGTGGAAATGGATTTCGAAGCCATTCGCACTGTTCAATTAGACCATAATTATTAGAATTAATGCGTTCTTTGTCCATAATTAAATTTAATGCTTTTTCGGGATTTGTACGCCATTTTGACACTTCACTACCAAGTACACTGTCATTTTTCTGAGATAAAATATATAGTAAATCCCATGCCTCTATAGGATACATCTGAACTGGCGTTGCTGTTGCAAGGAGCATACTGTGTGTATTTTTTGAAATTTCCAGCAAAAAAGCCATCAAATTATTGGGCTGGGGCTTGTCATTTTCTTTTCCCTCACCAAGATTTTTACGTCTTGACCTATGGGCTTCATCAACAATTACACATTCATACTTTATTGATAAAAGCTGTTCTATGTAATCTTCACGTCCATTTACAATAAGACCTTGCGAAATAATGCCTACTTTTCTAGGGCACTTCCTTATATCATCTGTTGGAGGATATTTTATCTCGTTTTCATCCTGCCACTGCTAAATTAAGGTCTTTGGCACAATTATCAAAATAGGTTTACTTCCGCCCAAAGCCATTAACTGTGCCGATAGAGCAAGTTGTATTGTCTTTCCTAATCCAACCTGATCTGCCAGTATATATCTTGCACCATAACTCTTTTGAAAAGCTGCTGAAAAAGTCATCCGCATGACAACCCCAAAAGAATCTAAATAATATTATAAAAAATCTTTAAAAATCATGACTTTACTGCGTTTTATGGTATAATACA
>JAAYPF010000224.1 GCA_012519925.1 Clostridiaceae bacterium
AGCGTAGAATTCCGTAGCCTTTCATGACCACAGCCAAACTGGACTATCAAGCACAACAATATTGTAAGTGACTATATATACTTAGTCTTATATTAAAATATATTGAAAAATGGGGAAACTCAAAATAGATAGGTATTTACTTTTTTCATAATACCGTATAAAATTTTATTTTCACTGCTAAAAGCAAAGAATTATTTCTTAACCAAATCCGTGCCTTGCACCCCAAACCGCACACTGTTATAATCACAATAATCGCTTATGAGAGTAACACCTGACTTTATATTGATTATATAAGTATCGTCCCCAGAATGCCCATAAAGATAATTACCATGAGTATTAGTTGCCAGTATATCATTAGTCACCCCCTGAATACCTCATTCTACAAAAACCTCATTAAGCAGTTCAAGTTGACGATTTCTCCAGTTAATTGCATAAAAAACTCCATTTAGATCTTCAAATACTTTTTCGCCTAATAGCATTGTTGCACTAAACTAAGCATTGGCTACTGCTGCGTAAGCTGCACAAGCAGCTACGTAATCAGCATTAACACGGCTTAGGCTTTCGCCAATTAAATTGCTTGCTGCTACAGCATTAGCATCAACAGACTTGTCCCAATTTACATCTGCTATAGAAGGGTTATAAATTGTGGACATTCCTAATAAATACTTTCTAAGCAAAGCAAAATCTATAGCGTTTGAATCACCGTCTGAATTTATATCCCCATTTGATATAGAAGAAGAAAAAGTTTCGTTTTCAACCTTTTCAGCTTCAGTACAAATTTGTACTCCTTCTATGTTAGGTATGACTCTTCTGTGTGAGTAATCTAAACAATCACTGTCAAAATAGTTTTCAGGATTAACAAAGCATTTATACCACATTTCCCCAGCAGGAATTTTATCACTCTTACAAGCAACTTGCTTATCATCCAGCCAAAATCGACCGAATTAACGTTTCCATCACCATTAACATTAGAATCCCTTAAAAGTATTTTCTAATTGAATAATTTAATCTGCAATGTTATTATATTTTACATATAATACAACCCATAATATAGCTTGAAATACGGTTTATAAAGCTAGGGTAGTTTCTGAAAATTTGTAATTGCCATCTTTAAAGAACATGATGGACAAAGGCACATTAAATATTGATCAGGTTGTTTTTAGAAATATCCAAAACCATTGATAATTAAGGAGATTTTATTAAATTATGAATACAAAGAAATGCAATATTTTATGGCAGGATGAAGTTAAACGTGTAGCCGCTGGTATAAGGCGACGTGTTTTGAAACATACGATAAAAAATAATGGAGGATATTTAAGTCAGGCATGCTCGTCAGCTGAAATCATCTCAACTCTATATACAAAGGTTATGAATTTGGGAAAATTAGAGTCACCTTTAGTTCCCGAACAATTTCCGGGGGTACCGGGACCAAATAACCCCAACTATACCAGCGGTGCAATATATAATGGTCCAAGAGGTCCTGAATATGATCGTTTTTTTCTCTCACCTTCCCAGTACGCTCTTGTTGTCTATGCTGCACTCATTGAAACAGGACGCATGGCTGCTAACGGTCTTGACCACTTTAATAAGGATGGAAGTGTTGTAGAAATGATTGGTGCAGAACATTCACCGGGTATGGAAGTAATGTCCGGTTCTTTAGGTCAGGGAATAAGCCAAGCTGCAGGTATTGCAATGGCACGTAAAATTAAAGGTGAGTCGGGCAGGGTAGTTCTATTTCTATCCGATGGCGAGTGTCAGTCTGGTCAATTCTGGGAAGCTCTACAGGCAATCTCCCATCACAAATTGGACAATATCCTTGCCTATGTAGACATTAACGGATACCAATGTGATGGAAAAATGACCTCTGTCATGAACATAGAACCTTTCGATAAGCGGCTTGAGTCTTTTGGTGCAAGAGTCTACAGGATTGACGGTCATAATATTGATGCCATTGCTGCATTAGGCAATTTGAAACCCGATGGAAGACCTACTTTTATACTTTGCGATACAAATCCGTGCAAAGGAATTGAGATACTCGAAAAAAGGATTCCAAAACTTCACTATGTCAGATTTACTAGTTCCGATGAAAAAACACAGTATGAAAATGCTTTAAAAGCAATGGAATCCTAAGGAGGTTAATATAAAATGGAAATACTAAGTAAAGTACATGCAAAAAATCTGGTTGCCTGGGCTAAGGACAAACCCAATGTTTATGCTCTTTCAGCCGATTTAACTGGTTCAACCGAAATAGACTTTTTTAGGGACACATACCCAGACCGTTTTTTATCCATGGGCATAGCAGAACAAAATATGCTGAGTTTCGCTGGTGGACTTGCCCGTGAGGGCTTTATACCTCTTGTTCACACTTTTGCTGTTTTTATTTACCGTAGGGCTTTTGACCAGATTGCCATGTCTGTTTCATATCCCAACCTTCCGGTAAAAATGTTCGGCTTTTTACCGGGAGTTACAACACCAGGTGGTGCAACGCATCAAGCTATTGAAGATATAGCTGTTATGCGTTCTCTTCCTAACATGACAATACTAGAGTGCGGAGATGCTACCGATGTTGAATCGGTTTTAGATGTTGCATATGAGGTTAACGGTCCTGTATATATAAGAATGATACGTGGAGAAATCCCAAGACTTTTCGATGCTACTGACCGGATGTGCTTTAATAAAATTCGTACCGTCAGTCATGGTAAAGATTTAGTTCTTCTATCAACCGGTATTTGTACCGAAGAAGCAATGCGAGCAGTTAAAGTTTTAGAATCCCATGGCGTATCTATCCATCATATGCATATTACTACTTTAAAACCTTTTGGGGTCGAAGAAGTTCTTGATGCCATAGCTGCATCGAAGTATGGTGTTATAACAATGGAGAACCACTCTATTATTGGAGGTCTTGGCAGTATTGTAGCCGAATGTATGGCAGAAGCGGGATTAGGTAAAAAACTATCACGGATAGGGCTTATGGATACCTATGTGCACGGAGCAAGCAGACAATATCTGATGAAGGAATACGGCATAGATGCTATGGCACTTATATCACGCATTGAGTCAATTGTAGGTGCGAAATTTGGTATCGACGAAACTGAGCTTCCAAAGATCCATATAACTCCTGTCCATAGTGATTCAAAAGCAGAAGCTCTTTAGTACAATCTACGCTATTAAAAAGCTGTTTGTGTCTACAAGACCTTTATCATAAATGTTTTTAATACATAAAATTTTAAAAGGGTTGTACACAAGACCTAAAGTGAAAATCAAATAATTATGGAGGAAAACTTAGACATGTTTTTTTTAGAACATAAACAACCGCAACTCTCTAGCGAAAGATTTTCAGTAGTCTATAAGCTTTCCGGCGATGAAAATGAGGCCTATGCAAAAGCTCAAGATATTTGTCTTGAACAAACTGTTGAGTTTCCCGGGGAATTAGTTCCGGAAGGAGTAATAAGAGATTCCATTGTAGGAAAAATTGAATCCTTCGAAAAATATAGCAATAGCCTTCACTACAGGGCAGTTATCAGTTATGCCATCGAATCATCTTCTAGTGAGTTGACCCAATTGCTCAATGTTGTATTTGGTAATTCAAGTATAAAACCGGGAATACGGGTTGAAAAGCTTGAATTATCCGATTCAATTTTGAAAAACTTTAAAGGTCCCCGTTTTGGCAGGAATGGAATAAGAGAGCTTCTAGCTGTAAAAGAGCGTCCTTTGCTGTTTACAGCTTTAAAACCAATGGGTTTATCCTCAGAGGACCTTTCCAACCTTGCATATAAATTTGCTTTAGGTGGAATAGACATAATAAAAGATGACCATGGACTTTCAAATCAAAGCTTTTCACCTTTTGAGCAAAGAGTTGAATTGTGTGTAGATGCTGTTAATAGAGCTAACAAAGAGTCAGGCAGAAATTCGATTTATGTTCCTAACATAACAGCACCCTATAATAAAATATTAGAAAGAGCTCGCAGAGCTAAAGAATTAGGAGCAGGAGGTCTATTAATCTCTCCCGGTCTTACAGGCTTCGATGTAATGAGAGAAATATCCGAAGATAAAAGTATCAACTTGCCTATATTCAGCCACCCAGCCTTCCTAGGAACTTATGTTATGGGTGAAATAGGTGTTTCTCACGGTACGCTGTTCGGGCAGATAATGAGGCTAGCTGGTGCAGACGCCACCATATACCCGAATTTTGGCGGTCGCTTTTCCTTTAGCCGTGAGGAGTGTGAGAATATCGCATTTTGTACCTTAGAAAAAACGGGTAACCTTAAGCCGATTTTCCCCTGCCCTGCAGGTGGCATGAGTCTTAGCAGCATACCCGAATCTCTTAAACTGTATGGAAATGACATAGTATTTTTGGTAGGAGGTGGTCTTTTCAAACACGGACCTGACCTTGTTGAGAACTGTAAATATTTTAGAAAACTTGTTGAAAATATAGACCTTAAGGGAATTTCTTAATCCCTTAAGGTCTATGTTTTCTGTTTAAATACAAAAATTCTTTTAGCATAACTATGTACAATAACCATAGAGCTTCAATATCTTCAATTCTTCATCGGTAGCAGTAATAATACCGTGCTTTATTAACTTATCCATCATCTCAAGTACCAATATATCTGCCCAACCTGACATTATAAGTACTCTACAACACTCATATACCGACAAATCATAGAGTTCAACATTCCATGACCAATCAACATATTTCCACATCATATTTAAACTCATTTTCTTTCCTGATTTATTCATGGAATTGTATATATTTTTAACTGTATACTTATTTCTGCCTAATACAACCGCACCGAATATAGTTTTCACATATTCGTCTGTGCAATCTGGTTCAGGTATGCTTTTAAACTTCGACGCTATATCCAAATCAAGATATAGTTTTTCACCGCAATCTGCAATCGCTTTAAGCAAAGCCCATCGCATATTATCATCAACTGAATCTAAATATACACAAATCTTAAGGATTTTCATAATATCAAGACTTTTTTCATTCTTACCCATATAATACATAGAAAGAATCAATATCAACACTATATTACCTGGATCTTCTATATACTTTGACAAGAGAGGTTGAATTGTAAGCCTATAAAACAAAGGGTTGGATATTTCCCTACTCTTTTGATTAAAATATCCACCATAATAATAAAACTCACTTACTCCCCTTATCACCTTTTTAATGAAAACACTCTTTAAACTTATATCCATCCTATATTGGGTATACAAATTTACAGCCTGAACAAACCTTCTTCTGAATACATTTGCAACAATCAAGCCTACTTTAGCTAAAGTATAATTTGGATCAATTGAAATAGCTTTCTCAAAATCTTCCTGTGCCTCTTTATATTTAGCTAAATTCATTTTTACTCGTCCTAAGCAATAGTATGCCTTTGGATTCTTTGGTTCTTTCTTTATAAGACTATCATACTTAGAAACTAAAATATTCAGCTTTTCCGAATCTTTTATCATTTAATTCACCCTATCAATAAATTGCCATCAATTCACTATAAACCGTTTCTAAAAAGCCTCTTAACCTCATCTAACTGCATTCCGATCTTGTTAGCAGCAGTTTCATTATATGTTATAACCTGATCAGGCAACATAACAATAGTCTTAGCTAGTAGTTTTTCATTTTCCTTAAATTCATCAAGCAAACTTAAGAATCCTTTAAACACTCCCTCAATACTCTCAGTAATTTTCTCTGAAATTGCCTGTCCGTTGCCTTCTAAGCTTTTAGAGAAAGCCTCTGTGGTATTTTCACCTAATAAGGACATTTCGGAACTAATTTTCAGCATAAGCTTTGTTATATTTTCATGGTACTCACGTGCCTCATGAATACGTGTATCCAAATCACCCTTAAGCACTTCATTCAATTCCTTAATCCCTGAAACTGAAGTTTCAATTTCTGCAGCCATTTTGCTAAGATCCTCTTCAATCTGCTCGGTAGTGGATTTAGCACTTTGCTCTAAACTTAATGAAAAAGCCGATGCAGTCTTTTCACCTAAAAGGGTTATTTCTTCATTCACCTTATCCATAAGCCTACTAACATTCTGATGGTATTCCTTAGCCTCATCGTTTCTCATACTCAAATCATTTTTAAGTACACTACTAAATTCTTTTATTGATACTGCAGCTCCTTTAATCTCCTCTGCTACTGAAATAATATCCTGTAAAACCTTTTCAGAAGTTGATTTAGTAGTCTCCTCAATAGTTTTTGAGAAAGCAGTTGCAGTATTATATCCTAGAATTGATATATCCCCACTCACCTTCTCTATCAACTGATTTATATTTTCCTGATATTCCTTTGCCTCTTCACTACGTAGGCTCATATGACTTTGTAAAACTTCTCCTAAATCTTTTATGGACATAACAGAGCCTTTAACTTCTGACACTATACTAGCCATATCCTGTACAATTTGCTTGTTGTAAGAAATCATTTCATCTGCAGACTCTTTAATATTCTTTGATAAATTGCCCATTGAGTCAAAATTAGTTTCTATAATATTTGTATTTGAATTCAAATTTTCCGCAATACGTTCAAAACTCTCATTCATTTTTTCTATATTTGCACCAAGATTACCATTAAACTCAGTAATTTTGCTCATATTTTCAGCTAAGTCCTTAATGCATTGATCAAATTTATTTACAGTATCATCTAGTGCTTGAGATGATAAGCTAACTTCCATAGCCATTCCAGTAAGCTTGCTTCCAAATGTATCTATTGTTTCCTTAAGTGATTTGTCAATTTTTTCTCCAAATTCAACAAAGGTTGCCCTCATCATATTGTTCAATAAAGAATACTGATTATCTGTTTGCTTTTTTGTCGGCATGTTTTTTAATAGAACTATGAGAGCAGCTAATCCGAATATAACGAGAATTCCCAAGAGCAGAATTACTATAGTTGAATATTGAGCATATTCGTAATTAACAGTACTGCCTCCTTCAATAATTCCAAGCACAAAATGCATAATACTATCACTCCTATATTTCATAATGAACTCTAAACACTTATTTAATTTCAAAAAAGAAAAAACTGTAGAACTAAAAACCTTATAATTTCATTCCAGTTTTTATAAAGAAAAACAATAAGCATAAGGCTTCTAATAATAGAATACCACATTTTTTTTTAAAAACCTATATAAAGTATTCAATTCCATAAAAAAAACAACATTTTTTATATATTTATAGTAATTCAAATTCAATCATATCCTGTTTTTGTTCATTCTATACAACTTTTCCAATTCCCCTTCAGGTAGTTCTTTTTCTCCTCCCAGTATTTTTGTAAAAAGAAGGGTTTTAGCCATACTTTCTGCAGCCTCAAGCTTAAAAAAAGCATTATAGATATCTGTTCCAATTGAAACTATACCATGATTTGCAAGAAGAATAATATCATACTTGCCTATATGTTCTTCAAGCCCAATACTTATTTGGTCAGTAGAAGGCTCACCATATTTTGCCAACGGTATTTTGTCAAAGAATGCTATCATTTCAGTATATGCCTTAGTTTCGATTGGTATATTTGCAACAGCATATGCAGTTGCATAGGGGGGATGGGCGTGTACAACGGATTTTATATCGCTTCTATGTCTATATGCAGTAAGATGTAATTTGATTTCTGAGGAAGGTTTATACATACCTTCTAATACATTGCCGCTTAAATCTGTAACAACTATCATATCTTCACTCAAATAGCCTTTACAGACTCCTTTAGGAGTAATATACACCTGTTCTTCATGCAGTACCGACACATTTCCTTCATATGGATTTACAAGATCTTTATCATACATTAACTTTGAAATATCTACAATCTTCTTTCTAACTAATTCAGACAAAGCAAAACCTCCTAGAAATCTATTGTTTAATAATGCTTTTACATTCAGAATTCTAACATACTAAAGAAAACTAGGCAAACTCATTTCACAAAAACTCATAAGATTTGAGTTTGTTTAGTATACTTTATTAAGCTGTGGAATTCATAAACTAAAACACCTTAATTCCAATCAATACTTAATAATCAGGTGATAAAATTTGAGTAGAAGAATAGTTTCAACAGTAAATTTATTTTTCCTAGTATTATCTATACTTACTATTTGCAGCCATTTGTTGATGTTTGATGATTTTCATCCATTGTCTAGCTTAGTGACAACAAAAGATACAAACGAAACAAACTCAAAAAACATTAAAGGATATTTCATATCTATAAATCTTGATACTCTTATTCTTAGTTTATATAAGGACGGTTCACTTATTAGAACCTATCCCGTTTCAGGAGGTAAAGCTAATACTCCTTCTCCAATCGGCACGTGGAAAGTTGTTGACAAATCAGATTGGGGAGAAGGTTTTGGAGGTTCATGGTTAGGACTTAACGTTCCTTGGGGCAGATATGGAATACATGGTACAAATTCTCCTTGGTATGTCGGTAAATCTAATGCTTCTCATGGTTGTATCAGAATGAATAACAAGGATGCAAAGGAGCTTTTTGATATGGTACCGCATGGAACAACAGTTTCAATCATACAGAAAAACATACCCTTTAGAGTTTTAAAAAGTGGGGATGCAGGCTCGGATGTATTGATGGTACAAAAGGCGTTAAAAAAACTCGGATATTTTCATGATTGGGCAAACGGAAAGTTTGGCGACAATCTCAAAAGAAGTGTTATCAAATATCAGAAATCCAATGGTTTAAAGGTTACTGGCACTGTTAACAAAGCTCTATATGATAAAATTATCCAACAGTATAAGGATATGCTTATTGAATTTGAATAGAAATATCCCTATTAAGGGGAATCTTATCGATAATTATCACAAGTAATTTTCAATAAGATTCCTTATTTAATACTTCTAAATATCTTTGATCTGACGATTCAATAATTCATCTAATATAATTAACTACATCATAATTTCTACTCGGTACATCCGGGTATGAATCTTTCTCTTTATAGCCTAAGACAAAAGCGTAGTATGGTTCATACCCTTCAGGTACATTTAATTTTTTAGCCTCTTCTTGATTTTTAATCCCGAATATGACAAATCCTAACCATACCGATCCAATGTCTAAGCTTTCAGCAGCTAGGAGCATGTTTTGAACAGCAGCACAGCAGTCAATTTCACTGCTTGGTACATCTTTTTTCCCCGAGACAACAACTAAAGTTGGTGCCTTATAGGTTACATCAAAATCAGGGTCTAATCCTAAGTTTTTGATCCATTCAATTTCCATCGTTGCCATAATCTTTTTTGAAATATCATTAATGTGTTCAATAACTTTCCTATCCTGTACAATCGTAAAATGCCATGGTTGTGAATTATGACCTGAAGGAGCATAAATACCAGCTTCAATAATCATATTTAGTTCTTCCTGCTTAATTTGCTCAGGTCTATATTTTCTTAGACTTCTCCTGCTTTTAATTGCTTTTAATACTTCATTCATTAGCAAACCTCCTTTAATTTATATTTGGAATCTATATTGAGCTATTTAAAATTTTTGTTTCAAATACTTATTTTAATTTTTTCATAAAGACGCACTTATAAGTTTTTGAATCTCCGATGTAATTGTTCTTGAATAAACTAAACCTATAACTATGGATATAATCAAAACTATAACCCATAACAACGGATTCATCAGAAGATTATTATTAGCCTTTCTAGCTTTGCCAAACATTTCTTCCGCTAAAGCCTGCTGTTGACTATACGTTTTAATGCCTCTTTTTTTCATTTCCTCATGAAACTCAGAACTATCCATATTGCTAGAAAAAGCTCTATTACTTCTGTCTAAATCAGTAACAAAGGTTTTTGCTAACAGGTCATGAATAGATTGTTTTTTTTCATTAAAAGCTGCAACTAATCCAGATATATAAATTAGAGCGGAGAATGCTCCAATTACTTTTACGATTGATCTTATAATAACTTTTAGAAAGCTTGATTCATAACTTACAACTTCTTGACCTAGAATTATCTTTCCTGGTGTTGAAGATAAAGGCGATATTAAAAACACAATCTCATATGCTAAATATACGAAAAAAAACAAAGCATAATATCTACTTAGATAAGAAAAATCGCCCTCCAATATGCCCTCAAAGGATATACCGATATCAAACATTTTTAGAAACAATAGCAACGTGGAAACAATACCAGCTACTATACAGGAATCAAAATATAAAGCAAAAAATCTTCTTGATAGTCTTGCATAATTCATAGATTTTCCTCCAAACCAAAATAATGTATAATTGTGTAAAACAAAAGCCAAGTTGCTATTTTTAGAAACTACCTAGCTTCAAAAATTATATCAGAATATTAACCGTAAATCTATACATAGAAAAATTTCGCTTCGCATATGACTCAAACTAAAAAGTGTTACTAACAGGTGTAGAAATCGCATTAATTTAGTTGGAATTAGCAGCACTTCGTGCGTATATTAGGTACTGACCAACGTGCAAGTGCGTATTGTTCTAAGAACTAAGTTATGTTCCTAAGAGAATGTACCGGTCGAATCAAACTCGCATATGTCATTAACCAAACTATCAATTAGTAATTCCTGATATCCTGCATAACCCATGTTACGAAGAACATCAGCTGTAGAAATGAGTTCTTCACAATCTAAGTTTTCCAATTTTTTAAGTCTTATATCATCAATTATCTCATTGGACAAGGCCGTCTTATAATCCTCTATTTCATAACGCCAAAGCTTTAGTCTGTCTCCATATCTATTCTTTAGCCTAGATGCTATTCTAAGACCCTCTGGGTCAAAATCACCGGAGTAATAAATATCTGCCCCCTCCTTTGCAAGCATATCCAACAAAACCAACGATGCAACCTTTACCTGACCACAGGTACAAACAATAGACCTATTGATGTGAGAAGTCCTATCCATTACCACAGAAAACACTCCTGTATTTTCAAATACAAATACTTTACCTGTAGGACTTACAACTCTATCTATTCTACTTAAATTTGAAAGGGATACCTGAAGAGGCTCTTTACTATTGTAGAAACCTTCCCACCCTTGATGAATATTCCCGTCCGTATATGCACTAAGACCACTTAATAATACAAAATTTGATAACTCATCAAATAGAATACCTGCACTATAATACAGCTCGGATTTTTGTTCGGCATTCTTTGGCTTTTCGGCTTCAAAGCAGTACATAAGTGCATATATAAATATTTGTCCACAAGTAGAAGACTCGTCAAAGGAATGGGGATTTTTCGTAATTTCCGAGGCAAAAATCGGAAGTCGAAGCCTTTTATCAGAATTCACTGGAAGGTTATTGATTCCATCACAAACAGCTTTAATATCCTGACTTAACTTTTCTCTATCCGATTCGTATCTCTGTATAAATAGTCTGTACGCATTGTCTTTTGTTTCAATTATATATTTAAGCCAGTTACCAGCGACAGTATTTTCATATTCGGCAATTATATTGTAAAAATAACTTTCACGTTGTTTAAGGTACTCAAGACGGACATCTTTATTTGATACAAGTATTTCATCAAAATACTCCTTTAAGATATCTTCAAGAAGTACTCCGCAAAACCGCGTACTCTCAAGTGCCTCTTGAAAGTCCGACACTTTTATTTGGACACTTCTTTTGTGAAGAAAATCTTTCTTTAAAAACCCTGTAAGGGCCTCTTTTTCCTCACAAGATAAATTCTTAAACTCAATTTTTCCTCCAAGTCTTCCAAGAGTTTTATACTTATGCTTTAACTTTTGAAAAACCCGCTCAAAACCTTGATTTTCTCTAAAGTATTGCACACTTTCCTTTATCAAAGCCTCATCAATCAACTATATACCACCTGCTCCTCTTTCATTTCACGTTCTCCCTCTTGGGTAAATTTCTGCTCATCAAAATCTAATAATTCTCTAACCCTACCGTTCCATCGATATCTTATAACCGTGACAAAATTGGCATTGTTAGGACGTACAAGCTCGCATATGGACAACGAAGGAACCGATTCATAGTCTCCCCAAAGAATTTGTGAGTTTATAACAAAGTTAAGTTTTAGTTCATTTAGCAACCTAAACATATCACATATATTCTTTTCATCCACGCCAGCAAAAGCCTCGTCTAATGATATAACCCTCGGGCAATCCTTTCTTGCCCCTTCATACCTTGAATAAACCGCTGAAAACAAAGGAACATACATAGCCATGGCTTTCTCTCCGCCACTGAATTTGTCAAAGGCGTTGTTGGTAAGCTCTTTCCTTGCTTCTCCTGTCTTTTTAAAGAAAAGTTGGAATTCAAACCACTTCCTATAGTCAAGAATATCCTTCATTACCATATGGAAAGTTTGAGTAGCACCCTTATCCTCTAACTCCTTCCTTGCCTGAGAAATTTTCGATCGAAAATGTGCTGATAGTTTTTCCATATCCTCTTCTTTTAATAGTCCTGCATCAGATTTTAGAATTTCTACAAGCTCACGTGTATCTATCTGTTCTTCCGTCTCTGCTTTCCTATTTTTCCATATCAGGCTAAAAGAAAGACCACTAGAAGTATTCATTGATTCCATCAAATTGTTCATTTTCTTTACCCATTGCTCGCTGTGGTATATTTTTGCCCTTATTTTCTTACCAACTGTATTTGCCAAAATATCTTCGAAAAGCTGACGATCGCTTTCTCTAAGAAGCTTTTCATTTTCTTCAATGGACTCTTCAATAAACTGCACAAGATTTAGAAACCTAACATCCTTACCCTGAATCCTTGCTGAAAGTTCAAGCCTTTTATGTGAGATATAAGTTCTCTTTAGCCTTTCATCTTCACACTCATTTTCATCTTCAAAAATGTATTCCATTATTAGATTGTATTCTGTGAAGTGATGCCTATTTTGATGGTATTTTTCTTGAAGAGAAGAAGCATAATCCTCTCTTAACTTACCAGCCTTATCCTCACCCTTAAAATCACTTATTACCCTTCGAGCAATTTTATATGGGTTATTCTCTCCATCATAGTTCACAACATAACCTAAAGCATATTCCTTCCTAAAACCTTCGCAGCATATATTATTCATCTTCTTCAAAAAGTCCATATCCTGCGATAGTTTTTCAAGCTTCTCTCTAGTATTCTCTTTTTTAGCCTTGTAGTTTTGTGCATTTCTTATGGCATCTTCGATTTTTTCAGGAACTTCCCTAAGTACCCTGATACACTCATCAATTTCCTGTTTAATTTCTTCAAAGTTTAAATCTTTTAGCATTTCTTCGTAGTTTTGTTTCTTTGATAATGCTTCGTCTATATCACGGTTTATCCTCTTCAAATCATAAGCAATATCATCTATATCCTGAAGGATTTCTTCTATCTGCAACTCAATACTTTTTGCTTCACGTACAAGCTGCAAAAATTTAACATGCTTGGTCTCTAAATCTGCAATCATATCTCTATACTCTGCCGCATCTTCCTCTGCAGTTTTATAGGTTTCAAGATTTAAGGCAAATTCCATTTTAGCCGTAACTTCTCTAACATAGTCATGGGCTTGTTTAAGTTGCCTATGTGCTCTCTCAGCTATTTCTTCCTTCCTTATGAAATCCTTATCTTTCCCTTCAAGAAGTATGTTTTGGCTTTTAACAAGATTATATGCCGTTTCGATATCTTTTCTCTCTGGAAAACTATCAAACTCTGTCTTAAGCTTTTCAAGTTTACTTTTATGTTCAATTATTGTCTGTTCTTCAATTTGTATTAATTTTTTAATCTCATTTATCTCTAGCTCAAGCTTTTGAATCATTTCGATTCTGTACCTTTTTCTTGCTTGTGCACCTATAAACTTAGGTACATAATTAGAAGTTGTTTTACCCTTCAATATACCGATAGCATAGTCACCTTCTATATTTAGATATGCTAAACCACCTTCATCTTCAAGGGCAATGCTTTTAAGTACCGTTTCTACCTCTGCGGCTTTAATGTATGAGTCATCAGGTATCACTGGCTTCAATATTGAAAACAAATTGTTCTCCGACATTTTTTCACAAGGGAAGATGTATTTATCCGCCATATTTGCTTCAGTATCTAAGAATTTATCTTTATATTTTTCAGGCACAATAACAGCATCTAGAAGTCCCATATCCATTATAGCCTCTTCAAGTATTCCTTTTATACCTTCATCAATTTCATCCCTAAAATCCACTAGTTTATAAAGCGGAAAACACTCAATCCCCTGCTCTGACAACCTTTTCCTGTTTGAGTTAACCTTCTCATCCCTTAATGGCTCAGGATCTTTCTGATTCTTCCACTCGTCAAGTTCTATGTTCTTTTGATTTAATTCTTCTTCAAACTTTGATTTTATAGTTTCAGTTTCAATTATATTTCTTCTGAAATTTCCTTCTATTTCACTCTGTGTCTTTCTCACTTCACTTAATATATCATCAAAACTGGAATTTTCACCATAACTCCTGATAGCTCTTGAAATTTGGTTCATCGACTCTGAGGGTATTTTTAACATTTCATTTACTTTTTCCCATGAATATACCTGTTCATTTAACTCTTCCTTGGTTTCCTCAAACAAATTTTCACGTTTTTCAAGCTCACGCCTTGCCTCTTCCCTTTCTTTTCTTACACTTTCAAGCTCCATAAGAGCCCTGTCATAATTATCACTCTGAACTTTTTCCTCTTCTAATGCCTTTTTAGCTTTGATAATTTTCTCTCTATAACGTTCAAGCTCGTTTCTTAAAAATTTGTAATCATATTCTTTAGATAGGTTTTCCTTCAACTCATCTTGAGTAAAATAGTGCTCATCAAAATGAAGGTCTTCAGCAATATTGGACATTTCCTCTAGATGTGATATTATGAGCTCCTCTTGATTCTCCTGCTTACTCTTTATATCTTTAAGTTCATAGTTTAGTTTTACTTCTCTATCTTTTTTTATCTCTAAACTTTTATTCTTGTTTACCCTATTATCGTAATAATCCTTTAGTTGTGAATCAAGCTTGTCTATTTCCTGCTTTGCTTTGAAGCTGTCATGCTGCTCAAGCTGTGCTTTTTTGTGCTCATAACTGTTCCTTGTAAGCTTAAGCTGTTCATGGAAATTTTCATATTCCTGATATTTTCTTGTATACTCATCTAGCTCAGACTGTAATTCTGAAATCTCTTTTATTGCAGAATCTAGCTTTTCCTGACTTTTTGAATAATCAACGGCTTTTTCATATAATACAAATCGATTATAACGGTTATACTCAGCCTTAAGCTTGTCTGATGCGTCCTTGCTCTCTTTTAGCACCTCAAGCTGGGATTTTATATTGTCCATATTTTCTATTGCTTCGGACATAGGTCTAAGATCATCGTCGGAAAGAGGTTGTAGTGAATTATTCATTATTTCGTATATAACTGTAGGTTTAAAATCCTTTGATAGTTTTGGCGTTCTAATCTGAATAAGAAGCTTTATAAGCTCGTCATAGTCTTCTAAACTTTCAAATCCAAAAAGAAGCCTGTTTACCATAGCCATATATTCCTTTTGACTCTCGTAAACTTCTCCCCCATCATCTATTCTATTTCTAAGCTCAATCTTACTCAAAGGTATTTTCTCTCCAACGTTTTTGTATAATAGAAAATCTTTACCTATTCTTCTGCCATCGGTAATAGAAAATCCCCAGAAATCCAGCCCTTTACCTCTTCTGGCCCTTAATCCCATTCCAATCGACATGTAGCTCCCTGTTTCCTTTTTGCAAAACTCCATAAACAAATAGGCAGTACTTTCCTCCTTTTCCTTCTCGTCCTCACCAAGTAAATAATTCTCAAGTTTTCGAGCTCTTGAACCAAAGGGGTCAAGTCTTTCAGGGCTTTTATTTCCATCAAAAAGAAGGGGAATAAAGCTCTGCATGGTTACAGACTTTCCTGAACCATTTGAACCCCTAAGCAGAAGCCTTCCATCACTAAAATGGAATTCTTCCTCATCATAATACCAAAAATTTATTAATCCTATACGATTAACTACCCACTTGTTTTTTAACGTATTCTGCAAAAAACTCACCCTTTTCAAATATGTTATTTGTCACTATTCACGCTGAAAATTCTTAGGATATTCACCTATCAACTTGCCTATTAAAGGCATTAATCTTATTTCCCTGCCATCGTCTAAAACCTCTACCATGCTAAAGCCCTTCATAAACAAAACCACTTCATCAAAAAGCTTGTCCAAAGACATTTCTCTATACACCTTGCTCCAACCGGACAAATATATCTCCCGTATATCCTCTAAGAGCCTTACAAATCGAGCCTTTGAAATATTAATAATGTCGTCTTCACGCTTTTCGATCTCCCCACTCTTTACAAGTTTTATAATATGTGTATTTATCTGAAGCACAATATCCGAAACGCTCTTTTTAGAAGGAAACACATCTTTAAAATTTTTGCTTGGATTGAGGATAAGAAAGGTCCCATTTTTGTGAACATGCAATTGGCTGTCTAAATACTCTTCAATATCCCTTGCTAAAAGACTTCTTTGATTTCTTATATAAATATAATCCGGGTCTTCTGCTCCTTCCGAATATACCGCCGGAGACATAATAAGCCTCCTGTAAACTCTATTTCTTCTAACTCTACCCCTATCTTTATCAATATCAAACCATTCTCCATTCTCAATGTCTTTCCAAGATGAATAATTTAATATATTACCAGTAAAATTTCTGACAAAATACCTTGATAACCCTGTACTTTCATACAGAACTTCCGTCTCAACAGATTCCATAAAGCTACTCTCGTCACCATCATCAGTCTTTATAATGCCTATTTGGGCAGCAAATCTTAAAACCTTCACCATATACTTCCTGTGCCTAAAAATTGTCCAATCAATCCTCTCATCTCCTGGGAACGATGCCTGTATAAACTCTGTCACCTCTGAGAGTATAAACTGTTCTCCAGCACTTTTATCTTCTAGAAACACCAACAACATGCAAAAAATCGAATACTCCAGCTTATCCTCAAATTCTTGTATTCCCATCCACATTTCAGCTTTACCCGGTAGTTTTTCAAGCTTTATCATATAGGGATTAATTATCAGCTTATATCCGAGTTTTTGTTCAAGGAAATCCGTAATCTCAGCACTAGCATCTTTAACACGATAGTAAAGGTCTTTGTCCTCTTCTTTAGTTATCCAAAATCTTTCTAGCAGTGTTTCCAACTCTTTCATCAGTAAAACTCCTTATGATATAGATAAAAATACAGCATTAGAAGCCATAAGCAAAATATCATGCTTACCTTTTATGCTTTAGTGTGTCTGCACAAATTTAAGTTTATAATCTGGCATTTCAAGAACTCCATCCTCACACTTTAACAGACACCTTTTATTATCTGCAGGAGGAATCAGCAAAACTATTCTTCCGTCTTCGGTCTTTACCTTTTTTTCGGGTGATCCAGATGCCTTTCCAATCCATTTCAAAAGTGTAATCCTCACATGGGGCTCTATTATAGGAAGTTTTGAAATTTCTATCATTCCACCCTCAATATATTTTTCAATTACAATTCTTTCCTCTTCAAGTCTTTTTATATATTCTTCCTTTTGTCTTTTTTTCAATTCAGTTTTGTCCTCTATTGCACTTCTTGCAGACTTTTCGCCATACGCTCTAATTCTTGGTTTAATTTCTATTTCAGCCGGTTCTTCATCGTAGACACCGCTATTGATACTCTCAGTTTTCCTTATGAATCCTCCCTTAATATGCTTTGTATTAAATATACCAAAAGCCATTGAAGATAATTTATGAGCTTCATCAATATTTTCACAAGACAAGAACATCTCGCAAAGTTTTTTATATTCTTCCTTCCTATTTGCTGCACTGCTACGACTTTCAGCTATCTGAGAAGCATATCGTGTAATCCTTCTAATTATTTCGTTTGTCAATTCAAGAAGCTTTATCACTTCACTTTCTCTTCCTTCAGAGCCTAAAAACCAGTCTCTAAAACTCTTCCATCTTCCATAAATATTGTCCTTCAGCTCGCTATCAGTAATTTGATTATCAAGCCTTGGAATAGATTTTTCGTTTTCATAAGCTTTTGTAAGTATCTCATTTACAACATTTTCAGGTGCATTTTTTATATATTGTTCTATTGTAGGTGCATTTTTTTGAAGCCCTTTAACAAACTCTCTCAAATACTGAATTATTGAATCCTTATAGGCAATAAATTCCCTTGTTTTCATGAGCTCTTCTGCCCTTAGACTATGAAAACTCCTCATATAGTCCTGATAATTTTGATTAAGACGCTTAAAATCAGTATTTAAGTCTCTCCACCATATACCAACAGCCTTTACATCAGAATCTGCTATAGAAGTAATTTTTATGACCGCATCCTTTATTCTTTCGAAAAGAGTCGGTTCTAATGATGCACCTTCTACATAAATATTTTCAAGTTTGGTTGTTAATCTTTCAATTTCAACCGAATATTCAGACAACTGATATCTAAACTGCTTATTTTTAAACTCTTCAACCGTTGATGCCCTAGAGGTGTCCTGCATAGGAAGAAGGTTTCCCCACTCAACCAATACATCAAGATCTTGGCGTAACTGCTCAATAGTATAGTTTTCATAATTTGGATGCTTCTTTAGTGCCTCAAAGACCTCTTCCTTATACATCCAATAATTTAACTTCTCATATTGGAGAAAAAAATACCTAAGTATCGGCCTGTATCTCCAACAGTTTTCGGCCGTCAAATATTTAGTCTCAGTAATTGGTCTGGTAAGTTTTGCTGTTATATCCATCTATAAAAACCTCGAAAACAATTTTAGTTGTATTAATACTATGGATTATATCACTTTGTATTGTGATTATACAATGGGAAATATAAAAACCTTCTCCCCTTAATTGAGAGAAGGTCTCAGTAACTATTTCTTTAGAACAGAGTCCACATTGGTTTTTTATAAAGTGTATTCTCGGGTTTACTTCTGTTTTTCCTTTGTTTCTGTTTCTTGCTTATCTTCGGACTTTTCTTTTGTTTCTAATTCTGATTTTACTTTTGTTTTTAATTCTGCTTCAACGTCTTGTTCTAATTCTGGTTTTGCTTCCTTTTTCTCCACTTGCTCTGTTTCCGGCTTTACTTCAAGTTTTTCCTTTGGCTCTGTTTCCTGCTTTACTTCTGGTTTTTCCTTTGGTTCTATTTCCTGATTATCTTCAACTTTATCCTTTGGTTCTGCTTCCTGCCCATCTTCAGCTTTATCCTTTGGTTCTGTTTCCTGCTTATCTTCAGCTTTATCCTTTGGCTCTATTTCCTGCTTATCTTCAACTTTATCCTTTGGTTTAATTTCCTGCTTATCTTCAACCTTATCCTTTGGCTTAATTTCCTGTTTATCTTCAACCTTATCCTTTGGTTTAATTTCCTGCTTATCCTCAACCTTATTTTTGGGTTCTACT
Organism: Clostridiaceae bacterium; assembly: GCA_012519925.1. GTDB lineage: Bacteria > Bacillota > Clostridia > Acetivibrionales > Acetivibrionaceae > Acetivibrio. Next base: position 19,316 of record JAAYPF010000224.1, read on the forward strand.
TCCTGCTTATCTTCAACTTTATCCTTTGGTTTAATTTCCTGTTTATCCTCAACCTTATCCTTTGGCTTAATTTCCTGCTTAACTTCTGCCTTATCCTTCGGCTTAGTTTCCTGTTTTACTTCTGGTTTAACCTTTGGCTTAGTTTCTTGTTTTACTTCCGTTTTATCCTTTAGCTCTGTTTCATGCTTAACTTCAGATTTGCTCTCCTGCTCCACTAAAGGTCTTGGATCTTTTTTTGCAATTTGCTCTATTCTGTCTGTTGAGTTCTCTTTTATTTTAGGTTCTGGATCTAGCTTTTGGGCTTCAGCTTTTTTCACATCATGTACAACACTAACATCATCAATTTTAACCTTTTTTAAAGCCTCTCCAATACTTTTGTTTTTAATTTCTTCAATACCTAAGTCAACACCTTGTTCCTTGGCCTTTTCATAAACAATGCTTCGTCCTATAGAAGTTTTATTTTTACTAGCTAATTTTTTGTAATCATAGGAGGTTTCTACAACTTTTGAGAGGATATACTCGTTAGTATCATCTTCAGCTGCACTCTTACAGATATCTATTAACTTTTTCAGATCTTCAGAGTTATTGGTCTTATTACTACTAAAACTAGTATTGCTTTGTTCATTTAAACATGCTGTTATTAGTATTGTTGAGTCAATTAAGTTGGATTTCTTAATTACCTCTCGTATCGCAACATCCACAGACTGATGCTTTAGATTTAACTCTTTTAATAGATCACTTGTATCATCACTAAAACTATTTACCTTTAGTATTTTATTGTTTTTATCCAACTCAAATTCTATACTTGTATTCGAGTCCATCGTAACATAAGCATATACTCCATTGTCGTTAAAGGGATTAAAAAAAGCAAACATAAATACAAATATTGCAGCAACTGCAGCAACAATTTGTGAAGTAAGAACTAACTTGCTCTTTTTTTGTATAATCTCCTTTGGGTTGAACATGACTTCTAAACCTACGTACATACCCGGCTGTTTTAGTATTGAAACAATTCTACAATCAGAAGTCATAATAATAGCTAAGTCATCTTTAAATTTTAAAATAGTGCCCTTTTGTTTTATCATAACATTCACCGTCCTATAGTATCATATATGTATCGTTTTAATATATCAAGATCGCTTTTTAGCACAAAAACCATTGCGATAATAAATTTTCTATTCTTTTCAAGTGTCCTCCTGCATTGCTTAACATATTTAGACAATTCTTTATATGGTAATACTTTTCTTTTCATAAACATTTGATATAAAGAATCATTTTCTGTAATAATCTTTGCTACATTAAGGCACAAAATTCTGGTATCACGATGTTTTGGTGAACAATCAATCAAGTCCTCAATTGTCATTTTGTATTCACAAATTTTTAACTCAAGGTTTTTTATCTCTTCCTTAGTGTCAAACTCAGTGCTATAGTCCGGACTGCTATCATATAAATACGTCTCTTCAAAACTACTAGTTTCGTTATCATTAAAATATGAAAAAGGTAATGTGATATTGTTCTTTTTTGTAGTCCTTAAATAATCTATAAGCCTTCTTTTTATTACCTGCTTCGAAAAACTGATAAACATAGTCTTTTTATTTGAATCATAACACTCAATAGCTTCATTAAAGGCAATAAGTGCTATGCTGTATTCATCACTTTGAGCTAAATTATTTTTTTCACCAACTAATTGCGATACACATTTTAATATAAAAGGTTTGTAGTCATCAATAAACTTATTTCTAAGGAGTATGTCACCATTTTTAATTTTTTTAATAATATCTAAAAATGAGTCTTTTTCATGTCTTAACATGTTGTCTGGTTTTAAATTTATCAATGAGATTTCCCTCCTTATTTAGTCAGTTCGTAAGTATCTTACGTTTTTGTTCGCCCGGAGATAATTAACTTTAATAAATGTACTTCAACTAAATACATATTTGGCAATAACAATTTTACATTAATTCTAGATATTACAAAATATATACCTTGATGCTTATGTAGTAAAAATTTTAGCTTCTAGCCTTCAAATGTCGACGCTTTAGCTGTATTTGATTATATAAAATCATTTATTCGACCCTTCTAGACTCAAAATTTACCTTCAATATCATTCTATTATACACTAAAAAAAATAAAAATTAATCCGAACAAAAAAACATTGTGTTACCGAAAGACTTACCCGAAAGGAAAAAAATTAGCTCTAATGCAACAAATAACCAAATTGCGAATGTAAACTATATAGGAATTCCAAGAATATCAATCGCACGGGTAAATTTTTATATAGTTTATAAATAAATAATAAAAAGGAGAATGTAAAATGAAAAGATTTGTAGGTCCATTATTAACAGTAGCATTAGCATTTTCTGTTTCAACAAGTGCTTTTGCAGCAGTAGGTCAAGCTAAACCGGAGGTATACAACAAATCAATTGGACAGATTATCCATCCAAATTATGTAGAATCTCTTATTGAAAAGAGAGAAGTAGCAGAGACTAAAGCAGTATGCGAAGCAGAAATTGCTATTTTAGAAGAAAGTCTTAAGTCTTTGCGTGACGAAATGAAAGCCTTAAGAGAAGTTAAGCCAGTTGATGAAGAAGCTATGTCAGTATTAAAAGAAGAAGAAAAAGCATTGAATGACCAAATCAAGGCTAAAAGAGACTCCTTACAAAAAGCAATTGAAAGAATAAAGATGGTTATCAAATACGGTGAAGAAGCTACAGCTCAAATCGAAGCTCTAAAAGCAGCTTTTGCTGAAGAAGAAGTTGCCGTAAAAGAAAGCAAGGAAGCAATAAAAGCTGAAATAGATGCTTTACTAGCAGCTGAAGAAGTTGATGAAGAAAAAGTTGCTGAATTACAAGCAGCTGAAAAAGCATTAAATGACGATTTAAAAGTTAAAAGAGATGAAATGAACAAAGCAATTGAAAGAGTTAAATCAGTTGTTAAATATGGCGAAGAAGCTGTAGCAAAAATTGAAGCTGCAAAAGAAGCTTTTGAAGCTGAAGAAAGTGTAGCAAAGGAAAGCAGAGATGCTATAAAAGCTGAAATAGACGCTTTATTAGCAGCTGAAGAAGTTGATGAAGAAAAAGTTGCTGAATTACAAGCAGCTGAAAAAGCAATAAATGACGAATTAAAAGTTAAAAGAGATGCTATGAACAAGATAGTTGAAGGCGTTAAATTAGTTGCAGAATATGGCGAAGAAGTTGCAAACAAAATCTTAGCTGCAAAAGAAGCTTTTGAAGCTGAAGAAAGTGTAGCAAAAGAAAGCAGAGATGCTATAAAAGCTGAAATAGATGCTTTATTAGCAGCTGAAGAAGTTGATGAAGAAAAAGTTGCTGAATTACAAGCAGCTGAAAAGGCATTGAATGATGAACTAAAAGTTAAAAGAGATGAAATGAATAAGTTTGTTGAAAACTTAAAATTAGTTGCAAAATATGGCGAAGAAGTTGCAAACAGTATTGAAGCTTTAAAGGCAGCTTTTGAAGTTGAAGATAGTGCTGCAAAAGAAAGCAGAGATGCTATAAAAGCTGAAATAGACGCTTTATTAGCAGCTGAAGAAGTTGATGAAGAAAAAGTTGCTGAATTAAGAGCCGCTGAAAAAGCATTGAATGATGAACTAAAAGTTAAAAGAGATGAAATGAATGCTCAAATTGACAGAATTAAATTGGTTGCAGAGTACGGAGAAGATGTTATTATAAAGATAGAAGAACAACAAGCATTATTTGGGGAAAAAATTGTTGCTTTAGAAGAAAGTAAAAATGCTATAAAAGAAGAAATAGATGCTTTAAGAGAAGTTAAGCCAGTTGACGAAGCTGCTGTTGCAGAATTAAAGGCACAAGAAAAAGATTTGAATGACCAAATCAAAGCTGCAAAAGACGCTTTAGAAATTGCAATTGACGATATCCTTTATGCTGTTATAGCTGAATAAAATTAAATAACAAAAAATACTCTTTCTTGAAATTTCAAGAAAGAGTATTTTTTATTTCCTGAGTAGGGGTATGGCAATGATTCGTAAATTTTACAGCCATAAGACATAATATACCAGTTTGCTAGTCTTCTGATCTAATTATTTGTACTGAATATTCAATGTTTGGGGGTTTTCTATTTAGATCAAAATCATATTGCCCAAACCTATTAATATGATTAGTAGGATATGGACTAAGGCAAGATAAAATGTCTTCATCAATAGAATATCCTTCTAATATCAATTCCTGCAAGATTTTTGTCATGCTGAAAACATTATAAAATATAATACAATTTGCAACAAGATGATTGTACTTTATTATTTTTCGTTGCTCATCCCTGTTGTTTTCTGTAATTGTTCCTCCAAAAGATATCCATTTTGAAAAGCCGTTAAAAGCTTCATTTTTATTTGTTGCAGACTGAATAGTACTTCTGAGTTCAGGGTCATTTATATATCTCATTAGGAATCCTGTACGCATAACACATCCTAATTCTCTGAATGCCTTGTATAAACGATTCTTTTTACTATATGTACCAAGCTTACGGAGAATTGTAGATGGTGTTATTTTGCCTTCTTTTATTGAAAGTGCAACTCTTAGCATATCAGGCAGGTGTGTCTCTATTAAATCCCAATCAATTGTCTCAGAAAATAACTCGTTTATATGTTCATATTTATCGTTTTTATTTACACGATAAAGTTTCAAATGCTTCCAGTTCCTTATTCTCGGCATAAGATTTATACCCAGAAGATAAGATAGTCCAAATATTGGTTCGTTTTGACCTTGTGTGTCTGAATGTATTGTGTCAGGTTGGATATCATCGTTATCTTCATTGTGACTATTAAAAAATATATCAAGAATATAAACTCCCTCCCAAACCCCACAAGGAATAAAGTGACTGAATAATGCTATATAATTGGTTGCTACAAGATAATATCCTAATGCTCCATATCCACCATATCTTATATGATACTCAGAAAGTAGGTTGTTATCATTAATGTCCCATTTTGTGCCATCGGCAGCAGCATTTTTTGTATTTCCCCAGAATTTTGGCAAAGTGAAAAGATTATATGCATCAATAATTACTTTAATCATCTTTTCAAGCTTTTCTTCAGTGCAATATCGCTGATTAATCCAAGCTATCTGCTTTCTATTAAGTTTTTTTAAAGATTTGGAGGTTTGGGATGGACCTAAATTGCATCCATAACAAAATACAGTTGCAAGAAATCTTTCTATTGGTTCTTCGAGCTTTGTTTCATGACCAGATGCAGAACTAAAATAACGTGTCCAATTAAGCCAATATTCTGTATCTATTAGAATTTCAAGTATATTAACAGGAGCTAGTCTTTCAGCAATCAGAGATTCAATCTTTTTAAGATGTTGTGGATTTTTCTTCTTCTCTGGTTTACTTAAGACTGCCTCAGCATTTATAATTTTAAGATATTGATTTTGAGGGAATGACTTGTCTGTATTTGTAATCATTTCATTAAGCCAGTTTTTAAGAATATCAATAAAGGGTTCCGGCTCAAAGTTCATATTTAGCCTTTTACTGTAATCATCAATATTTTTATAATATTCATCCCAGCTAATAAGTTGTTCTCTATAATCAGAATAATTGTCACTCCCTGAAATAAATAGATCACCTGCCTTAAGCTCAATCATTATCTGATAAAACACACACACTTCAAAATGCTTACGATCAATTTTTTCAGGATATGTTTTTCTGTTACTACTGCCTGATACTATTTTCCAAAATAAATCCGGAATCCATGATAAATCCAAAAGTTTCTGGGATTGATCATCCCTACCTTTATTAAATATCTCAACGGTGGGAATCCAATCAAGTTTAGATTTTCTGTATTTTTTAATAAAATTTATAGCGTCTTCAATAGAAGAATCCTGATTTGATGATTTCAGAGAAATACATTCAATTATATTAAACAGTGTTGAACGGCTGCTTTTATAATGTTTCCACATAAATGGATAATAATTATTGCCTGAGTATGCAATATGTGAATCACAATCATTTATAACCTCATCTACATTGCTTCCAGCTATAATAGAATCAATTTTGTCATACTTTTCTTCTTTAGTTCCTTCAGATTTACAAACTAAGATAGCCTCTTTTAGTTTGAATATAAGTTTGTCAGCAATCTTCGAATAACTTCCTAGCTTATAATTCTGAAGATCTTCTTTCGCACTGTTTTTTATTCTATTTATCTTTTTTATAAACATTTCAGCAATGTCATCATGAGCTTTTAAAGTTTTTACTGCAAGCATGGCAGCGATTAATGCATATTTTTTATATGGTTCAAGTTGCTTCATTTGAGCAGCATTAAGCGTCTGTGCTTCAGAATCAAACTGCTTAATCTTTTTATTTGGAATACCTTCTAATGCTTCATTACCAACATTTTGTTTTTTTATCCACGAAAGATAATTTACCATTATTTTAATACTTTTAAGTGTAGGAGCTCCAGGATCATCCTTTAAAGAATTCCAAGATGTAAAGGATTTTTCTTGTTCTACTTCTAATAAAGTATCATATTGCTTTTTTGCTTCCTCGCTTAAAAGGCTATTTATTCTTCTAAAATATGAACGATATACTAAAGAGCGAATGCGTCTGGATAACCTCACAAGAGTATTAAATACAGGCAATTCATAATAGTTTTTTGTTAACTCTTCAATTGCAACGTTTATAAGATCTGCAAGCTCATCTTTGGTTTTGGCTGCATCTCCCATAGCTTTTGAAACTATATGTCTTGCCTGTTTATTAAATGGCTTTGTTTTAAAATAGTCCCGTAGTATTTGGATATGCCGAGGTCGAGTTCCTGATTTATCATAGTTATCGATATTTGGTATTAAAGTCATATTTAGAGACTCTGCAATATGTTGGGCAATTTGAGTTGGTATTTCTTTTACCGGAATAAAGAAGCCTAAACGTTGATAACTTTTTAGCATGACAATAAAACACAACTTTGCCATATCTCCTTTTGTTACACGCACTGCAAAGTCAACTTCATTCTGTGAAGGAGTATATATATCATTTAACCTGAATTATTCACGGTGATATGAAAATAAAATTTCACCCATCATTCTTTATTTTACAGTTCAAAATTTGGAAAAACAATAGTTTTGTGTACTAAAAAGTACTAAAAAAGGGTAGAGTTATCC
>JAAYPF010000225.1 GCA_012519925.1 Clostridiaceae bacterium
GCTGTGGGTATATTATTTAAATATCCTATTAAATTTACGTTCTATGGGGATGATTATCCTTCAGATCTTGCTGTTAATTTTGAAACATTACCTTCAAGTGCAGTAAAGGGGCAGCATGTGCAAATTTCCGTGAATGTTAATTCGAATTTTGAAATGGATATTGAAAATGTTCCGTTCAAATGGCAGATTACAAAAAGCGATGGTACAGCTTTAGAAGGATTGAAATTCCAAGGAGCATCAGAATTGCCAGAAGGAACCATTAATATATCTGCATTAGAAAAGGAAGCTGTATTTTATGCAGATTTTGTGATGCCCGATAGCGATGTAAAAATAAAATTCAGTATAAACAGTGAAGGAGATTCGCCGGTTGAAGCCTATCTAGATAATAACAGTATTGATTCGGAGGAAGCGATAGAGCTTGTAGAACCTGTGTCCTATGTCGGGAAATTTGATTTAGACTATAATGTGTTGTCGCGTAATATTGAATTTCCTCTTATAAACGGTAAAGATATAGTGGCAAGACTTATTTTGCCCCAAGGCAAATGGTATGATAGTGCTAAAGGACAATTAAATATAGTTAACGAAGCTAAGGGAATCTATAACAACTTTTCCGCAAAGCATACAAAGGTGGATGAATATAGTTCTACAATTGTGCTAAACCCAATAATAAATACTACAATTCAAAGAAGCGATTTTAATGATAATCCTCAAGGAAAAGTTTACTTAAATCCGGCTAACCCGTTTGAACCGATTTCTAAGGAAGGAGTAGTGACTTTTGATGGTTCTGTCAGAAGGCGATACATATACACTTACTACACCTATAAGGAGCGAGAAGATGGGAGTGTTTATAGGGAAGAGCGTAGCCAAATAAGTTCAACTTCAGCAGCATTCAATTCCGGAAGAGATATTAGAGATATTAGAGTGTTTACATATAACGGTAGGGAGAAAATGCCCAAGGTGGCATCTAGAAGCTTCCGGGACGAAGTGATAAATAACGAATGGAAAAGAGAAATGTTCTGGACTAGCGATATGTATAAATTTGACGTGATACGTTGGATGTTCCACCTTGATACTAATAACAATGCCTACAATAGGACGAAAGTAGATGGGCAATATAAGAGGGCTTTTACCCAGCAGAATACAGCAGATATAACTTGGTCGATCAAAAATCCAATGGCAAATCTATATCGTTATGACCGTGAAAATGCACGCAATTTGAAGCAGGGCAAGGAATACTATCCTAATGCAGTATTTGCCTCAGATAGGTCTTTGCAAAAAAATGACTGGCCGATAAAGTCAGGTTATTACTTTAATCCTCTTGGCGAATACACTTGCACCATTAAAACAGTACAATACAAGAATACTCCTGATGCTACAGTGGAACACACTTATTTGGTAAACAAAATCAAAGACTCTTTTCACTATACTTCAAATATGCAGTATACAGTTGATGGCAAAACATTTCAGAACCTAGATCTTCACAATGGCAATGATAAAATATTCGGTATGGACATGCTAGATATTACAACTACCTATAATAAGAATGAAACAAAGTTAGAAAGGTATGATGACAGTGCTAATGCCGATAAGACACATAAGTTTTTTAAGGAGATTCTAGAAGGCTATAGTGAATCAAACACTATAGACAGTATGGAAAACTTCAAATATCGTGAGTTCATAAAGCAAGGGGATATATACAAGATTGAGGAGACAACGGTTATTACCTTTAAAGTAGCACCACCATCAAACAACCAAAAATTATATACCTATATAAATATGAAGGATGGCGAATACTTTATAAACGCAAGAGTTAATAATTTTGAACTGGAAGATTATGCTTTCAAAGGACTTAACGTAAATGGATTTAATTCAATAGACAATATCTTAGTTAACGTCAACGGCACATTTTATGATGATCAGAATGCAGTAATCGGTTATTAGGTGAGAATTTGCTCTAACAAACAACTATCATTACTTATTCAGAAAAGTTATACTGACTCTAGATAAAGGTTCTTATAAAGGGAATTAAATTTGGTGTTGGGAGGAATTTGAAACCTGCATGAAGGTAGTGTCTATTGTTTTGTCGTCATAATTTACTTAATGTAGGTTTTTATACATTTAAAGACTTTCGTAATATTTTCGATTTATGAGAATTAATTAGATGTTTTTTTACCTGCACAAAATAGCAAAGAGCCTATACTTAATTATACTATTGGATTTAACTTAATAGTCAACATACAAAAGTTGATAAAGCCATGTAAAATATCAAATTATTAAACTAATCAAATCTTGAATGTTTTTTCGCGTTAATATAATATATATTTAGTTGTTCTTGATTCGTATAGATGGGTTTGTTGTTATTTGGATGGTATTGTAAATATAAGTTTACAATAGTTGTTATTTCAAAGACCTAACATATCTGATATGAGTGTTGAAAAAAGAACCGATTTTGAGGATCTAGTTAAAAATTGTAGACTGGTTAAAAATATAGTTTTTAGCAAGGATGGTGTTACATGGCTTATGAAATAAAACGATCTGCAAATTTAGGTAGCGTGGCGGAAGATTTATTTGTTGAACTGTTTTGTGATACCTTTGGTCCCGATAAATCTCAGTACCTCTTCATTCAGTACCCATTTGTGGATATATACGGTAGTAAAAGGTTTATTGATTTTGCACTTAAAAATGATGATATACTAGTTGCAATTGAAATAGATGGTGAAAAATACCACAATCCTAGCAAGGTATCAAGCAACAAGTATTATGACGATTTATTAAAGCAAAATAGTCTTGTTTATAACAATTGGAAGGTTTATAGATGGGCATATAATCAGTTGAAAAGCCAACCAGAAAAAGTAAAGGATGAACTTATAACATTTCTAAGCGAAATACCGTTATTACACTTCTTAGATGACCATTTACCTAAGCAAAAAGGCAGAATTCTTGAATTGAGGGAGCATCAGAAAGCTGCAATTGAAAGTCTCCAACAAATGAGAGAGAAGAAAGAAAGCATCGCTTTGCTTTACCATGCCACTGGGGAACGTGTCATAATAGTGATGGATGCAGTTTGTGTTATAAAATCAAGGGTTTCAGGAACTTTAAACAAATATATTTCGTGCATTGCTTAGAGTAACTAGGATTTAGTTGTTGTAAGTAGTGCATGAAGATAAGGGTGTTAGCTATTGAAGAGTTAGTAATTATTTAATATTGATGTTAGTATATAGGTATGGACACTAAATAAGGTTTTATATATACTAACAACCTAGGAAGGAAGTGTCCATAAAATGTCTAAGAGGAAAACATATACAGATGAATTTAAAACAATGATTTCTGAACTAGTATTATCAGGAAAAACACCTAAAGAGGTAGCCAGTGAATATAGCTTAAGTGAAACAGCAGTACGCAATTGGACTAAGAAGAAAGCTCCAATTAATGCAGTAGAAGGATATACTACAAA
>JAAYPF010000226.1 GCA_012519925.1 Clostridiaceae bacterium
TTAGCGTAGAATTCCGTAGCCTTTCATGACCACAGCCAAACTGGACTATCAAGCACAACAATATTGTAAGTGACTATATATACTTAGTCTTATATTAAAATATATTGAAAAATGGGGAAACTCAAAATGTGTAATATATTGTATAAACATTGAGTAACATATATAATTAAAATTAGAAATCAACTAATAATCATAGGAGAATACTTATGCAGAAAAAAATAGTTGAAACTAATGAAGCTAAGAGACTAGAAGAGTCAAGGAAAAACAAAAACATATGGCATCGCTGGGGTCCCTACTTAAGCGATAGACAATGGGGTACCGTTCGTGAAGACTATAGTGCTGATGGAAGTGCATGGGAGTACTTCCCTCATGACCATGCCCGCTCAAGGGCATATCGTTGGGGGGAAGATGGTATAGCAGGTATTTCAGACATTAAGCAGAATCTATGTTTTGCACTGGCATTATGGAATGAGAAGGACCCTATCATAAAGGAAAGATTTTTTGGACTCACAGGAAATGAAGGAAATCACGGTGAAGATGTCAAGGAATACTACTTCTATCTGGCAAATACCCCAAGTCATTCATATATGAAATTTCTATATAAATATCCACACAACTCCTATCCATATGATTTACTGGTTCAGGAAAATAAAAAGAGAAAAAATCAAGAAAGCCGTGGTGGAAGAGAATATGAATTGCTAGACACTAGTATATTTGACCAAAACCGATATTTTGACGTCTTTGTGGAATATGCAAAAAATTCACCGGAAGATATTTTGATAAAAATTGAAATTATTAATCGAGGATTAGAAACAAAAAGCATATGTGTTTTGCCTACACTATGGTTTAGAAATACCTGGTCATGGGGATATGGCATAGAATCGAAGCCGTCGATAAAGTATGCACCAACTGGAAAGGATTTTGATGTTTTTGAAGCGAATAGCGAAAAACTTGGGTTGAGATGGTTGTATTTTGAGAAAGCAAAGGAAGTTTTATTTACCGATAATGAAACAAACATGCAAATATTTAGCCAACAGAATACAAACCCCTATGTAAAGGATGGGATAGACAGATATATAGTGGAAGGAGTTAAAGAGGCTGTTAATCCAGATAAGACAGGTACGAAGGCTACAGCTTGTTATAGGTTTGATATTGGATCGGGTGAGTCAAAAATAATACGCTTGAGATTGTGTAACACAAAAGATTTGGCTAGTCCTTTTGATTCAGAGTTTGAGGCTGTTTTTAATATCCGTGAACATGAAATGAACGAGTTTTATGAGTGCTTACACCCATTAAATATTGATGAGGATCTTAAGAATATACAAAAGCAAGCTTTTGCAGGTTTGCTATGGACTAAACAATTTTACTATTATTCGGTCAAGCAATGGCTTAATGGAGATCCCTCAAATCCGCCTCCTCCAGAGGAGAGGAAAAAAAGTAGGAACAGTGAATGGTTGCATATTTACTGCAAAGATATTATATCCATGCCTGATAAATGGGAGTACCCGTGGTTTGCTGCATGGGATCTCGCTTTTCATACAATTCCCCTATGCTTAATAGATCCTGATTTTGCTAAACAGCAGCTGCATTTATTTACAAAGGAGTGGTATATGCACCCAAATGGACAGATACCTGCATATGAGTGGTCGTTTAGTGATGTAAACCCTCCGGTTATGGCTTGGGCGGTTTGGGAAGTTTATGAAATAGAGGGGAAATACTACGGACGAAGAGATACAGATTTTTTAAAACGTATGTTTAATAAACTGCTTTTATATTTTACTTGGTGGGTAAACCGCAAGGATGTATACGGAAATAATGTATTTGAGGGTGGTTTTTTAGGGCTTGATAATATCTCAATATTTGATAGAAGTCAGCCTGGCATACCTGATATTGTTATAGAACAATCGGATGGAACTGCATGGATGGGAATGTACTGTCTGAATATGCTAAAGATTTCTGCCGAGTTAGCAAAAATCGACTCTGCCTATGAGGAGTGGGGTGGGAAATTTCTACAGCACTTTTTCTATATAGCAGATGCTATGAACCATATTGGTTCCGACAGTATTAACCTTTGGGATGAGGAGGATAAATTTTATTACGACCTTATGAGAATACCCGGAAGGATAGAAAGAATAAAAGTGCGTTCAATGGTAGGACTTATACCGCTTTTAGCCGTGGAGACCTTTAAATATGAGGAACTATTTATGCACTGGCCAACGGGTTTTACAAGTTTAGAAGATAATCAAGATTTAAAGACACAGCTAAGATGGTATATGAAGCATAGGCCAGACCTGACCAAACACAAAAATGTGTTTATAAAAGGATTGGAAGATGACTATAATTTTTCAGAGAAGGGGCTTTTATTATCCTTTGTGGAAAAAGAAAGACTTGAACAAATTTTGAGCAGGATGCTAGACGAAAATGAGTTCTTAAGCCCTTATGGTATAAGATCCCTGTCAAAATACCATGAAGACAATCCCGTTTCTATTAATGTATATGGAAAAGATTATGGTATAAAATATGAACCCGCTGAATCCACTACGGGAATGTTCGGAGGAAATTCAAATTGGAGAGGTCCAATATGGTTTCCATTAAACTATATGATTATTGAGGCGTTGCAAGAGTTTTATCGATACTATGGAGATGACTTAAAGGTTGAGTGCCCTAAAGGCTCAGGCAAACAAATGAATCTGCTGGAAGTCTCTGAAGAGTTGTCAAGACGGCTTATTGCGATATTTGCTGTTGATGCTTCTAAGAATGAAAGAAGGCCTGTATATGGAGATTTAGATGAATTCCAGAAAGACCCTTTGTGGAAAGATGGGATTTTGTTTTATGAGTATTTTCATGGAGACAACGGTGCGGGTTTAGGAGCAAGTCACCAAACTGGATGGACCGCATTGATTGCAAAATTAATTACTCAAATTTAGTATTTCAAAAATATGTCGGTTCAAATTGTGGGATAAGAATGATAAAATATAAATTATCTTAACATAAAATATGGGGGTTAAAATGGTTAATAAAAAGAGAGCAACAATATTTATTGCAGCTTTTATTGCTGTCATATTGTCTATTAATGTTTTACCGGTAAGTATATTTGCAGCAAATGCTTGGGATGCATATTCCGATTTCATACCTAATCATACGCCTGTAGCTAAAAGAGAACTCAGAGGTGCATGGATTAGCACGGTGATAAACCTTGATTGGCCTTCAGCTGATGCAAAGAAGATAACTAATGATCAAGAGAGGATACAAAAGAGTAAGGAAGAACTTATCACGATATTAGATAAAATGGTTGAAATGAATATGAATGCTATATTCTTTCAGGTTAGTCCCGAGGCTGATGCGTTATATAAATCAGATCTAGTGCCTTGGTCAAGGTATTTAACGGGAACTTTTGGAAAGGATCCCGGATTTGATCCTCTTGAATTTGCTATATCAGAGGCTCATAAACGGAATTTAGAAATTCATGCCTGGTTTAATCCCTACAGAGTATCGATGGATATGAAAGATGCGACAAAAGCATCCCTTAATATAAATAAAAGTGTATATAAAGAACATCCTGAATGGATTAAGAATTCTAGGGACAGATTTGTGGTTGATCCCGGTATACCTGAAGCAAGGAAATGGGTAATAGATCGTGTCATGGAAGTAGTCAATAATTATGATGTGGATGGAGTACACTTTGATGATTATTTCTACTATGAAAAAACCATAGGTGAGCTTAAAGATGAGGATACCTATAATAAATATAACAACGGTCAGTTTTCAAATATTGGAGATTTTAGAAGAAATAATACCTATCTTTTGGTAAGCGAGCTTTCAAAGGAGATAAAGAAAACAAAGTCTTGGATTAAGTTTGGCATAAGTCCTGCAGGAATATGGGGAAACAAAAAGGATGGCCTTGCAAACGGGTCAAATACGCAGGCAAGTTCAACAAATTATAATAACTGTTTTGCGGATACAAGAAAGTGGGTAGTAGACGAAATTATTGATTATATAGCACCACAGATTTATTTTTCTTTTGGATACGAAAGAGCAGCCTATGGCGAACTTGCAACATGGTGGTCAGATGTATGTCGTGGCAAAAATGTTCATCTATATATTGGTTTGGCATTATACAAGGTAAATGACAGCACCGATAAGGACTTTACCACCAATGACGGTGTTCCGGAGTTTACAAGACAGCTTAAGTTTAATACGGTTAAGCCTGAGATAGCAGGAGATATAATGTTTAGAGTTTTAAACTTAAACGATAAGTTTAAACAACCGGTTGTAAATGCAGCGAAGAGTTTGAGAGCTACTAAAGCACTTGTTCCCGTTATGGAGTGGAAGGGTGGTTCGGCTCCAAATAATCCTGTTAACGGAAAATTGGAGAATGTTTCAAACAAACTGAAACTGACTTGGGTTGATAATGGTCCTGATACCAAATACTTTGCAGTTTATCGCTTTAATTCAGATGAAAGTGCTGATATTAATTTAGATGAGAGTGCAAAAAAGCTTGTTGCTACTGTGAGAAAGTCTGCCGATGGTATACAGGAATATGTGGATGAGGGAGTCTACGATATTGAAAAAGTTTATTATGTGGTTACAGCTTTAGATAGACTTCATAATGAAAGTTCTGGACTTACAATTTCAACAAAACAATCGAAGTATTTTCACGATGTGGGGCTTAGATACTCTTGGGCTATGGATGCTATTGATTCACTATATGAAAAAGGCGTGGTCAAGGGTGTAGGAGGAAATATATTTAATCCCGCTACAAACACAAAAAGAGCGGATTTCACAATCATGGCGATTAAAGCTTTAGGGTTTGAAGCGGATTTTACACAGAATTTCAGTGATGTAAAACAAGATGCCTATTACTATAATCCAATAGGAGTAGCAAAAGAGCTTGGAATTGTGAAAGGAATGGGAGAACTATTTGTCCCAGAAGGGAATATCACTAGACAGGATATGATGGTTATTATGCTCAAAGCATTAGAAGTCAAGGGTATAACCTATGAACAAGACGGCAACGATTATTTAGCAAGGTATAGTGACAATAATCAAATCAGTGATTATGCGAAAGATGCAGTGGCATTTCTGACAAAACTAGGGGTTGTGCAGGGTTCAGAAGGGAAATTGAATCCTAAACAGTTAGCCACAAGAGCTGAAATTGCAGTTATACTTCAAAACATTTTAGACAAGGTTGTAAAGTAACAATATTGGTTTATAGAACTAAATAGATATATAATATCTTACTTAAGATATCATAAAAGAAGACCAAAAGTACATTTTTTGGTCTTCTTTTATGCTTACGCTGTAAATAATGTCTTGGTATACTTCTAAAGATCTTTCTTTTACAAAAATCACTAATAATTATTTGATTACCAGTACATAAGAGCTAGAATCCACCGATATAACCGCCTTGACATAAGGCGAAGCCATATTATCAAAGACTTTTCAACAGTATTTAAGATAAAAAAGGAAACATAAAACAAGCTAGGATTAAAGATCTTTGTTTGTTGTATTATGTAAAAAAAACATAAAATTGGGTTGTTTAATGTTTACTTTATTTGCATTATGTGATATTATTTGATAGATTACGTAATCATATTATGTATTTAGATCTGTTAGGCATATTTTCATAATGCACTTCAACTACAAAAAGGGTAGTCTGGAAACATATCAAACATTGATATTAGAGTATGGTAGGCAAATTAATTTTGTTGTAAGGCATTTGACAAGAAACATTAAGGAGGGTATTAAGTTGAGTGTCAAAGAATTTAATGTGGTGTTTGAGAAAATTAAGAATGTAACAGGTATATCGGATATTGGGTACCATGAAATAAGAGATGGGATGTTACATCCAGTGTACAAAACAAGTACTGATACATTGGACTTAGAGAAATGGAGGAGCACGCATTCTCAACATCCTGTACTAATAGATAAAACTGAAATACTTAAGCAAATTGTTGGTCAACGTAGACCAGCAATTGTAAATGATGTAAATTCAGATAAACGTTCTGCAGATGCTTTTTTTCTTTTCGGAATTGATAGCATTCTTATTGTACCAGTTATTGAAAAGGAAGTTGTAACAGGAATATATTGCATTGCATCTATTGGTAAATTACACAACTTTACAGAGGAAGAAGCTAATAAATGTGAGGAAATCATAAATGCCTCAAGATTAAGTATTCCTTATGGAGAGGGTGTGAGAATAAAGGCATGAAAATATCTGAAGCGATTTTACAATACTTGAAATTGAACGAAGTAGAAGTTATGTTTGGAATTCCTGCGGGGACTGTAAGCCCTATTTTTGATGCTATGAACGATGTTAAGATCCAGCCAATCGTGACAAAAAATGAAGGCGGAGCTGCATATTGTGCTGCAAGATATGCAAATCTGACTAAAAAACTTGGAGTATGTATAGGTGCAGGAGGTGTAGGGGTACCTAATATGCTTAATGGGATATTAGATGCAAAACGTACAAAAGCACCTGTACTAATTATATCTGGTTATGTAAATAGATGGCAGATAGGCAAGGGAGCTATTCAGGAACAGGATGCAGTTGAAATATTTAAACCAGTGACGAAATTTAGTAAAATGGTTCTTGAACCAGAAGATGTAATGAAGGATTTGGAAGCAGCTATAAAGGCCGCATACACTGTACCTCAAGGACCAGTATTTTTAAGCATACCTGTAGACCTTCAGAGTTGTGAGTTTGTTGGAGAATTGCCAAATAAAGTCGATTATCAGAATTGTTCTCGGATAGACATTGATTTTGGGACATTGGATAAGATAGTAAATACAATAGATAGAGAAAAATATGGCATTATTATGGTGGGTAAAGGGTGTATGAGATTGTCAGAGGACATTATGGCTTTGAGTGAACGTCTGCAATGGCCAATTATTACTACACCCAGTGGTAAAGGAGTTATACCGTCGGATTTTGCCTTGAATCTTGGAAATTATGGGTTTACCAGCTCTGATTCTGCCGAAGAATTCGTTGAAAAAGGACCTGCAACATGTGTTCTTGCACTTGGAACTAGTATGGGAGAAGCAAGTACCAGTAATTTTAATAAAATACTATTAAAAAATCGCAAACTTATTCACATTGATAATGATTCCAATGAATTGGATAAAGTTTTCGAAGCGGATTTAAAATTAAATGCAGATCTCAAAATGATAGTTCCGGAACTTGTAGAAAGAGTACGAAAGTCTGAAATGGTGTATAACAAACCCTTATCTAGAGAAACGGAGAGTTCTGGAAGTCACTTATTGTCTGTGAAAACTTTCTTTGAAAAAATACATAAGCTTTTGCCTGACCAAACAACTTATTTATGTGACATAGGTGAATATATGAATTTTGCTTTAAAGTACTTGAATAGTCCTCAAGGTAGTGATTTCGAATTTAGTATTAATTTCGGTGCTATGGGATCTGCTATTGGGGGTGCACCAGGAGCCTACTTTGCAAATCCTGAAAAGAAAGTTGCAGTATTTGCTGGAGATGGGTGCTTTTTCATGAATGGGATGGAAATTCTAACAGCAAAAGAGTACAATTTACCAATAATATATTTTATTATTAATAATTCGATGCTCGGATATGTTGAACATGGACACCAATATCTTTACGGAAGATCACTAGAATGCTTTAAGCAAGAGAGAATATCTATAACTGAGATGGCGAAAGCTATGGATATAAGGGCTGTGCGGATTTGTAATAATGAGGAAATTACCAAAATTTCTGAATTTATATCAAACATGGATGGTCCTTGCCTGATAGAGCTTGTTATAGATGGCACGGAGCCTCCTCCTATTGTAGGGAGACTTAAAGCCCTAAAACAATTTAATGAAGCTCAGTGAATATTTCATGAATTCGTTCTAATATTAAAAGTGTAAAAAGAATAAGGTGTAAAGCAAAAGGTTGTTACCTTAGAAACAGTATTGAATTTGCTTGCACCTTATTCCTATTTTATTTATAAAGGACTTCTAAAAATACGGATGTATACATAATCTATAAAAGGTAAAAAAGTGCAGATAAATTAAGTAATACGTTGGAAATTCCAAATAATGCTGACTAATCGACTTTGCATAAGTGGACAAACGAACGTAAAAAGTGTAATAATTAATTATTAAGTCTAGTAATTTTCAATAATAAGTCATATGTATAACATAAATCTTGTTTTTTCATAAATACAAAAAATCGAGGTGTTGCAGTAATGAGTAACACAAGAAGTAGACAAGCCTGTATGTTGGGTATTTATGTGTGTCTTACTGTTCTAATTAGTTATGCATTGATATATCTTATTATCCAGTTTAAGCCGATATTGTTGACAATGAGTACTTAAATATGTTTCTTTCCTTTATAAGAGGCTATTTTAAATCATATCCTATGCATTTTGACAGGTTTGATTCTAAAGATTATAGTTATTCAAATTTTGTGATATATGCTAGTGAGCTTACAGAAGATTTTAGTATGTACTCAATTAAAGGCAATAACGCTAGTTACATAAATCTATAAAATAAACTTAGGAGGGATAAGAAATGGAAATTAAAGGACCAAGAGGTTTGTACACAATTAGGTATGATGCTGTTAGAAAAATATGCTATGAAGTACCTGTAGGGTTGTGGACAAAGGAAGATTATCAAATCTACCACAATGATTATGTAAGTATGATAGGCCCGCTTTTGAATGGAAAATGGGCAAAGATAGTAGACTTAAGGCAGTACAAAACGTCGGACATTACAGAGGAGATTAATAAGCACTCAAAATGGATGATGAGCACAGGATGTAATACACTAGCCTTTATTGTAGAGAGTGCGATTGTGAAAATGCAAATGAACAACGCAGGTGCGGGAACTTTCCAGCAACAAGCTTTTACGGATGAGAAGGAAGCCTATGAGTGGCTGAAATCAAAAGGGTTTTAATAATAAACATAAAAAGACTTGCTCAGCAGATATAGAGCAAGTCTTTTTTAAGCTGAATAAATACAATCCAAAGTCCAAAAAGCTTGATGTTCTATTAAAACTATCCATTTTCTAGACGTTGATTTTCGGAATACAGTACACAAGTGAAGAGTAAAGGCTTCTACTTGTATTGCTTGCTATGGTGATGTATAATAAGCTCAATAAATTTATACTTTGATATTATCGACCAACTACAATGGGATTTTGGTGGATGGCAAGCTCAATAGAGATGGGGATATTGGTATGGAGAAAATTAATGCATTTGTAAAAAATGAATTATCAGGATGGAAACTATGGGAGCTTCTATGGATTGCGATATCTACCGCTACAATTCTAGTGCTTTCTATTTACTGGGGGGAAAGATTGGTTGGAACTATTTCCGCGATTTCTGGGGTGGTCTGTGTTGTCATGACCGGAAAGGGGAAAGTTTCATCTTATATATTTGGAATGGTTAATACTGTGCTATATGCCTATATTGCTTATGGAGCAAAGTACTATGGGGATGTAATGCTCAATCTATTATACTATGTTCCGATGAATGTAGTTGGTTGGGTGATGTGGAATAAGCATATTAATGCACAGACAAAAGAGGTTGAAAAGAAACAGATGACAGGAAAATGGAGGATTCTTGTATTCCTAGGGGCAGCTTTAGGTGTTTATCTTTATGGACTGATTCTAAAGAAAATGGGAGGAAATCTTCCTTTCATCGATAGTATAACTACAGTACTTTCTGTTGTTGCTCAGATTCTATGTGTAAAGAGATTTATGGAACAATGGGTGCTATGGATTATTATTAACGTAGCTTCGGTAATTATGTGGAGCGTTTTTTTGTTAAATGCTGTATTCATGTTTGTTAAGTGGAATAGGGAAAGCAGGGGGATTGAAGCAGATGTATAATGTAGGGATATATGGAGGATCTTTTAATCCTCTTCATCAAGGACATGTCAGGTGTATAATTGAAGCAGCAAATCAGTGTAGGGAACTGCATATTATTATCAGCTGTGGTATAAATCGGAATGAGATTGAGCCGAGAATAAGGTATCGGTGGATTTATCAGTTGACGAAGCATATTGGGAATGTGAGAATACACTTTCTTGAGGATGAAGTAGCTACAAAAATTGCTTATACGAAAGAGTATTGGCATCAGGATGCTCAGAAAGTGAAAAGCATGATAGGAAAACCAATTGATGTAGTATTCTGTGGAAGTGACTATGATGAAAATAGTTATTGGAAGCAGTGCTATGAAGAGAGTGAGCTTTATATTATCGAACGAAATGGAATTAGTTCGACAGAGGTGAGAAAGAATCCATATGATCATTGGGATAGCATTCCAAATGTTGTGAGACCGTACTTCACTAAAAAAGTACTGATTATTGGGGGTGAAAGTACTGGAAAGTCAACACTTACTATTAATTTGGCGAATTATTATAATAAAACTGAACGTTATTAATGCATTTTTCTAAAACTGTACCATCTGAAATAGTAACTTTATACATTTTATCCTCCCCCATGTTTATTATACAAATTTACCATAATTAATACTATATGTCTAGAAAAA
>JAAYPF010000031.1 GCA_012519925.1 Clostridiaceae bacterium
AAAATGATGACTACTTTGACATTCGTTATAATGTCAGGCTAGAAAAATCTGCTCCCATAATTGATGAATTTATAGAATTTATAAATGCTAACATATATAATTCCTTAGGGCAAAGTGCATTAGGAACTCATAAGCCCCTTATGTATTTGACACCTTCTCTTAAATCGGTAAAGTAACTTGCTTTATCATCTATAACGGCTTTTGAATGGAGGGGTACATGTAAAAACAAGCTCAGGGTAAAGACAGCAATAAGTGCAGTTATTACGTCTACAAAGAATATTATTTCAATAGAAGTTATACTTAAAAGTGCACCGCTAAGTATCGGAGCAAAAATCATCATCATTGACTGAATACTGCTATTTGTTGCATTTACTTTTGTTAATTTGTCTTCTGGCACAATTTGAGGTATGAAAGCTCCAACAGTTGGTGTCTGGATTCCAGCACCTAAAGATCTTATCGCAGATATCACAAAGAGTAACCACAAAGAGTTATATCCAAGGAAAAATAAAATTGCAATAAATAAAGTTGAAACTGCTATCATAGAATCAGACAATATAATAAGTGTTTTACGGTTATAGCGATCGGGCCACACTCCAGCAAAGGGAGAAATAAAAAAAGTAGGCAAAAAACCACATATAATAGATATTGTCATCATAATTGCCGATTGAGTTTTTAGTGTTATGTACCAACTTATTGCATATTGAACCAGCAGTGAACCAAAAAGAGAAATTGACTGGCTGGTCAAAAAAAGTATTATTTTTTTCTTCCACATTTCTTTCATTCTATTGCTCCAATCTTGTCTATTTACTTTTTATACGCAGAGGAGAAGCAGGGTCGTAGGGTGAATTGATTTTTATTGCATAGGAGTTTTTGTTTGCTATATCCTCATCAGTTACATAATGAACATCTAGAAGTCCGTTAGGGCGATATCCAGTTCTGAGATAATTGATTTCTGACAATGCAAGACTCCATCCGCTTAACCATATATCAAGCTTTTGTTTTTGCTCTGGTGTTCCTGCAAAATGGATGAGTAAATCAATATCGCTGTTAAGCTTTGCAGTGCAATTATTAGTACTTCCAAATAAGTAAATTCCTTTAATAGAATATTCGTCCATGTCGATCATGTTTGCAATTTGTTCTGCCATAAAATGACGCCATTTCCAACCCTCATCATCATTTTCGCTAATATTATCCTCGGTCAAATTACTATCGGTAATTACATTTGTATATAAAGGTCTATCAAGATAAGCAACTGCTTTTTCTAGATCAGCATTCATCAATACAAAAAGCTGCTTTCCAAAAAAGTTTTCTTCTATCTGAATTACTTTTATAACATTACTAAGATAAGCATATGACGGTAGAATATGCTCAAGGGAATTAGGAGACTTAAAGAAACCGTTATTAAATATAATGTCATTATCTTCGGGATAAAGAGGTAGGTATTTTATATCCTCTTCCACTAGGTCCTGGAAAAAATGTGTACCGAAGGATAACTCGGGTTGATATTTTGATTCCTTTTTGGCTATTTCAATGAGCATAGCCGTATTATTAATATCTGAATAAACAATGGGTACGCCTAGTTTTATATCACCACGGCTCCCCCAACGACCTGGACCCATTAAAATAAAGCTACGACGAGGTAGAGTTCTATTAAGTTCGCTGACCACGCTAGCAACATTCAGCATGTCTTCGTATTTCTCCAGTTTTTCGTATTCAGAAGGATCTACATATACAACAGTTTTAATTCCAGTAACCTTACCGTTTGAAATATATTTATTTGCGTTAAAGATAATATTGTACAGCGGAATATTTGCAGGTATAGCAACGGGAGCGTTATTACTGCTTCTGCTTTGTGAACGACATTGCAATAAATAAAAGTTTTCACCATCACTGGCAAATTCAATGTCTACTGGATATCCCAAAGCTTCCTTAAGTAATGATAGAATAGCTTGTATCTGTTTAACCATTTGGGTATTCTGCATTAAGCCATTGAAGGTAATAACTATTTCTTCAGATTTAAAATCAGTTATAAAGGTATTTACATTGGTGGTAATATCATTTTTTAGAACAGATGCAACAAGGTTAATATGTGGAATTTGTGCACCATACTCTTTTAGCAATGATGATATTGGAATGGTTGCAAATACTTGGTTATCCATATCGATAACATCTATCATACGAGGAGAATATTTTCGTATTTCCTCGGCGGATTGATTTACCGTAAGATTAGGCTGCCCCGGTGAAATCAAGATGGGAAAATCATCGCCTACCCTGTCAACCGCTCTTGTGCCAAGCCCCATAACCATACGTAATAGACCGTCTTCGCGCTTTATTCTGCGAGACCAGCGTAATTCATTATTGCTGAATGCAACACCAGCATAGAGCGGGAAAAAATATGGTCCAACTCTACGGCCTACAACTTCTTGAATGAGTATACCCATCTGCTCGTCACAGTCAAGTAAGTTTCGCTGCTTTCGGTATTGAATGGAATCAGGATTGAACATAGAAGAGTATATTTCAAGAATGCCATCCATCAGTTGCTCTTTACGCTGTTTTTTTGTTCCGGTATTAGTTATAAACAGGCTTTTGTATTTTCCTGAAAAGGATGAATTAACCTGATCTTCCAAAACACTTGAAGACCTGACAATTAATGGTTTGTCTTCGCACTCATCTAGAATTTGATCTAGCTGATTTGATATATATGAAGAAAGCTTGCAGCTTTTCAACATTTGAATAATACGAGGATAATTTATTCGAATATCTAAGATATCACTGTATATATGCTCGTTTAGTTCATCAAATCCATTACTTTCTATTAAATTGGCAAGCTCATCAGAGGATATATACCAGGTTTTAGGCATTTTTATGTTTTTGAATAATGGATTATCCTTAGCCTGTGAGTTTAGAATTTGGTTCGCTAGAAAAAAACCTGTACCTTTTCCTCCAATTGTACCGTTGCTCACTGGTGAGCATATAAATTTGTCAAGCAGATCACAAAAAGCATCAATGGTAACATATTTTTGTATAATAGAAATTTCTTTAGGATTGTTAGTTAAGAACCTTCGTATTAATCTCACTGTTAACCATCGCTTTGTTGGTTCACTTGTTGCATTGTTCTTTGCTATAGCCTGTTTGTATTGCTGTAGAGCTTTTATAATACTTTTTATGTTGGAGCTTTTCCTATTGATTATTTTTACAAGCTCTGAAGTTTTCTTTTGATAAATCCATAGGCATATATAATCGTATATCTGTGAGTTATTCAAACAGCTTGTTGCTGTCGAGAAAAGCACCTGACTTAAATGGATAACATCAATTTCAGGCAATGCCTTAAGGGGAGAATTGATGTCAGTCTGATTTTGGTACAATGTCCAATTCATATCGTTAAAAATGTCAACCATTAGATTAGGGCTTATTTTTGCAAGTACAGTCAACATTTTCTCACATACAAACAATAGCATTTCATGGTCAGTGTTTTTTAATAGTTCTATAATTGATTTCCATTCTGAACCTGAATGCAGGCTATGCTGCAAATTATTTTTGTAAATACTGTCTGAAATTATGTTTGTGATACTCTTAAGAAGCTTTACCTCCTGAGGAAGAAATACAATATCGTCATCTTGGAAGGTGCCTTTCTGATACATTACTCTAATATAGCCTAGAACATCATTATTGACAATGATATTGGCTTGTAGCTCATTACCATTTTCAATGATAGGTTTTGTAAAGTAATGCTTGCCTTCGAGATAAATATCCACAGTACAAGCAAGGACATTTCTAAAGCCTAAGGGTATTATATCGGGTATCTTTTTTAGCACTTCAGTCATATCATGACTGCCTTCAGATATGGCTTCATCTATTGCATACAGGCATTCTAGCTCCTTTGCACGTTCTGCCAATATTTCATTAGGGATGTCCTTGAATCTACTCACGTATATTCCTCCTTATGAAGACAATGCTAAGTATTCCAATATATAATTGATTATACTAAAAGAACAGGTTTTACTGGCAGTTAACCTAATTTGCTTGATTGTAAGTTGAAGAATCAATAACATCTTGCAAATTACGGTTAACGCAGTAAAATATAAACACAGCTATTAATTATACCCAACCACGAAGCTTAACTGCTTCTGCAACACGATTAATAGCAATCACATAGGCTGCATCACGCATATAAAGTCCTTTTTCCTTAGCTAGATTATGAACAGCATGGAAAGCGGAAGTCATTTTATAATCAAGTTTTTCAAGTACTTCTTCTTTAGACCAGAAATAGTTCATGTTACATTGAACTTGTTCAAAATAGCTACAGGTTACACCACCAGCATTGCACAAGAAATCAGGAATGAGATAGATGTTTTTTGCTTTAATCAGTTCATCACAATCTGGAGTTGTAGGACCGTTTGCTCCTTCGCAGATAACCTTAACCTGATCGCTGATTTTTGCAAAGGTTGCTGGTGTCAACTGGTTTTCAAGGGCACAAGGTAAAATAATATCTACATCTTGGGAAATCCACTCATCACCATCGAGTAATTCGCATCCCATGTCCTGAGCCTTGACTTTGTCAATGGTTCCAAAGGAATCCTTAATACTAACCATTTTGTCGATATCAAGTCCGCTTGTATTACGGAATGTATATGCTTTTTTATCGTGGTTATCCCAGCAGGAAATGGCAACAATTTTGCCGCCTAACTTTGTATACAATTTTGCTGCATATTCTGCAACATTACCAAAGCCTTGAAGACTTGCAGTTGTCTTGGTGATATCTATATTCAATTCTTTAAGTGCTTCTCTAAGGTTATAAATAACTCCATAGCCAGTCGCTTCTGTACGACCAAGTGAACCACCCATTCCAACAGGCTTTCCGGTTATGGTTCCAGGTGCATGGCTTCCACAAATGGTTTCATACTCGTCCATCATCCAAAGCATGTGTTGACCGTTTGTCATAACATCAGGAGCTGGTACATCGACTGTAGGTCCGATATTTTTAGCTAGTTGTCTGATATATCCACGGCATAATCTTTCCTGTTCATTCTTAGATAAATTATGAGGATCACAAATTATTCCTCCCTTACCCCCACCAAGGGGAATATCAACAACTGCACATTTCCATGTCATCCATAAAGATAAAGCCCTTATTGTATCAACAGTTTCTTGAGGATGGAAACGGATTCCTCCCTTAGCAGGACCGCGTGCGTCATTGTGCTGTATTCTATAGCCGTTGAACACTTTAGTTGTACCATCATCCATTTTAACAGGAATAGTAAAATGGTATTCACGGCTTGGTTGACGTAGCAATTCACGGATTGGTTGCTCTAAATCAATCAAATCAGCAACAGAATCAAACTGTTTTTGTGCAGTTATGTAAGCATTATAGGTTGTATCTCCCATTTTTTCAATCTCCTTTTCAAATTACTTATTTAACTCCCCATTTATTATATGGGATATTTCTTCTAATATAAGTATAGTCTCTTTTTGGTAGATGTCAACTAGCATGATATGCGTTAACATATTTTTTTGCAGGGCAGTAAAATTCATGTTTTCAAGACTGTTTATAAGAAAATCAGACCCTAAAAAATGCTCAATTTAATAAAGAAAATTTACAAAAAGCAGGTCTTAATAATAATGTATTTTTTATACGTTTTTAAATATTGTACGTGGTTCTCTTAAAGAATGCAGATATTATCTAATTCTTACAAGGGATCATAAATATTGTGACGTTTCAGATTCAAAACTTCTTTTAGAAGAAGTTGGTAAATTACTAGAGGCATATTGTCAGAGTGTTTTAAATTCTGAATTCTTGCGGCTTTGCCGCGGTATGATGTTGTATATGAATAGATGTTGTATATGAATAGATTTTGTATTATAATAAAAATAAAAATATAGAATGAAGGAAAATATATGAATAATCTACCTCTAAAAAAAATAGACTGGAAAAAAATTACGGGAATATTTCTTTTTTTTACTCTTGTATTTTCTGTCATTTTTGTTGTTTACAAATTAGTCAATGCACCTTCCATTAGCGAAGATGGATATGAAAAATTAAAAAGCGACTATGTACTTATGCTATTGCAGTGTGCATTAGGTCTTGTTGTTATGTTTATCCCATCGTTTATCGAGCATAAATTATCCATCGACATACCAAATAATATGGAAGTCGCTTATTTTGTATTTCTTTATTGTGCTATATTTCTTGGCGAGGTTAGAAATTTTTACTATGTTATACCTTACTGGGATACTATTTTACACGCATTTAGTGGCGGCATGCTCGGGGCGTTAGGATTTAGTCTAGTATGTTATTTTAATGATACGGATATTTTTCATCTTGAATTAAGTCCGTTTTTTGTGGCTTTATTTGCTTTTTGTTTTGCACTATCCGCCGGGACAATATGGGAGATATACGAGTTTTTGGCGGATGGTGTACTTAGGACTAATATGCAAAAATTTATTACAGCTGAAGGTACGGTTCTATCAGGTCGATTAGCATTAGTTGATACAATGAAAGATTTAATCGTAGATTCTTTAAGTGCATTAGTCGTAACAATTGTTGGATTTTATTCGATTAATAACAAAAAAAAGAAATCTTGAGCAAGTCAAAAAAATTTTTACCTCAAAATCATTTATACTATAAGATATGGCAGTAGCAAGTATATAGAAAAGATTTTACATAAGTAAATTATCTAAGTAGCTTTTGAAGAGGACGAAAACGGTGATACAAAAGTTATTACTGCTAAAGGTTATAGCATCCGTAACAAAGATGAAATTAGTGGGTTTAGTAAATACCTCTTTGACAGAGATATAACGGATGCTATTAAGCACTTTAGATGTAATATAGTAAAGCTTTATAATCAAGAAAAGAATAGAGCTATCAACCTGTTTACTCATTATTTATCAAGCCCTCAAGGCTAAGCATAAATTCTCTATAGTTGACATTCTCCATATAATTTACAAACAAAACTTCATTTATCCCTTTTGACTCAATAAAATCAGCAATATTTTTTTCAGATGTATTGAAATCATAAAACCTTGGGTCTATAACATATATTTCTTCATAGTGCGGAAGAAGGAAAGGTACAAAGCTGTTGCCATAGGAGTCCTTTATTACTAAAAGCTTTTTCCCATTTGTATTTTCCGTACTGATTTTTGACCAAGTTCCATCACCAGCACTTAAAAACACCAAATATTTATCCAATTTTGTATCGGCATACTTCATGTCAATTATATCAGCATCAAAACATTGATAATAGCGGTACTTCTCGTATTTGTAATTAACAAACGGTAAATACGCATATATGATGTCAGGATTTTTTTCAATGCTCTTATCCATAGTTTTAGCATAAGTACTGCCCAAAAAATTATTAATTGTAACTGTTTCATATTGGTCTAGAGTTATTGGCTCCTCACCCTTTGTTTCCATAAAGGCGGTATAGGCATAATACGCACCTAAGGCTGTCCAGTGATGATCACTTCTGAAATAGATATATTCATCCTTGTGCTCGTTTAATACATCATAGGCATTAACAGCGGTTATTTCCTCGCTGAATTTTGAATTAAGGTATGCTATTGCATTATTCTGAGAATCAGTTATTCCTTTATAGTTTCTAAGCTGGACGAATTCACTGTTTGTTGGTGCAATTAATGAATAAATAGGCACTTTGCCGCCAATTTTTTGATTGTATTTATTAAGAACTTGAGCATAAAAATCAAAATTATCTTTATTAAACTTAAAAAGCTCTACGGCTTTGCCATCGACAACAACCCAATATCCAACACCATCGCCCTCGTTATAGGGGTTATTTGTAGGAGTAGGTGTAGATGACGGTATAGAAGTTCCTGTTGGAATTGTTTCATCGGACGGGTTTTCTTTATTATCTTCATTTTTATCATCAGTTGCTTTAGGCACATTGATGTACTCTTTAGACTTGTCCGAGACAATTATTTTAACATCTGATTCCTTTATAAATAACACCTGTTGAATATTATTGCTTATTTTTAAAAGTCTGTCCCTTAGAATAAAAGTATCGCTATAGTATTCTGTGTAGTCACTAAAATAGCTGCCATCTAAAACTGTTGCCATTTTAAGTTCGGGCTTTTGCTTTAGTGCTCTATTCTCCATTTCGGAGACCATGGGTTTGTTTACATTAATTATATTAGCAACACCCAAAACTGCAATTATAAATAAAAATGCTATTGCATCTAATTGTAACCTTTTCATGATAAAACTCCTCCATTATACATAGTAGTTAATTAGAGATTGAATTTTTGGGCTCTTTCTAAAACTTAAAGTAAAGGAACGGGTTGTAGGATTGCCCCACAAGCATAATAATCGAAACTATAAGTATCGCTATGTTAACTGTTGATTTAATTAGCTGATCAACAGAATAACTCCCAATTTGTTTCTTTTGCATACTTCCTTTTATTCGCCCGAAAATAGTTTTGATAACTGGTGTACATCCAATAAGTGCAATTACAATAAATATCATATAGCTATTAAGGAAAATTCTAACTTCGGGACTAGACCAAGATGAAGCATTAATCCCAAACATAATACTCACAAATTGGAATGCTTTACTAATGCTGGTGTGATAAAAGAATACCCAACCTACCAGTATAACCACTACAAAATAAAGTTGCCAAATAATTTTAGGTATTTTCTTTTCTATTTTTAACAAAACAAATTTTTCAATTACCAGTAATATAAAGAAATATACCCCCCAAACAACAAAGTTCCAACTAGCACCATGCCATAGTCCTGTGAGCAACCATACCACCAGTATATTTCTTACATGAAATTTTCTGTTTCCCCCAAGAGGAATATATACATAGTCTTTGAAGAATGAAGTCAGGGATATATGCCATCTACGCCAGAATTCCGTAGCGGATTTAGCTATATATGGATAATTGAAGTTTTCCTTGTAGTTAAAGCCATACATTTTACCTAGACCTATTGCCATATCAGAATAACCTGAAAAATCAAAGTAGATTTCTATTGCAAATAACAGAATTCCTGCCCATGCCCCCAATACTGGAAGTCGTGAATAGTCCATATTAAGAAATGCCTTTGAAAACTCATTTGCTTGATTTGCTATAATAACCTTCTTTCCTAGACCTATAATAAAACAACTCACTCCATTATTGAACGATTCAAAACTTAATGCTCGTTTATTAATATCTTGCTCAACATCTTTATATCGCACAATAGGACCTGCAACAAGATGATGAAACAAAGAAACATACAATAAAAACTTGAAGGGAGATTTTTGTGCTGCTACCTCTCCTCTGTATACATCCACTATATATGAGATTGATTTGAATGTATAAAAGGATATACCAATGGGAAGTCCTATGTTTATGATGGGTAGGTTGATATCCAACAATGTATTCAGGTTTTCTGTAAAGAAAGCAAAATATTTAAAAAATCCCAAAACAAAAACATTTGCTATAATAGCTAAAACAAGTATTCCTTTCCTTTTACACTTGTCACGTCTTTTTTCAATAGAAACTCCAATGAAATAATTAAAAAATGCATTCAAAATTAAAACCGTAATCCATATAGGTTCTCCCCATGCGTAAAAAGCAAGGGATGAAATAATAAGCACTGCATTTCTGTATCTGTTGTTATTGATTACATAATACAGAAAAAGGTTAATAGGTAAGAAAACGCACAAAAAGAAAAGATTTGAAAAAACCAACTGGAATCGCCTCACAATCAATATTTTCTGCTCGTTAGCATCGCTCTACATAATAAATCTACACCACATTGAAACATATTTCAAGGTATTTGCCAAAATTACCTTGTATAGATAATGCTGGTTTTTTCTAATAAACTCTATCTAGATAAAAATCTCAAAGTGTTGAAACTATTTAGTGAAAAATACAATGAATATTGCTTTTTTGTTTTATCCTAGTTTCATAATTGGGAAAAACATTTGGATAAGGTTTTAGTCTTACATATAAAATACAAAAAAGAACAGTAGTAAATTTAGATAACATTTGCTATAATTAACGAAGATTGAATGAAGGAGGAGAATTGAAATGGAAAATATGCCAAAGGTAAAAATAGGGATTGTTGCAGTCAGTCGTGATTGTTTTCCTCAGGAATTATCGGTAAACAGAAGAAAGGCAGTTGTAGATGCCTATAAAAAGAAATATGATATAGAGGATATATATGAATGTCCTGTATGTATCGTAGAGAGTGAAATACATATGGTTCAAGCACTCGAGGATATTAAGAATGCAGGATGTAACGCATTATGTGTATATCTTGGCAACTTTGGTCCTGAGATTTCCGAAACACTACTTGCAAAGCATTTTGAAGGTCCTAAAATGTTTATTGCAGCTGCTGAGGAAAGTCAGAATGATTTATCTGACGGACGTGGTGATGCTTATTGTGGTATGCTTAATGCAAGTTACAACTTAAATCTTCGTAATGTGAAGGCATATATCCCTGAGTATCCTGTGGGAACCGCCGAAGAATGTGCGGATATGATAAATGAGTTTGTACCTATTGCAAGGGCATTAGTTGCTATATCAGATCTAAAAATTATCAGTTTTGGTCCAAGACCGTTAAATTTCTTAGCTTGTAACGCACCTATCAAGTGCTTGTATGATCTAGGTATTGAAATTGAAGAGAACTCTGAGCTGGATCTTTTTGAAGCCTTCAACAAACATGCAAATGACCCTCGAATTCCTGAGGTTGTTAAGGATATGGCTGCTGAACTAGGTGCCGGGAATAAGAAACCTGAAGTACTTGAAAAGTTAGCTCAGTATGAATTAACTCTTCTTGACTGGATAGAGGCTCACAAGGGCTATAGAAAATATGTGGCTATTGCCGGTAAATGTTGGCCTGCATTCCAAACACAGTTTGGTTTTGTTCCTTGTTACGTAAACAGCCGCCTAACAGGTCGTGGTATTCCTGTATCCTGTGAGGTTGATATTTACGGTGCATTAAGTGAATTTATAGGAACTGCAGTATCCAATGATATTGTTACATTACTTGATATAAACAACTCTGTACCTGAAGATATGTATAAGGAAGCTATCGAAGGCAAATTTAATTACACTCATAAGGATACCTTTATGGGCTTCCATTGTGGAAATACATGCTCGAAAAAATTATCATCATTTAGCATGAAGAATCAGAAGATAATGGCAAGAAATCTTCCTGAAGAAGTAACCAACGGCACCTTAGAAGGTGACATAATTCCTGGTGATATCACTTTCTTCAGATTACAGTCTACAGCTGATTCACAGCTTAGAGCATACATTGCAAACGGTGAAGTACTTCCTGTAGCAACAAAATCCTTTGGTGGTATCGGAGTATTTGCTATCTCTGAAATGGGTAGATTCTATCGTCATGTATTGATAGAAGGTAATTTCCCTCACCATGGTGCAGTTGCCTTTGGACACTATGGAAAGAGTTTGTTTGAAGTGTTTAAATACTTAGGGGTTGAATTTATAGGCTTTAACCAGCCAAAAGGAATGCTATATAAGAAGGAAAACCCCTTCACATAATCTAAAAATAACAAAGATAATAGATTAAAACAAAATTTCAATAACAGATAAAAGGACTTTCAAAAACCTAAATTTTTTGAAAGTCCTTTCTTTTTGCTTAAGAAAATTATGGTTTACGGTAAAACGAAAAACACCTCTAGATGTATTTTATGACTCTAAAGGATAGGGTTTATCTGGTACATAAAACCCTTAATGTGAATATCTATAAAACAGGTGCTTACTTGAGGAGATGATTATATTGGAAAGCTTTATTCTACCAGAAAATTTTTTGATGGGAACTGCAACCGCAAGTACACAGATTGAAGGAGGGGATAGAAACAATACCTGGTATAAATGGTGTGAAGAGGGATACATTAAGGATGGCTCACATTGTATCACTGCATGTGATCATTGGAACAGGGTTGAACAGGACACAGAACTCTTAAAAGAATTAAATGTAAATAGCCACAGAATGAGCCTTGAATGGAGCAGAATTGAGCCAAAAGCTGGAGTGTTTTGTGATGAGGCTATTAAACATTACAGATATGAGATAAAACTGCTTGTAAAAAACGGGATAAGACCCTTAGTTACTCTCCACCATTTTTCCGAACCCCTTTGGTTTCATGAGATAGGAGGGTGGACAAATAAAAAAAATTCCCAATATTTCTTGAAGTATACCGAATACGTCGTTGAAAAGCTTGGTGACCTAGTTAGTGATTGGGTAACCTTCAATGAGCCTAACGTTTATACAAAGTTTGGCTATATTTTTGGTATTTGGCCTCCTGGAGTCAGAAAATTCACTGAAAGCCTTAGGGTTTATACTGAAGTGATAAAAACTCATCTGAAAGCATATGACCTTATCCATAAGGTCAGAAGCAGAATGGGGTTTAAGTGCAAAACTAAGGTTGGATTTGCTATGCACATACGCATATTTTGCGGTGTTTCTACTTTTGGAAAAATAATAGCTAAAGTGGTGGATTACTTTTTTCATGAACTATATTTGGAAGGAATGATAAAAGGGAAAATTAAATTGCCGCTATTAAAAAACGGATATAAATATTGTAAAGGTACTTATGTGGATTTTTTGGGAATAAATTATTATACACGTAATATAGTGGAATTCGTGCTTAGTCCTGTAAATCTATTTCATAATTTGAAATGTGATAAGTCGCTTGCAAAAAGTGACCTTGGTTGGGATATATATCCTAGTGGGATATATCAGGTTTGCAAAAAGTATTATGAGCGTTATAAGTTGCCAATATACATAACGGAGAATGGTATTAGTGATAAAAGCGATTCAAAAAGACCGGATTTTATATGTAGTCACTTGGCTAATGTGGCAAAGGCAATAGATGATGGAATTGATATTCAAAGATATTATCATTGGACACTTATGGATAACTTTGAATGGCTAGAAGGAGAAAGTGCAAATTTCGGTCTATATCACTGTAATTTTAAAGATCAGAAAAGAACAATAAGGCGTGGAGGCAAACTTTACAGTATGATTTGTAAAGAAAACAAGTTAACAGAGGAAATGATACAAGAATTTTTAAAAACATAACCCTCTAATTCTCTTGACCTACAATAATATTGAGTATATAATCATAACATATGAATACATGTTCATGTGTATATGCTGAAAGAGAAGGAGAATGTCAATGAAAAATAAAGATGCTTTCAAATGCAATTGTACCACGATACATCAAGATATTATAGACAGTGTCAGGTCCAATATGCCTTCGGGAGAAGATCTTTATGCAGTTGCGGAACTTTTTAAAGTGTTTGGAGATAATACTAGAATTAAAATAATCTGTGCTTTATTTCAGTCCGAAATGTGTGTATGTGATATTGCAAAGCTTTTAAATATGACACAATCAGCCATTTCGCATCAGCTTAGAGTATTAAAAAAGGCAAGGCTTGTAAAGAATAGGAGGGATGGGAAAGTAGTATATTATTCACTAGATGACGAGCATGTAAAATATATATTTGATCAGGGCCTAGCCCATGTAAACGAATAGAAAATTCAATTATTTTTTAGAAGGGGTTACTATGGATAATGAGAAAGAATTGACTATGGAAGAACTTGATAATGTAAATTCTTCATCGAAAATTGAAGAAGAAGTTAAAAAAATTAGAGGTGTTAAAAATGCTTCTATTGACCCGGTTTCGGGGAAACTAAGCGTTGAAGCGGAAAGTGAAGCGTTTTTAACTAGTATAACAATAGCAGTTGCAAAGATTGTAAAGAATATTGAAATTGATATAAAAGTGGTTAAGTCGGAAGATAGAAGCAGTGATGTAAATGTTTTTGGCGGTCAATTTGATCAAAAGACCTTGATAAGGTTTGCCTCTGGACTAGTTTTGTTTCTTGTTCCACTAATATTTAATTTTCCGTTTGTGATCGAACTCTTATTGTTTATTGCAAGTTATTTATTATTTGGATGGGATGTAGTTTATAGGGCGTATAGAAATCTTTTGGGAAAGCGTTTTTTTGATGAAAACTTTTTAATGAGTATTGCTACCTTTGGAGCTTTTGCTATTGGTGAATTTGCAGAAGGGGTTGCAGTTATGCTGTTCTACCAAGTGGGAGAGATGTTTCAGGATATGGCTGTAAACCGCTCTAGAAATTCCATCAAAGCACTGTTTGATTTACGGCCTGACTATGCCAACTTAAAAGTTAATGGAGATATAAAAAAGGTCTCCCCCGAAGAAGTAAACATTGGTGATTTGATTGTTGTTAAACCTGGCGAAAAGGTACCTTTAGACGGCAGGGTTGTGGAAGGGAGATCGGTTATAGATGCTTCAGCTTTGACTGGCGAATCCCTTCCCTTTGAAGTTGAGCCTGGAAGTGAGGTTTTATCAGGAGTAATTAATAAAAATGGTCTTATGACCGTTGAAGTAACAAAGGAATTTGGTCAATCTACGGTTTCGAAGATTTTGGATCTGGTAGAAAATGCAGGTAACAAAAAGGCTGCAACTGAAAACTTTATTACAAAGTTTGCAAAATACTATACACCAGCAGTTGTTATAGTTGCAGCTTTGTTGGCATTTATTCCCCCTCTGATTACTAAAGATCCATTTGCACAGTGGATTAATAGGGCACTTGTATTTTTGGTGGTATCATGTCCTTGCGCACTGGTTATATCTATTCCACTTGGTTTCTTTGGAGGAATCGGAGGTGCATCGAAAAAGGGGATATTAATTAAAGGAGGTAACTTTTTAGAAGCACTAAATAATATCGATACTGTTGTATTTGATAAGACGGGTACTCTAACTAAAGGTGTATTTAGTGTAACTGAAATAAATCCTGTTGAAGGTTTTTCTAAAGATGATCTTCTAAAAGTTGCTTCCTTTGCAGAGAGCTTTTCTAATCATCCAATTGCGTTAGCCATTCTAAATAAATATAAAGGTAAAATTAATAAAGAAATTATTGAACAACATACTGAAATGGCTGGTTATGGTATTAAGGTGATTGCTGAAGGCAAAGAAATACTTGTTGGAAACTCAAAACTGATGCAAAGCGAGAATATTTCTACACCTAAAGTAGATGAAGTAGGAACTTTAGTATATGTGGCAGTAGACAATAATTATGTTGGATATATTGTTGTATCTGACCAACTGAAGGAAGATTCGGCAGAGACAGTGAAGGAACTTAAGAAAATGGGGGTAAGAAGAACCATAATGCTCACTGGAGACAGTAGTGCCGTAGGAACAAAGATAGCAAAGGAATTGGGATTAGATGCAGTACACTCGGAGCTTCTTCCCGATCAAAAGGTTGAGAGGTTTGAAGATCTCTATACAAACAGGTTAACTAAGGGAAATATATTATATGTAGGTGACGGGATAAATGATGCACCTGTAATTGCTAGAGCTGAAGTGGGAATTGCAATGGGGGCATTAGGCTCAGATGCAGCAATAGAGGCAGCGGATATTGTATTGTTAACCGATGAGCCCTCAAAGCTTATAACTGCTATTGAAATTGCGAAGAGAACCCGTTTTATAGTATGGCAGAATATAATATTTGCATTGTCGGTCAAGACATTGGTATTATTGCTGGGAGCTTTTGGATTGGCGAACATGTGGGAAGCTGTATTCGCAGATGTAGGCGTAGCACTTTTGGCTGTCTTAAATTCGATGCGTATACTAAAAGAAGGAAAAACTGATCTAGATAACAAAGTATTATCGAGGGGCTAATCATTTATTGAAATTTGTGGATGTATCAAAAAAACTTTTTTAGCAAAAATATTAATGGAGATAATAAACTAATAGAATGAGGAGGGGATTAATTATGGAAATAGCAAAAATGAATCATCCTAATGATGCAATAAAGTGCGAAGTAAATACTTGTTACTACTATATGAAAGGCGATCATTGTGCTGCAAGCAAGATTGAAGTTCAGCACAAAAACGCACATACCTCAGCGGAAACTGACTGTGCAACATTTAAATTACAGGCTTAACAGCTTGTTTTTTTATCATATGCCGGTGAAGGAATTACTTCATCGGCATTTGTATATTTGGGGGTTAAAAGTTTTCTTGATCGAGCAGATAAAAATAATATTACTGCTTTCTTGACTAAAATGTGCTCTATAGGTTATTTTTTTTAAGACGGTCTAATCTAAGATACTCCGCATTAATTTAATAATAATTCAATTTGAGTTATAATAAGTATACAGTTAATTAATAAAGGTTGAATACTTATGAATATTGATAAGAAAGAGATTAAAGTATCTGTCCGCAACCTTGTGGAATTTCTTTTGCGTACAGGTGACATTGATAGTAGCTTTTTTAGAGTTAATAGAGCAGCTGACGGAACTAGAATTCACAAAAAGATACAAAAAGCACAGAAGGAAGACTATAGATCGGAAGTTACTTTAAAATATAGTATTGAATATGATGAATTTGTGTTAGTCATAGAAGGCCGGGCAGACGGAATTATTGAAAATAATGATGGAATTACAATTGATGAGATAAAAAGTACAATGTCACCTCTTGAAATGATTGACGAAAATTATAGTGAAATGCATTGGGCACAGGCAAAGTGCTACGCTTATATATATGCGTGTTTAAACGACCTTGAAAATATAAAGGTCAGACTTACCTATTGTCATCTGGATACTGAAGAAATTAAATTTTTACTTAAGGTTTATAGTATTGCACAATTGAAGGAGTTTTTTGGTGCTTTGATTCAAAACTACTATAATTGGGCCAAATTCGCATATTATTGGCAGACTAATAGAGAGAAGTCTATAAGAGAATTGAAATTTCCCTTCTATGAGTATAGAAAGGGGCAGAGGGAGCTAGCAGTTGCAGTCTATAAGACTATAACTTCAGGTAAAAATATATTTGTAAAGGCTCCAACAGGTATAGGAAAGACTATTTCAACACTCTTCCCAACAATAAAAGCAATGGGGGAAGGTCACTGCACCAAAATATTTTATCTTACAGCAAAAACAATAACTAGAAGTGTAGCAGAGGAAGCTTTTTCTATAATGAGGACGAAGGGGCTTAAGTTTAGGGCTGTTACCCTTACAGCTAAGGAGAAAATTTGTATTTTGGAAAAATCTAGTTGTAACCCCATAGACTGTGAAGTTGCAAAGGGTTATTTTGATAGAATTAACCATGCGATTATGGATATTTTGACCCATGAGGAGGAGTTAAAGAGGGAAATTATTGAAAAGTATGCGATTAAACATAGAGTATGCCCTTTTGAGTTTTCCTTAGACCTGACCCTATGGGCGGATGCGGTTATCTGTGACTATAACTATGTTTTTGATCCGAGGGTGAATTTGAAAAGGTTTTTTACCGAAAAGGGAGATTACATTTTTTTGATAGATGAGGCTCATAACTTAGTTGATAGAGCAAGAGAAATGTATTCGGCAGAAGTTTACAAGAAGCCTGTTCTCAAGCTAAAAAGGGAGATGAAGGAGCTTGACCCTAAAATATCAAAAGTACTCGGGCGGCTTAATACCTTCATGCTCAATATGAAGAAGCTATGTAATGATAAGGGTTTTTATGTTAGCAGTGAGGGAGATAAGGAGATTTACTTCATTTTAAGAAAGTTTATAAGTGAGTGCGAAGTATATTTTGCAAAGAATGAAAAGGTAAAAATGGGTGATGAGCTTTTAGAACTCTATTTTAATGCAATTACATTTGTGAAAATTTGTGAGTTATATGACGAGAGATATGTCACCTATGTTGAAAAGCAGGATAACGATGTAAAGCTTAGACTGTTCTGTCTTGACCCGTCATACCTTTTAGGTGAGGCTTTAAAAAAGGGAAAGAGCGGTGTCTTCTTTTCTGCAACACTTATTCCACTTGAATATTACAAGGGGATATTAGGAGGAAGTAATGAGGATTATACAATGAGTATTGAGTCTCCTTTTAGTCTTGATAATAGGATGTTGATGGTGGCAGATGCTATATCTACAAGATATGTAAACAGAGAAAGAAGTTATAAAGATATTGTTGAGTCTATAAGAAATCTGACAGGCGTAAGACTTGGAAATTATATGGTTTTCTTTCCTTCTTATCAGTATATGAACACTGTATATGAACTTTTTTGCGAAAGATATCCTGATGCGAAAGTGCATATTCAAGCAGCTTCTATGACAGAAGAAGAACGTGAGGAATTTCTTGAACTTTTTACTCCTAACCCAGATATGACCACAATAGGGTTTTGTGTAATGGGAGGGATTTTTTCTGAGGGTATAGATCTTAAAAGTGACCGTTTGATAGGTACCGTAATTGTTGGGGTGAGCTTACCACAGATTTGTCTAGAAAGAGATATTATAAGGGACTATTTCAACGAAATAAATAGGCAGGGCTTTGAATACGCTTATATGTTTCCTGGGATGAACAAGGTTATGCAGGCAGCAGGCAGGGTGATAAGATCTGAGACAGACAAAGGGGTTATTCTACTCATTGACGAGAGGTTTACAAACAGGAATTATTTGAGGTTGTTTCCAAAGGATTGGTTTCCTTATATTAGTGTGGCTAAGGTTGGTGATATAGCTAGATATACGAGAGAGTTTTGGGAACATTCTGAAAGTTCAATTAGTTATTGAATCATAGAAAAGACCAAATAAATGATTTTTAGAAATTTCACGAAATGGTTTCAACTTCGGTGAGCAGAGCAGTTTTTATTAGCAGTATAATAAATATTTTGAAGACCTATAATTTTTTTGATGGAATAGACCTTGATTGGGAATATCCCGGGGTTACTTGAGATGGGTGTCCTAGAGGGAAAGAAGACAGAGAGAACTTTACATATCTTTTCAAGAGAAATCCGTCAAGCATGTAAAGATAATGGCATGTCGGATAATTTGCTAGGATGATAAAAGAAGTAAAAGAATGTGTTCAATAGTAATAAAGAGACTTTCATGAAAATTACATGAAAGTCTCTTTTTAACTTTATATCTTACCAACCAAGCTTGCTCTTTATTTCATATGTAAGTTGGTCAGCCATCAACTGGTGAGTCTTGAGGCTTGGGTGCCAGTCTTCACCATAGCCGTTGCTTTCACTTTGTTGAGGGAACTCAACAAAATAAATCTTTGAATCTCCATTTGACTTAAAGGAATCCACAACTTCGTTTATATAACTACGGCATGAATCTAAACCCGAACCCCAAAGCATAGGTCCAATTGTGCAGAAAATATTTGCATCGGGATAGTTTTGTCTTACTTGTGAAACTAGTGTCTTATAAGCAGTTACATACTTTGTTTTTTCTGCAGGTGTAGTTGAAAAATCGTTTGTACCAAGATTGATAACAACTACATCGGGCATATAATTTTTATAGTCCCACTTAACATTGCTATCTGGAAGTGCGTAAGGATAGCGATCAAGCATAAGGGGACCGCCAGCACCACCATAATTCATTGTAAGTCCTATTCCAGACCAAGCTATAAGATTTGCACTTGCGTTTAATGAACGTGCAGTTATTGCAGCATAGGACAAATAGCTGTTTTCATTTTTTGGAGTAAAGCTTTCTTCTTTACGAGTACCTTCATTTCCATACGCACAAGTGATGGAGTCACCAATAAATTCTATCTTTCTTTGTAAAGGAGTTGGAGCGGCAAGAAGATTTCCTGAACCGAAATCAAAGCCAAGGAATTGGGCTTCGCCTTGTGAGGCTTCTGTCCTCTTCCACAAAACAAGGTGGTGATTTCCTTCACTAAGACCACTTGCAAGTTTGACCGTAGATGTAGTTTTATTAACAACGAAAGGTGTTAGAGGTGTACCATCCACGATAGCTTGGAACCAATTTTCTCCAGTAGATTTAATAGTAGCACTAACTTCTGTACCATAGAAATTAAGTTCTACATTAGAACCTGACCATGCACATACAGGACCGGAGGGATTTGAGGTGTCAAATCTTCCATTATATAGAATTCCTGGTTCAGTTTCAACTGGAGGAGTAGGGGAAACAATAATATTTTCTTCAGCTGGGAATGTTTGTATCATACCTAGTAGATATCGACGCATATATCCAAAATCAAGAGAGTCTATACTACCGTCCCCGTTTACATCAGCAGCGGAACTGCTATTTAGATTTGGAAACTCTGTAATTATGCTTAATAGAAATTGTCTTAAGTAGGCAAAATCTAAAGAATTTACATTACCTTCCCCATCAATATCACCATAAATAAAACTCTTCGGTGCTGTAGGTGCCACTGTAGGCGTAGCTGTGGGAGTTATAGTGGGGGTAGCAGTAGGCGTAGAAGTTTTAGTCGGAGTGCTTGTTGCAGTATAGCCTGAGGCTTTTACAAGGGCTTGGACAAGTTCGGGATAATACCATGTAAGTGCATTTCTATTTAATATGGCATAGGAATCACCGTTGCCAGGACCATAATATCCGTTATCCCACCAAATAACCGGAATACCTCTTTTTTTGGCTTCTTGGACATAATATTCTGCATGCGTTATCCTAGAAGATAAGTTGTTCTTATCAATTGAAGCAAATTCGCCAATAACTACAGCTCTTCCATTTCTTATGAACTTATTATAAAGGGCATCAAATTCAGAGGATAGTGAAGCTTTATCGTTGTTTGAACCCCAAGTAAAATCAGATGTTTCGACCATACAGAACAAATAGGGTGAATAGGAGTGTATGGATACAATGATTCTGCTATCGTTATTTGGAATTACCAAATCGTTTATAGCATCTGTCAATCCACATGCAGCGTGGGTAGGTATCATTAAAAATCTTTTATTGTTGTTTCCGCCTGTTGCTCTAATAGTATTAACAGCAGCTAAATTCAAAGCGTTTATTACAGCACGGTTTTCATATGTTCCACCCGACCATTCGCTAGAGGAACCAATGACTCTCGGTTCATTCATTGTTTCAAAAATTAAATAGTCACTGTAGTCTTTAAAACGAGTTGCGATTTGTTCCCAAAGCTTTTTGACCTGAGCAGTAGTTCTATCTTGATTTGCATATGTAGGTACTAACCAATGGGATTCTTCATGATGAAGGTTAATAATAGCATACATATCATTGTCAAGAACATAATTAACTATTTCTTCCACCCTATTTAACCAAGCTTGATCAATAGTATAGTCTGGAGCGGAGCCAATGTGACCTGACCAAGTAATAGGGATTCTTACTGTATTAAAACCTGTTTCCTTGACTTTATCAATCATTGCTTTAGTTGTTTTTGGATTTCCCCAACAAGTTTCTGAGTCTAACCCGGCAACTCCAAAAGCATCCATTGTGTTACCTAAATTCCAACCAAGTCTCATTTCTTTTGTTAGCTCAAGTGCCGAAATGTCACGCATACCTGTGTTGGCAGTGGATGCAAATACATTAGAATTGCCCAAAAGCGTGACAGCAATTAAAGCTAATGAAAATAGCAATGCTTGTCCTTTTAATAAGTACTTTTTTAACATTATACCTACCTCCAAATAAATAATAAAATTTTTTGTAATTGTGCTCTTCTAATCTTATCTTACAGTATTCTTCTCTTCTTTACTATAGAACACGTAATATTACAAAAAAATATTGACCATATTATAGAATTCGTTAATAATTATTATTTTTGGTATGATTGAGAAATATTTTTGTGATTGTAAAAAAGTACTGAGTAACCGACATTTTTTAGATTTGAGAAAAAAGCAGCGGAATTATGTTTTCCACTGCCGCTTTTTGAAGTTTTTATTAACTTATGTTGAAATAGCATCCCTAAACATTAAATTATCCGTAATGGGGGCTTGGCATGCAAAATTTTCACAAACATAAGCCGTTGTTTTACCTTCAAGGCTCTTATAGTTTTCAATAAAAGGAGCAAGGTCTTTCAAATCAGCATGATCATTAGAATAAAACATGGATAACATGAATGGGTGGAACTCTTCTCTAATAATATTCA
Organism: Clostridiaceae bacterium; assembly: GCA_012519925.1. GTDB lineage: Bacteria > Bacillota > Clostridia > Acetivibrionales > Acetivibrionaceae > Acetivibrio. Next base: position 21,849 of record JAAYPF010000031.1, read on the forward strand.
CCATGTTGTTGGATTCTAGTTTTTCATTTCCTACTATTACAACTTCTTTTGATTTGGATTTTGCAAACAGCAACGCAGAAAGGAAGAAGGAATGCCCTCTTGCAAATCGCTCTATACTTCTTCCAAAAGAGTTAAACTGACTATAAGCTTTGGCTTCCAATTCAGACTGTCCAGTTAGTCGTGCAAGTCTTAGAAAATTCATTGTAGCTACAGAGTTTCCGGAAGGGGTTGCCCCGTCATAGATTTCCTTTGGTCTTGTTATAAGCTGTTCGCTGTCGCTTCCGTAATAAAAGAGACCACCATTTGCCTCATCCCAAAAGTATTTAATCAGGTCATCATTGAGTTTAAGAGAACGCTTTAAGTATATAGGCTTATATGTTGTTTCGTAAAGTTCAATCAGTCCCCAAATTAAAAAGGCATAATCATCAACATAGGCAGGAAAAGCTGATTCTCCGTCCCTGTATCGAGCTAGCAGCCTTCCGTTGTTTGAAACAAGTTTTGAGAAGATAAATTCTGTAGCTTTTTCAGAAGCTATAGTATACTTGTTGTTACCTAATATTCTTCCCCCCATTGCCATAGCCGCAATCATAAGTCCGTTCCATGAGGTTAGAATTTTATCGTCCTTATGGGGATGTACTCTTTTTTCTCTATATTCAAAGAGTTTTTTTCTGCACTCTTCTATAAAGGGTTTTTCTTCATTGGGGATATTTGACTTGATTAAGTTTGGAATATTATGCCCCTCAAAATTTCCATGGGTAGTGACATCGTAATATTTACAGTATTTTTCCCCAGCATCATTACCTAGCACTTTTTTAATCTCATCAACAGACCATATATAGAATTTTCCTTCTTCACCCTCGGAATCGGCATCTTCAGCTGAATAGAAGCCACCTTCCCTAGAGGTTATATCTCTTAAAACATAGGTAAAGATTTCATCGGCAATATCTGCATATCCCCTTTTTTTGGTTATCTGATAAGCTTCCAGATAAGCAATAGCCAAAAGGGCATTGTCATAAAGCATTTTTTCAAAATGAGGCACTAACCATTTTGCATCCGTCGAATAACGGCTGAATCCAAAGCCGATATGATCGTAAATTCCACCTTTGTGCATGCTTTCAAGAGTTTTTTCAACCATAGTTAAAGCGAATTCCTCTTTTGTACTATACCAATATCTAAGAAGAAAAAACAAATTATGTGGAGTTGGAAATTTGGGGGCACTTCCAAAGCCGCCGAAAATATTATCAAAATCATATTTGAATTCGGCAAACGCTTCGTAAAAAATATCTTCTGATAACTCTTCTTCAGAGTCCGGATCTAAAATGCCATTTCGTTCGTTTATAGCATTGATTATCTGATCGCTTGATCTTAATAAGGTATCACGCTCATTTATCCAGGCATTGTGTACACTGTTTAGAATAGTGATCAGACCGTGCATTCCCATTCTGCTACTTTTTGGAAAGTAAGTTCCCGCGAAAAATGGTTTTTTATCGGGAGTCATAAAAATTGTTAACGGCCATCCGCCATGTCCTGTGAGCACCTGACAGACATTCATATAAATATGGTCAATATCGGGGCGTTCTTCTCTGTCTACCTTAATCGATATAAAGTTTTTATTGAGTATATCTGCAACTTCTTGGTCCTCAAAGGATTCTCTTTCCATAACATGACACCAATGACAGGTCAATCATTTACTGCAATTTACGAATACCCAATCGAAAGAAAAACAGGCTTGTCGTCCTGTTTTGCCTTATCAAAGGCTTCCTGTCCCCATGGATACCAGTTTACTGGATTATGAGCATGTTGAAGCAAATATGGGGATTTTTCAGTAATCAATCGGTTGGGTTTGTTTGTATTTTGCATTTGGGCATCACCTTCCTTCTTCTATAAAGTTTATTTTTCTTCAAATATCTCTCATTTTCTTAGAGTTTCATAATCTAAACAAAAAGCCTCATACCCATATAAACCCGCATAAGCATAAAATTTGAAGTTAGTGGTCGT
>JAAYPF010000227.1 GCA_012519925.1 Clostridiaceae bacterium
GAAGCCTTGAGGATTGTTGAAGATAAATTAGGTGAAAAGAAATTCTACATTACCAAACCTGAAAAACCTATAAATAAAGCATAACAAAAAACACTAAAAAGATGGTTCTCGCTGCCCTTTTCTATTGCTGAACCATCTTTAATTTACTTTTATTTATTCTGGCTCCCACCCAATTCCACTACACAAAAACCTTTTCTTTCAAATCCTTCGATTTCTGGTTCGTCCAACTCAATATATTTATCCAAACCCTTAATTTAGAATCTGGTTGAGGTGTAACTTTAAGCTTTGCCTGTTGCTCATATTCAACCATTAGAAATGTTATTAAATTATGTCTGTTAACTTGCATTTTAGGAAGCCAGTAAACAATAAATTCATTGTATTCTCTAGGTTTAAGTCCCATCACTTCTAGCTTTTGTTGTAAATTTTCAAGCACAGTTTTTATATGGTAACACAGGTAATATCGTCCTGTAAATGAACATTTTAAGTTGTAATACTAGAACAAATCCCTTCATAATAAAAAATCTTTTTTCCTTGTGCATGGACCGGACAAGTATTTATACACCTAAAACATTGTGTACATTCGTTTTTCCATATTAGCTTTCCCTGAACAGTTATTGTATGTGTTGGGCAAACTTTTTCACATATTTTGCAGCCTGTGCATTTGTCTGTAGCATAAAATTTGCTTGCACTTAACGTAAATCGATTAAATAAAGAGTACACAATATTAGACTAACGTATGCATTTTCACAACAAATTATCTCAAATTAAGAGAACTTGTTGTAAAATACACTTTTGTCAATGGAATTTCTTTTGTAATGTCCGTTAAATGGTTTTGCGTCTTCTGAAGGATATCCAATCGGAAGCAATGCAACCGGTACAAAATTTCCAGGTAAACTGAATTCTTTAATAATTAAAGCCGGGTCAAAATATCCTACCCATGTTGTGCCAAGACCAATTTCAGCAGCTTGAAGCATCATATGTGTAGCAACTATACTTGCATCTACAACTCCGCTGTCATCTCCATCAAAACTACGTTTCCAACTTACATCTTTATCATAACAGACAAGAAGTGCCATTTGTGCATTAAAATGATACTTTGTACACTTTTTTAATTTTTCAAGAGCTTCCTCACTTTCAATAACAAGTATACGCTGTGGTTGGTTATTGCAAGCAGTTGGAGAAAGTTGACCAGCTCTTAGCACCAAATCAAGTTTTTCCTTTTCAACAGTTTTATTGCTAAATGTTCTTAATGAATACCTTTCTTCAGCTAGATTAATAAAATTCATGTCAATCCCCTCTCTTTAGATTAAACTCTTTTCCTATAATATAGGTTTTACGCAGTTACTTATCTTTGTTTGATCTTGCCATGTAATAGATTGTACCCACTTATACCCTCTCAGATAATCTCAGAAAACTATTCAAAGAGTAAGTTTTTGTCTACGCTAATTTAAGTGTTTTTAGTAGTGCATTTAAATTATATATATTCTTGTGAAGGTCTCCAATTTCTATATTCAGCTAAAGTTGTATCTCCTTCATCAGATCCGAAGAGTCCTAATTCATCCGAACAACTCCAAAAGAATATATGCCCAACTACAGGATATAGTAAATCTTTCTGTAATGACAGAACTAACACTCTCCATACTCAGTATTCTTTCGGCGCTATTCTTTCTCTAGTGATTAATAAGTTTTGATGTCTTGTGTGTTAGCATATAATATTTTACCATAAAACCTTGGCTTTCCGAAGTCAGAAATTTATTTTTTCGCCAATTATAAAACGCATATAAATCAGCATTGTCAGGCGTTAGATTCGCTAGTCAATATCTTTTGTAGTGCCTATTAAGATTTCATGTAATCAAAATTCGGACTAAATAATATATAATCGGTAAAAAAACCGCCGGAAGCATATTAGCTACTTTGATAGTGCGGATTTCTAGAATATTTAAGCCAATACCTAAAATAAGGACATTTCCAACAAGGGACATTTGACTTATTACATCAGGGGTCAGCAAGGGTTTTAAAGTGCCTGCAAGAAGGGTTATTGAACCCTGGTAAAGAAGTACAGGTACTGCTGAAAAAAGAACACCTATACCCATTGTAGCACTAAAAATAATAGAACTTGTACAATCTAGAATTGACTTAGCATATAGTGTATCAACCTTTCCGGTAAGACCTTCCTCTAGAGAACCTACAATTGCCATTGCTCCCACACAAAACAGGAGGGTTGCAGTTACAAAGCCAACAGAAAAATTGCCTCCTGAACCAGGAAGCTTATTCTGGATAAACTCTGCAAACCTGTTCAATTTTTGCTCAACATCTATAGCTTCACCTATTATAGAACCTACAACAAGACATATTATCATAAACATTATATCTTTATTTTCGAGGGTACCATCGGAAGCAACCCTAAAAATAGCAGAAAGAGTTCCGGATAATCCAATAATAATAACAGATAACCCTAACGCCTGCATGACAATTGATTTAAACCTTTCGGATAATTTACCTTTTATAAGTATCCCCAACAATGCACCAAGTATTATAACAACTGCATTTACCACGCTTCCTTTAACCAGCATGATTCCCTCCACATATTACAAAATTTTGTCCAAAACAACCTATTATTTATAACGATACTAAAAAAACTTATACAACATTTTTGCCTAAAAGACTGTCAAACCAAATTTTCTCAAATCACAAATGATTAGTCAGTTTTTTTACAACTATACCTTTTACTTATTTGAAGTCTTTTACACCCTAAATGCCAAGAAGACTCACGACCGTAAAATTTATAGTCCAGCCGTGGGTTTTCTATAGGACTTTGTATAATTGATTTTTTAGATATAAATACTAAAGACTGTCACCAAAATCCGCTTTAAACTTCTCAACTAATTTAGTTTGCCAATCTGAAACTGGAGCTAATTTACCAAAGAAGAAACGCAATACCTTAGGTTCCTCTACAAAAGTTATTCCGCCGATCAGCTTACGATTATCATAAAGCCATCTAATACGGTCTATAGCATAATTTACCTGTGAAAGGGTAAATACACGCCTTGGCATAGCTAGACGCAGTAATTCCATATTAGCAAAATGCTCATTTCCGTCATCCTCTCTTTGTTCGGATATAGTTCCTCTCTCCATGCCACGTACTCCACTTACTATATATAATGCTGAAGCAAGTGCACCTGCTGGATACTGGCTTTGAGGAATATGGTCAACAAACTCCATAGCGTTGAGATGGCAGCCAAGACCGCCTGGAGGTGTAATAACGGGAACACCACTTTCATTAAGTTTATTACACATGTAAGCAATAAACTGAGGTCCTTGGTTAATCATATTCTCATCCATAGTCTCTTCAAGTCCAACAGTAATTGCTTCTATTTCTCTTACCGACATTCCCCCATAGGTGAGGAAACCTTCGTAAAGTGTTATTAGCTCACGGAGCTTCATGTATATGTCCTTGTTTCTTGTGCAAATACCACCACCACGGGCACACCCTAGTTTACGTGCAGAAAAGTAAATAATATCTGAAAGGTCTGCTATAGCACGAGTAATCTCACGAATACTCATATCCTTACATTTTTCTTCACGGGTTTTTATGAAATAAAGGTTATCTGCCAAAAGACTAGCATCTAATACTAGCAATATCCCAAACTCATCACACACTTTTCGAATCTCCTGCATATTCTCAAGGGAGTGAGGTTGACCTCCAATCAAATTTGTTCCTGTTTCCAAACGAACATAGGCAATTTTTTCCGCACCATGCTTATTTATGAGTGCTCTTAGCTTCGCAATATCCATATTACCTTTAAAGGGATAATCACTAGTTGTATTTAATCCTTCATCAATGATTATTTCTTCAACTAATCCCCCATTCAATGTAATATGGGCTTTTGATGTAGTAAAGTGATAATTCATAGGTATAATGTCACCCGGCTTAACATATGCCTGGGAAATAATATTTTCGCATGCTCTTCCTTGGTGAGCTGGAAGGAAATATTCCATTCCGAAGATTTCTTTAATTTTATTTTCTAGCTTCGTGAAGGTAGCAGAACCAGCATAACTATCATCCGCTTCCATCATGGCAGCAAGTTGCCTATCACTCATAGCATTTACTCCGCTATCAGTTAGCATATCCAAAAAAATGTCACTGTTTTTTAATAAGAACGTGTTGTTCCCTGCCTCATTTATAGCTTCGAGACGACGCTCTACGGGGACAAGATCCAATTTCTGTACTATCCTTACCTTATGCATTTCTAAAGGCACATTGTCACCATAAAAGAATTTAACCTCAGCCATTACTAAATCACTCCTATTTTTATTTTTTTGCAAATTTATCAGGCTGGCATTATAGGATAGTACAACTTAGAAATTAGTCAGAAAAAAAACAAAAACCCTTTACAGGGTATTTATGAAGAAAGGTTCCTTGACATTACATCTTATATGCTTTATTTGCAGAATCCATAAAACCATGTCACCAAAAACAATAAACTTCTGCAAAATAAGCTTATATCAATTAGAAGCCTTAATCAATAAAAGTACTTTCCTACTATAATACCATGCTACTAACAATATTCTATATCTAATCTACAAAATATTCAATAGCAATTTCAGAAACACCTTATAAAGGAGTTTATATTTTTTATTCAGAAGCATGTCAAACAATAAGATTGCCTGAAACTCCTAAAACATAATATAGTTTTAGGCTAATTTTTTTGTCAAATTAACGCCAATAATAGCGGACTTAATGTTAGTCAAAATAAAGTATCTTACTAAGGAGAAACCATGTTTTCAGCAAAAAATCACTCTAGTAAACTGAGCGTATATATTTACAAATTGTGCACAGCTACCGCGACAAATTTGCAAACCCTTCGAAAAGTATCTTGTAGCCATATTGATGCCAATCATTACCTTTTTGATTATGCTAATGAGGTTACGGATGATATAAATGATATTTTCAACCTCAATATAGGCAAAAAAATCATGCTCTTGGTGAAATAAAAAATATTTTTGGAATGGTCAAAAAACGTTGATTTAGTACTATAACTTTGGGCTAAAATTCGCCCCCTAAAAACCGCTTGTTTAAAAGACTATAGGGATTTTTGTAAAAATATATTTCCGAAAAAAGTTTTACAGTCACTATAATAGCATTTGAGACATTATAGTATCGCTAATACATTCTGCTATTTCTTCCATTTTATCATTAATAAAAAAGTGTCCTCCTTCATAGTTTATAATCCTGCATTCATACTCACAATACTTTTGCCAGAGTTTTATTTCATCTTCAGTAAAAACATCGAGAGTTCCGTTAAAAATAGTTACACCACAATCAATTTTGTTAGCTTTTTCTACATATTTATAATTCTCTATAATTTTGTAATCTGCTCTTAAAATTGGGATAAATATTTTTGCCAGTTCTTCATTATCAAACACTTCCTCTTTGGTCCCTCCAAGCTTTAGTAGCTCTTGCTTAAATTGCAACTGTGGAAGAGTGTGAATTTTTTTTTGAGAGAAAGGAATATGAGGAGGCTTGTTTCCAGAAAAGAATATATGAATAGGCTTATTATGACCCTTCTCCAATATCTTATGGTATAATTCCAACGCTAGCCAGCTTCCCATGCTATGCCCAAAAAATGCGTAGGGACTATCAATTAAAGAATCTTTAATGGTTTCATAAGCGTCATTTACAGCCTCTTCAAAATTTTCATAAAAAGGCTCATCACACCTTATTCCTCTACCTGCCAACTCCACTGGACAAACCTCAATCTCATTATGTACCTTACTACCTAAACTACTGAATATAAATGATGTAGCACCTGCATAGGGCAAACAAAATAGCTTGATTTTTTTCACTCCGCTAATCCTCCAGTTCATGAATTAATATAAAGAGTAGGTAATGTTTCAATCATCTCCAGTTTGGACTCTAAATCCTTGAGCCGTTGAGCTATATCCTCAATCTCTTTTTGTATTGGATCAGGCAATCTAACTTGATCTAAGTCGATATTATTTGTTACCGAACATATCTGGGTATTGTCTTTCTTTACTATTCTGCCAGGTACTCCAACAACCGTACAATTTGCAGGAACCTCCTTAAGAACTACAGCACCTGCTCCAATTTTTGAATTATCTCCTACCTTAAAAGGTCCTAAAACTTTTGCTCCAGATGAGATAACTACATTATTCCCGATTGTAGGGTGCCTTTTCCCTTTATCCTTGCCTGTCCCACCTAAAGTCACTCCTTGATAAATTGTAACATTATTTCCAACTTCAGCAGTCTCTCCTATCACCACGCCTGCCCCGTGATCTATAAATACCCCTTCACCTATGCGAGCACCTGGATGGATTTCAACACCTGTTAAAAAACGATTTATTACTGAAATAATTCTAGCTAAAAATCTAAAGTTTTTCATATAAAAACAATGTGCTAACCTATGAATAATAATAGCATGTAAGCCCGGATATAACAGCATTACTTCGTAAGCATTTCTAGCAGCAGGATCTCTTTCAAGAATTGCCTTTATATCACTTTTAATCCGACTAAACATAACTTTTACCCCCTTGTAATAAACAATGTAAAATAAATACATTTGCATATATGAACATAAACTTCCATAATGCTTTATTCAACATTTCCGAAGCAGTTAAGTGCTTCGGAAACGTGTGCACAAGATTCTTTATAAAAAACAGTTATATCTTTGTATTCTTGTGTTTAAAAATCAGTATAAACATAGTTATTGGTATGCTAGAACTTCTCTAGTAACCATTTTATTTATTTTTATACAAGGAAATAGTCCAGCCAAAAATGATGCTATAATTGATACTACCAACCAGATTACAACCCCTTGATAGTTTAATTTAAAACCTAAAGGTGTTGCAAAAAGTGCTTCTCCAAGCATATTGTTAGATACCATTGTCAAGGGCAGTGATAAAAACAAGCTAAAAAACCAAGCAATCAAAACTAAAATAGTACCTTCAGCAATAATCATAGTATTTAGCCTCTTGTTATCTCCACCTATAGAGCGCATTATGCCTAATTCCTTTGCTCTTTCAAGCACATTGAGACTTAGTGTTCCTGATAAGCCTATAGCACCTACACAAGAAATCATTAATGACAAAAACAGTAATAGTATTACTGTAATTGAAGATGAAGTACTAAACTGTTCAAGCATAGCTTCACCTAAATTTCTTTCATTTACAAAGATCCCTTGTTTGCCTAGCTCTTTTTCTATTTTGTCTGCAACCTTATTTTGATATTCTTCTGTATCTTCAAAAGTCGAGAACCTTAAATCATTAACCATGCCATTTCCTTCATATATCTGGCTTAAATACCCATATCCACCCAACAGTATTGGATCTGAAGGTCTACCAAATATACCCATAATACCAACTACCTCAAAAGCATATTCCTTATCTTTAATCTTCAAATTTATTGTATCACCAACTTTAATATCCGGATAAAAATCAGTTAAATGATTGGTTATTACTATTTCATTCTTTGAGTCATCCTTTATGAGCCTTCCAGATAAGAGTTTATCCTCTGCCTTGCTATAGTCAAAAATCTCGGAATCCGGCGTTGGTCCAAGAATCCTTACTTTTTTTGATGTATTGTTGGCTTTATCCATAAATCGTGCTTGTGAAAACGCCCAACCCTCTGCTGTTTCAACACCTTCAACACCTTTTGCTATCTCTTCTATTTTCTGTGCATTTTCAAAAGAACTTAAGGTTAATACACCATCAGGAACTAAAAATTTTGCATCCTCTATTGTATCACTAAAACCCTTCTGAAGATTTAGAGCTGTTATAAGTATAGCTCCTGAGAGTATTAGTGTAGATAAAGTAAGTACTACTCTTAACCTACTTCTAAAATTATTACGGAGAGAAATTAACAAACTAGTTGGCAAATATTTGAATTTCTTCGTAAGTGAGTTCAAAACACCAATATCTTTAAATGATGCTCCTTTTATATTATCATTTAAAGCATCATAAATAGTGGTCCTAGTCACCCTTAAAACTGGTGCTATTGTTGCTAATAGAGGCACAATTACTGCTCCGACAAACTGAAGAATCACCATCAATAATGGTATACTGAATCCCGATAGTTCCATATTTAACAACCCAGCTAACACCTCACATACCTTATACGAAACAAAAGCTGATAAAGGAAGGGAAACGAGAAATGTTACAAAACCTATAGTAATAACCATACCAAAATACATTGCACTTATCTTAGCAGTACTTCCACCTATCGCTTTCATAATTCCTATCTGACTTATATGCTGAACCATCATGCTGTTAAATATGTTTATGATCAATGAAACACCAAGTAAAATAGCCAAACTACCAATCAGCATCATAATTATTGAAATGGCATCCATAGCTTGTGTTGCATAAAATACCCCCGGCTCAGGCACTTCAATTTCAAGCACTTCAATTCCTTTAGTCTCCATAAATTTTGCTACTTGATTAATTACTCTAGAGTTACGTTCCTTACTAGTGTTATCTCCAGCTACTTTTATCATAACCTCATTATATTTTCTATCACCAGAGAGATTTTCCAACGTATCCTGATTTATAAAAGCAACAGCATCTCCTTCAATTGTATAAGGTTCAGTAACTGCATCGTATACAATATCTTTTATAACCAACTCATGTTCGGTACGCCCATCTATAACTACTTTTATCTTTTCTCCAGGCTTCCTATTAATATCTACCAAAGTAGCTCTTTCAAGGAAAATCTCGTTTTCATTTAGTTTGAGAAGCTTTTCTGTTCCATCACTTCTTCTGATTTTATTAATTGAATTCTTTCTTCCCATAACAATCAAATTAGCATTTAGTACCTTTTCTCCTAAATCTAGCCTAGCTAAAACTTTATTTCTTCCATCAACGTCCTTTACATCAGGGAAGTTCTGAATTTCATCAAGAATATCAGAATGGAAGCTTTCAGATTTTATCAAAGCATCGTAAGGTTCGGCACTATAGTATGCTCTATAAGCTTCCGGGACAAAAAATATACTAAACATTACTACAATACCAACAGCCATTAATCCGACAAACATAGTTAGCATAATGGAAAATGTCTTGGATTTGTTGTTAACTAAATCTGCATATACTTTTTTTATCATCGTATTCATCCTGTATACCTCACAAATCAATTTATTATTTGTCCATCAGATATAACATAATTTTTTGTAAATTCATCTTTGAGACTGTTGTCATGAGTAACAATTATAACGGTTTTACCTTCCTTTGCCTGCTGTTTAAAAACATTAAATATTACCTTAGAAGTCTTAGAATCAAGATTACCTGTTGGTTCATCCGCCACAATAATACTAGGTTCATTTGCTAGTGCTCTGGCAATTGCAACTCTCTGCTGCTGGCCTCCAGATAAAGCTGTAGGATATTTGTGAGCTTGCTCTTCAACTTCCAGCTTTTTTAGCATTAGCAGAGCTCGTTCTCTTCTATCCTTTTTTGAATATTTGTTACAAAAGTCCATGGGTAGTATTATATTTTCTAGGACCGTAAGCATTGGTAGTAACTGAAAAAACTGAAACACTATACCTACATTACTTCCCCTCCAAACAGCCATTTTTGATTCACCATATTTGTGAATTGGTTCACTATTAATCCAAACTTCCCCATCCGTTGGCCTATCAATGCCGGTAATCATATTCATAAGCGTGCTTTTCCCACTACCAGACTTTCCGAACACTCCTATTAATTCACCTTTATCAATGGTCATATTAATGTTTTTTAGTACCTGAACCTCTCCTGCGTCTGTTTCAAATATCTTATTTACATTCTTTAGCTTTAAAATACTTTCGCCCATTATGACTCTACCTCCATTATAAATATTGAACAATATTGAGATTTTTGTATATGTATTGAATTACCAAATGCATAAAATGTTTTATTAAGCTTTTACATACATTTTTTTCAAAAACATCTTAACATATTCAGGTAAATGCACTATAATATATAAAGAGTATAAATGTGTAATCAATACATTCCAACTAAGCTTAATAATACCATAAATTGCGATAAATTCAAATATATTAATTTCTTATTTTATACTAGAGCTATAATTATTACTAGATTATTTAATATATTAGTATAATCTTAGGGGTGGAGCACAAAATGATAAAAATGGTTATTTGTGAAGATGAACAGATATTGCGGCATGCTTTAGCATCAATTTTTAATTCTACTACAAACATTAACATCGTTGGTTTAGCTGAAAATGGTCAGGAAGCAATTTCCTTATGCGAAAAGTATAAGCCGCATATAATTCTTATGGATGTTAAGATGCCAGTCTGTGATGGTATAAAAGCTTCAAAAGTTATAAAAGAAAAATCTTCACTAACTAAAATTCTTATAATGTCATCATTCAACGAGGGAGAATATGTGTCAAAAGCTATAAAGAATGGTGCTGATGGCTATATAATCAAAAATATTGAGCCTCAGAAGCTTGTTACTGCTGTTCATAATATAGTTAATGGGTTTAGCATTTTTCAACCACCAGCAATTGAAAAAATTAAGATTGCACTAAACAGCCTTCCCCAAACAGAGGATAGCGATTCAAACTCGTCTTCCAAAATTAACAAATTAACACAAAGAGAAATACAGGTTTTTAATCTTATTGCAAAAGGTCTAAGTAATAAGGAAATAGCAAAAGAACTTTGTATTAGTGTAGGTAGAGTAAAAAACATCGTTTCAACCCTATTCCTTAAAACAAACATAAAAGATCGGACTCAGCTTGCAATATTTGCAGTAAAAAAATCTATAAAAATGTAAGCACATGCAGAGCAAACACCAATACATTTAGTACTTGCCCGCATATGAAACATATATGCAAGCATGATGGCATTGACAAAGACTCTCAATCCACATGTCTTTTTCCTGTCATCCTGCTACAGATATGTGCTTACTCAACTTCTCAATAGTCGGGTATTTTATCAAATCTTTATATTCCATAATATAATTATATTTTTTCAAATAGGCAGCAATCTGAACAGCCTTCATGGAGTTGCCTCCTAATTCAAAAAAGTGGTCGTTAACATCAAACTCCCTTATTCCAAGTACTCTCTGCCAAGCCTCAGCAAGTCTCTTTTCTATTTTACTTTTAGGCAGTATTTTTCCACTGTTTTCGTGTATAATAGCTAAAGGATCTGGAAGAAAACCAGTATCAACTTCTCCATCTAATGTTCTTACTATTTTCTCAACAAACATGAAATATTTTGGCATCATATATTCTGGTATATACTTTTCTAAGAATAATTTCACCTCTTTTTCTTCTAGTCTATCTCCACAAACCAAATAAACACAAAACTCTTTTTCAATATCTATTACAGCTACATCTTTTATACCGGTATACTTTTTTAGAATAACTTCTATTCTCCTTAAGTTAAAACAGTGCCCCTTTACATCAACTTGCTGGGATTGCGGTCCAATATAACTCATATTGCCATCCTCTGTCCACATACCCAAGTGACCGGTCTTATATAAAGTAATACCTTTTACCAAAGAATCATCCGTAATTCCGTCAAAATCTTTGTCAGCTATTTTATCTATACTTATTGATGATATGTATATCTCACCTGCTACCCCTACTGGGCAAAAACCATTGTTATTCGCTAAATACAACTTAATATCAGAACTATCCATGTCACTATATGGCTTTTTAATAAACTGACTTACCTGAACATTAGACAGATCATAAACATCTTGTATTTTTAACTCACTTATGCCTGCTCCATTTTTTAATTGCAGTTTTTCCTTTGAATTAATTATATCAATAGCCTTCAGATCAATATCATAGCAACTTAATATTACCTCAAAAAAGTTTTCCAAGTGTTTTACAATTCCTTTAATAAAAGTTTTTTCAATGAATACTCCATTATATTCTATATTGACCTTTAGGGTATTACTTTCATAGAAGAAATGAAAAGCAGTATTGAACATAACATCCTCTATTTGCCCACTTTTATGCAGTTCATTAAGCGTAACAATAGTATTTAAGACAGGTCTTGAGTTCTGATACTCTACTCCAGGAAAATCTCCTATGTTTTTCTCGGACCCTTGCTTATTTTCATTTGCCTTTATATAGTTTTCTCTGGTTACCGTCAAAAAGTCACTAAAAGTCCTACAATTTTCAAACTTAGTCCTAATAGGCACAATAGGATTTATTAATCGGCGTTCACCTTCAAAATTAGAAGGAATAAATACAATTATATCTTCTTTACCTGAATACTTGTATAATAGAAACTCTATTCCCGCCAACAGTAATATGTAAAGCTCCTGAAAATTCTCTTTACTAGCTACTATTAACCTACCACAAAAGCTCTTACTAAATTCAATTTCAATTTCTTCTTTCTTAAAAACGTCCTTTTTGTTATATAAATAATTCAATTTGAAATTTGGTAAACTTAACTCCCTTTCTAACTGCTTTGTACAATTGTTCATCCCGTTGTATGACTCTTGATGGACATTTTCATTTAATATATTCTCGCTTTCATATTGCTGTCCAAATTCCTCCTCATTAAAAGCCCAACATTTTATTTTTGCAAATGGGTAAACCGGTACACTTACTCTCCATCTCTTTTCATCTTCATATAGTTCATCCCAGTTTAGAGTCTCTCCTTTGATATATAACTCTGCCATTTTGTTTACTGCTTCCCCACAACTTGTACTGGTTTTTATTATATTATGTATTCCGCCATTATCAATGTTGTCGAGCTTTCTTCCCTTTAACTTTTCGGTATATCCATAATAAATGCCTACATCAGTTTTACTTTCCAAATCCGATTCCTTTATCATCTTAATCTTTTCAATTAAATCAAACCTGTTTTCAAACACAAATGCAAGTCTATAGTTATAGTGCCCTCTTCCCGTATTAGCTGTATAACACACATCTGCCAGGTTAACATATTCTTTGTTCTTAAAAAACACATCATATTCATTAACCAGTTCGAGCAGTGTGTTCTGGTCAACAGCGGACATTGCAAGTATGTTCATATTCTTGGAATTTGTATTCATAACATCCCCCTATTTATACAAAGCACAACTCTTTAATTATCTTAAATTCTGCATGCGACAGTTGCCCCATTACACAACTAGTTCTTTGTAATAATATGTAGTCCCTGTCTCTTCTATTATTTGACTGATCACTTCCTTTTGTTCTTCGTCAAAAACTTTTTTTGTCTTCATTATCAAAAGTAGTGCATTAATCGCTTCATCCATCTGCTCCTTTGATGGCGGCAAGCCTAACTTCTCCAATGTAATCTGCATATCTTGAATTTTTTTATACGGTTCTACCACACCTTTTTGGTATTCGTCATTATTATAATTCAAATTAGGCAAAGAAACTGCTGCTGCCAGACACTTAGTAATAAAAGTAGGTACACTCCTGCTCATATTTGAGGAAGATAATAGCTGTTTGGTCAATGCTTTGCGATTTTCCTTATCGCCAAAACAGAAGGACTTAAGACCCTTTGTATTAGCAGCTACTAAAGTATCAAGAACGTTCATAGACCCCATATCTACAACAACTGTTATTCCATATGCCTCAAAGTATTTCATAGTATTCTGCCACTGAACAGGATACATAATCTGGTCAGTCAAAAGCTTTATGACCTTACTTTTCGACGAATAGGGTTTCCCCGTAACATTGGATATGACTGGATATCTGAAATTTCCTATGGGATACTTCTCTAATTCTGCATGTAACTTATCTGCTACATTTATCATTAACGGACTATGAAATGGAGCTGAGTCCATAAGAGGAGATATCTGTCCTCCCAATTCTAAAACCCTGTCCTCAACTCTCCGAACAGCTTCACGATGACCTGAAACAGCAACCTGTGCCGGTGAATTAAAGCATGAAATATATACCTTTTCACTATCTATTGAAGCCTTAATACATTCATCTTCTACTACAGCTGCATCTATCTTATCAATAATTGTCATTGCTCCAGTTTGAGCATCAGCTTCTTCCTGAGCCAACTGCCCTCTTTTTGCTACAATTTTTACTGCATCGGAAAATTGAAGTACACCTGCACATGTAAGTGCAGAGTATTCACCCAAACTATGACCTGCACAAAACTGTGGAGTTATACCAATTTCCTTCATGTATACCCGATATGATGCTACAGCAGATACCAAAAGAGCGGGGAACATATTTTCTATTTTACATAAATCTACCAAACTTCCTTCAAAACACAACTCGGATAGTTTAAAGCCTAAGACATCATCTGCTTCATGAAAAGTTTCTTTGACTATTGCATAATTATCATATAAATTTTTTGACATTCCAACATATTGAGCCCCCTGACCAGGGAACAAAAAAGCAATCTTCTCCATTTGATTCACTCCTATTGCTTCTAAATTAAATAGCTAAACATAATTGCAATATTTATTACTCTATAATTTTTACCTCAAGATATTCAGGAAAGGCCTGAACATGTTCGAGATCATTCTCAAGAATCACCATATCTCCCACTTGATCGATTTCTTTAAATCCAGCAAACTTAAAAGTAACATACATCATGCGATTTCTGTCATTTGAAACAAACTCGGCACGCAAGCGTTTTCCTTCCTTCTTTGCAAGGCTCATTATATGATTCAGCATTACAGTGCCTACACCCCTTGACATAACACGACATGACATAAGTAAAAGTTTTAATACCCAAAATTCCGACTCGCACTCAACAAGGCAAAGACCTATTTTCCCGTAAGTTCCATACTTATCATCCAAACTTGAAATTAAAAGTTTATGTTTTTCCGACTTCCTAAAAGCATCCAAATCTTCATAGGAATATGTATATCCCGTTGTGTTCAACTGATGAGTTCTTACAGTAAGTTCTTCGGCTCTTTGCAAATCTCCGTCACCTACTGGTGAAATTGTAAATACCATGTTAAGAGTTGACAAAAATTCTTCTTGAGGACCCTCATAGTTTTCCTCTATTTTCTTTCTTTCAATATCGCTTTGATACATTAATCTTCTAATTTTTGAATCTTCTGTAATAAACTTCGGATTCATTTGCGGCAAATTCAGTATCTTTTCAAGTTCCTGAGCCCTTAAACATAATACATCCTTGTGCGTAAACGCAACTTCCTCAAGTTCAAAGGATTGATCATCAATAAATGCAAGAGAATCAATCCCAATATTAATTGACTGAGCTATAGTCTTTATTGATATGGATTTTGAATTCCAGTTTATCTGAGGATATAAGAAATATTCGTCTAACCCCATTTCCTTAAGCTTCCCCATAGCAAGATCATACTCATTCTTGCTTGCTATAGACTGTAACATACCTCTTTGATCAAGTTCCTTTATAATATCTACTACTCCATCACGAAGTACAACATTCTCATCTTCTAGGAGAACACCATCCCAAATAGTATTATCCAAATCCCATACCACACACTTAACCTTTTTTTCCTCTCCTTTTTCATCAGCATTAACTTTTTTTTCTTGTACTGCAACTGTATTCATTTTAACCCTCCCCAACTTATACAAATTTTTGCTCAAAACCCGTCAAAGTAGATTTTTGAAAGGTGCAATTGCAAAGTTCTTATGGAATTACCTTAATAATTTCTAAAGGCATTTGTTGCAATTAAAACTTCATGCATTTGGGTTGTTCCTTCTATAATTTCATTAATCCTTGCATCCCTAAAATACCTTTCTACAGGATAATCACTACAGCATCCATTGGCACCGTGAATTTGTACCGTATCACTGGATATCTTATTTACAATCTTTGACGCAAAGTATTTTGCATTCCACGTCTCCATAATAGAATCAGGGTCACCAACATCTTTCAAATATCCTGCATTGTAACACAACAATCTTGCCGCCTTTATATCTACAAACATCTCAGTTATCATTTTCTGTATAAGTTGATTTTGCCTCAAAGGTGCCCCGAATTGTTTTCTTTTTCTTGAATAACGTATGCTCGCTTCCAAACAGGCCTGTCCTAGTCCCACACATCCACAGGCAATAGTGTATCTTCCATAATCCAAACTAGAGAGTGCAACATGAGTAAGACCTGTTCCAACAGTACCAATAATACTGTCTTCCGGCACATGACAATCTTCAAACTTAAGTTCAGCAATCATTGATGCTCTTGCACCAAGCAATCCCTTTATTGGTTGGATTGAAAAACCGGGAGTACTTCGTTCAACCAGAAAAGCTGTAGGTTTCCCGTCACATTGTGCAAATACTAAGAATATATCAGCTATTTGTCCCATGGTTGTCCATTTTTTTGTTCCATTTAAGACATATTGGTTGTTTTCCAAAAGAGCGTTAGTCTTTACACTTTTTGCATCACTACCCACTTCTGGTTCTGTCAATGCAAAAGCACCTATAACTTCACCTTTAGCCATTTTGGGCAACCAATAGTCTCTTTTCTTTTTGTCCCCCCACCTCAAAATAGCTAGAGCAACCATGCCGTGGACTGTTAATAAGCTTCTTACAGAGGAGCAACCTCTTCCTATTTCTTCATTTAAAATTCCTATACTAACCATATCCAGACCCATACCACCATATTCCTTTGGTATCATGGAACCTAAATAACCTTTTTCTGCCACTTTACAAATAAGCTCTTTAGATACCGTTTCCTCATAATCATTTTGCTTTGCATAGGGTATTATTTCTTTATCTGTGAATTCTTTGAATTGGTCTTTTATTATTTTCTGTTCACTACTAAGTTCTATTTTCATCTACATAACCTCTCTTCACTGTTAATTATAGAACCCTTCTTCTATCCTTAATCGTGCATTCTTCTTGCATAATTTCTATTACAAAGTATCAGTATATTCTTAAAGGCTTTGTAATACTATTTTGCCTCCACTAAATTCATCTTACTTTCAATGAATGATACTGTAGAATTTATTGTTTTGAAGTTATTCAAATCCATATCCTTGTTTTCAACTCTTATAGAAAACTCTTTTTCTAAGAACATTATCAACTGCATTGCAAAAAGAGAATTTACAAATCCCAATTCGAATATGTTTTCATCGTCACCCAATTCATGCTTTCTGAAAAACCTTGATAAGAATACTTTTATTTTGCCTTTTATTTCTTCCATTTTTTAATTCATCCTTTCTGATATATTTATTTTATATTTCATATTCATAAAATCCCTGACCGCTTTTCCTGCCAACCAAACCTGCATCCACCATCTTTCTGAGCAGCGGACAACATCTAAACTTAGAATCCTGGTAACTTTCATATAAAATGTCCAGAGAATCTGCTACTGTATCAAGTCCTATCAAATCTGCAGTCTCTAAAGGTCCCATTTTATGTCCGAAACACTTCTTAAAAATATCATCAACTTCTTCAGGTGATGCCACCTGATCTTGTACAACAAACGCAGCTTCATTCATCAATAAATGCGATAGTCTGTTTGAAACAAATCCCGGATAGTCATTAACTATAATACATTCCTTTCCCATGTCGGCAAGAAGTCCTTTTGTACTTTCAATAGTTTCTTGGGATGTATGATAGCCTTTTATTACCTCAATTGTGGTTTTCATAGGTACAGGATTCATAAAATGAGTACCTATTACCTTGTCCGGTCTCGAAGTTAATGCTGCAACCTTTGTAATTGAAATGCAAGACGTATTAACCAAAATAATACAGTGAGAAGGACAAATATTGTCTATCTGTTTATATACCTTCTTTTTTGTTTCCCACTTTTCAGGAACATTTTCTATTAAAAAATCCACATTATTAAGTGAATTATAATCAGTTGAAAGCATGAGCTTTTCCAATGCTTCATCCGGATCTTGTGCATTACTGCCTTTATTAAAAAGCATTTGATACCGAATATTGTTATAAATATCCTCTTTAGCTTTCTGCAATATTTCTAATGAAACATCAATTAAAACTACTTTGTATCCAGATTGTACAGCATTTTGAGCTACACCTTTACCCATAACTCCGGCTCCAATAACTCCGATAGTTTTCATTAACAGCACCTTCCTTTACTTATTCTTAGTATGTTTTATGTTATTTGCAAAATTCCTCAAGAATCATATGACAGTTGGTACCGCTCATTCCAAAGGAATTAACTCCACATAACGCCAATTCACTATCTGTAGTCCATTTTCTTGCACGTGTATTTACATACATGGGTGAATTCTCAAACTCAATATTCCTATTAGGTTTGATAAAATTGATGGAAGGTGGAATTTCCTTATTTTTTAGAGCCATCACTGCTTTAATCAAGCCCGCCATGCCTGATGCACATTCAAGATGTCCAATATTTGGCTTGACAGAACTAACGGCACAAAACTGTTTCTTATCTGTATGCTTTCTGAAAGCTCTCATAAGTCCTTCCATTTCGATAGTATCTCCAAGCTGAGTTGCGGTACCATGTGTCTCCACATAGGATATCCTTTCAGGATTAATACGTGCATCTTGCCACGCTTTTAGCACTACGTCCTCCTGAGCAAGAGCATTAGGAGCAGCTATTCCGACAGAGCTTCCATCCTGGTTTACTGCACTTCCCTTAATTACTGCATGGATATTATCCCTGTCCCTTATTGCTTTACTTAAGGGTTTAAGTAGTACCGCTGCTACTCCTTCCCCCCACAAAGTGCCGTCTGCCTCGTTATCAAAGGTTCTGACAAAATCATCGGAAGATTCTATTCCCAATCTATGTTCAAAATTATATGGAAGCAATCTAAGTTTAACACCACCAGCAATAGCCATCTCACATTCTCCTGTCCTTAGACTCTGTACGGCATAATGCACAGCTAGCAGTGCAGACGAACATGTAGTATCATAGCACATAGCCGGACCGTGTAAATCAAGAGTATAGGACAATCTTCCTGCAATAAGTGATGACATGTTGGTTATAATAATTTCCGGATCAATATAACTTTCAGTATTAGCGGCATATTCAAGATAATCAAGCACATAATCCCTCATAAAACCCGCGAATACACCCGTTCTTGAACCTCTTATCTTATCCCCGCCATACCCCGCATCATCAATTGCCTTAAAACCAGTCTCAAGAAAGAGCCTCTGTTGAGGGTCAATTAACCTCGCATCCTTTGGTGCAAGCCTGAAGAATACATGGTCAAATTCAGATATTTCATCAAGATACCCGCCTTTTTCAAAATTAATCTCTTTAGGGTTACCTGACATAAATTTATGTTTTCTAAACCCTCCATTCTCAATGTACTTTTTCATAACCGCACTTCTGTGCTCCGGGAAATCAGAAATACAATTTACTCCGTTCCTTATATTTTCCCAGTATGAGTCCACATTGTCAGCCATAGGAAACCTAAGTGCCATTCCTATTATAGCTATTTCCTTTTGTGATACCTTTACCTTATCCACCGGACTAGTTGAAATAACATCACCCAACTCAACTAATTCTAACAATCCCTTTGCCATCTTGTCCTCCATAATATGATAGATTTATCTACTGATACTCTTTAACAGTACATCTGTAATGTGCATAAACATATCAATCATTTCTTCAATTTTCTCTTCCTTAATGCGAACTGAATCATATTCACACATTAATTCAATACCATCCTTCAATTCACTTATTCCAAATGCTATATCATAAAAATTCTGTAATTCCTCTCTACTTTTTATAAGTTCTTCCTTATAAATGAAAGGTATTATTAATGTTCCCTTTCTTTCTACAAAGGCACCGCTTAATTCTTCAACGCATTTTATATCACAGCATTCTTCTTTTTTCTTCCGATTTACAATTACTAGAAGTTGGATAAAATCCTGAAGCCCTTCTAAGTCAACATGCACAGGTTTTACAATGTTACTGTCGATTACCATCATTTGTATTACAACCTTTTCATTACCAGATATCTTTGCTAGCAGATACATTACACAAGCTGCAATAACATCTTCTTTTTCAACACCGGCTATTTTTGAAATTCTCTCCATTTCTTCGTACAGACCATCTTTTATGCTGAACTTAAATTCTGATTTTCTGCCAGTGTAATTATCATCATAGCAGCACGCAACATATTCCTCGGTCAGAACAACACCGTCAAGCTGTAATATTTTCCTCGTCTTCTGCTCTTCCTGGTCGATAAACGCAGCTAGTTTAGCTATTGTGGGATTATTAAAAATATCGATTAATCGTACCCTGCCGGGATACATTTTTACCAATTCATTATGTACCTTTACTAATAGGAGTGAGTCTCCTCCATAATCGAAGAAATTATCATCCACACTTGCCATTTCTACATTTAAAAACCTCTTCCACAAATCTAGCAGTATTTCTTCTGTTTTGGTGCCAGCTACTTTATATACTTTATCCTCATCTTCTCTAACCTTAGGCTCAGGTAAAGCTTTCCTGTCAACCTTTCCATT
Source organism: Clostridiaceae bacterium (assembly GCA_012519925.1). GTDB lineage: Bacteria > Bacillota > Clostridia > Acetivibrionales > Acetivibrionaceae > Acetivibrio. The sequence continues at coordinate 20,345 of JAAYPF010000227.1, forward strand.
GGATGTAAGAGGTATACTGTCAATTTGTACAAAATAAGATGGCACCATGTAAGCAGGTAATAATTTTGACAGGTGATCTTTAATATCTGAAGGTCTAATTTTGTGGCTTGCAATGAAATATGCACACAAATACTTCTTTTCACTTGAATCTTGGCGATCTATGACAACAGCATTATTCACACCTTCATACTTAATAATACAGCTTTCAATCTCTCCTAACTCAACCCTGTAACCTCTAATTTTTATCTGGTGGTCTTTCCTTCCCTGGAACTCAATATATCCCTCTCTTTTCATTGCTCCATAATCTCCGGTTTTATATAAACGTCCATATTCAGGATGATTTATGAAGGAATTATTTGTTTTCTCTTCGTCATTGAGGTAACCTTCTGCAACACCATCTCCACCTATGTACAATTCGCCTTGAACTCCAACAGGACATATTTCCAAATTGTAATTTAGTACATAGAAAGTCTGATTGGCCAATGGCATACCGTATGGAATGCTATTCCATTCCTTTTCAACCTTATTAATTGGATAATATATCGACCAAATTGACCCTTCGGTTGCACCACCCAAACTAACAATTTGAGCATTTTTGTAATGCAATTTTATCTTGTCCGGAAGTGAAAGTGGAATCCAATCTCCACTTAAGAGGACAAGCCTTAAACTTTCACTTCTCAAAGCTTCTTCTAAGCTATTATAGCTGTCTGTCTTAGCCGCTGTCAGATAATTTATTTGACTCTGTTCCTTTTTCAACGCAACATACTCGTTCACTTCACCTTTTTTCGAACAACTCTCAGAAGATGCAGTTTCAAAGGGCTTCAATCTGATTATGTCTTGTGAAATCTCCTGAACATTTTTCTTGAGCCCAACCTCAACTGTATGAATCCACTGTTGATTTTCAGTAAAGTTGAAATTCTCCTGTATTCTTTCAAACATCATATCTCCAATGGAACAAACTCCTAAACCAAGCAGTTCACCCACTGTTGTTAGCGTAGAAACCATTATTCCAGTATCAATAAACGAGTAATAATAACCATTCCCTCCATATTTGGGCATAGTAACATCAGCATTATAAACAAAGAAAATTGAGAATGCAGATGATCTGAATATACTTTTATTTGTATGGTAGTGGGCAGTATCTGATATGGTAACTCCATCACGAACCAACTGTATACTGTTATTTAAAGGATTGTAATAGTATAATCCCTCTTTGAGCCCCTCAACTCTTCCTTCTTTAACAAAGATGAATATGTCAATTGGATAAAGGCCTCCTGAGCATGCATAATTGTAGCATATATTATCTTTATCCCTTTTTTGCTTAAACACCGATATAGTTTTTACAAAGGTTTCGAAGGAAACTTTCTCATCTTCGTTGAAGCTTCTACATGAACGTCGGTTTGAAATAATTGAAGGATACTCTACTTCTGTCTCAAAGCTTATCTCTTCGCCAGTACCTCCCTTGAATGTTCTGTTCATCTGAATATTCTTATATTTCTTATAAGCCTCTTCAACAAATATAATTTCATCAGTATATATGTTTTTATACAAATTGTTCTGAGTTGAGAATATTTCCTTAGGTGTAAGAATTGACGACACTAAAATTCTATTTTGGATCAACTCATCAATAAACCTAATTAGTCTTGAGCGATCTAGATGATTAAATTCATTAATCAGTACTTCCTTTCTAACACCGCTTTGAGCTTTGAAATAAAATTCCGGAAAAAGACTGACCGCAAAATCTGGGCATTCATAATCCCCAATAAATAGTCTTCCTCTTTCTTTCTTCCAGTTACGTATTGGTGACCAATAATACATATCTTTAATAGCTTCCTGATTTTGAAGGTCTTTTCTATATATATCAATGTCATTTATTTTGCTGTGGCATATTTTATTTGATCCATCATCCATACATTCTATCGCTGCGTTCATAATTGCAGGTACCGAATTCCATATAGTGACGTTATATTTGTCTACGACATGTATTAAATCCATGATATCTCTCTGATCTGCCACCATAACAAGTGCAGCACCAGTACTTAAAGACCCAAAAATATCATATACCGAAAGATCAAAACACATTGAAGAAATTCCTATAATACGGTCTTTTTCATTTACATTAAACTTATTGTTTATATCTATTATTGTGTTAGCAGCGGCTTTATGGGTTATAACAACTCCTTTTGGAGTTCCTGTACTCCCCGAAGTGAAAATAGCATAGGCTACATCCTCAGGTTGGTTAACGATAATAATATCTTTTTCAGGATACTTGAATATCTCTTCATTAATATAAGTTTCCTCTGTCAATATTGTTTTGCAATTGCTCTTTTCAACAATATAATTCCTTCTCTCTTCAGGATATCCAGGGTCTATAGGCACATATGCACCACCTGCTTTTAGTACACCCATAATGTTTACTATCGAGTCTATGCACCTCTTTGTCAGAACTCCTACATATTCATTTCTCTTAACTCCACGCTCTTTTAAATAGGCAGCAACCTGATTTGACTTCTTATGGAGCTCTTCATAGGTCATATAGTTATCATTAAAAATCACCGCACTATTGTTTGGAGTCCTTTTAGCCTGTTGAACAAATAAGTGATGCAGAGTCGTAGGCGAAATATCTTCCCTAGTACGATTATATTGCTCCAATAAAATCCTGTCATCGTTTGATAACTGTACTTTCAGCTTCTCATCCGACTCAATAAAAGCAGATACTGTATGAACATATTGTTCAAACATTGCTTCAATATCTCTTTTATCAAACAACTCTTCTACATAATCCCAACTCAAGGTCAATATTCCGTTTAAGTCGGATGCCTGATGATCAATAAAAACCTGAGGTGTCTGACTTACAACATTTTTTATACTTCCAAGAGATTTTTGACGTTCATCATCTTGCCGGTCACTTAGAAGCAAACTAGTAAAGACAATAGGCATTGCTGCTCTTGTCCCAAGATTTCGATGTTTAGATATTTCACGGATAAACTCGACTCCTTCGTAGTGTCTATGCTCTAGTGCATCTAACAATGTTTCCTGAAGGCTCTTTGCACACTCTAAAAATGTATCTCCCGATTTAAGATTAACATCAAGTAATAGAACTGATGTAAAATCTCCAATAATCTTATTTACATCCGGATGGAAAGGATACCTATTGAATACTGTCAGGTTTAATGCAAGACTTGATTGATTGCTCCATAAGCCAAGAACAGATGCATAAGCTGCACACAGAACAGCTGAAGGTGTAAGGTTGTTCTCCTTTGCCTTCTTTCTAAACTTTTCCCACTCAATCTTCTCAAAGGACCTACTCAAGCGTCTGAATTTAGGCTTTGAAATAAGTGAAGGATCTTTAGCCAGCGGTAAAGAAGGAGCAGTTGGAAAATCTTCTATTTTTGACAACCAGAAGACCTTGTCCTTCTTGTATGTCTCGGATTTTTTGAACTCTTTATACGCCATCATATAATCTCTAAAGGTTAAGGATATTTTTTCTGGTGTTTCTTCCGGGTGCTCACAGTACTTAACCAACTCATTCATAAATATCTGTATACTAGCACCATCCGCAATCAACATATCCAATCCGAGGAACAGATAATTAGTGTCTTCTGAAAGCTTGAAAACCTTTAATTCAACCAGTGGCCACTTTTTAGGATCAAACATATAGTGGGACATTCTTTCTCTTTCTTTTATTATCCTATCCTTTTGACCATCAGAATCGATTGCACTTAAATCCTCATATTCAATAGTATACTCCGGAACATTTTTTAGTATTCTTTGTGAATTTTCATCATCGAAAACAGCCCTTAGCATCGGATGCTTTTCAAAAACCTTTTTAATTGCTATATTCAATCTAGAAATATCCAGCTTTGTTTCAATTTCCATATACCCATGAGTAGATGTATTTCCTATATCAAAAATTTCACTTCTCCCCATTAGGTATGCTGTCTGTACTTCTGTTAATGGAAACGACTCATACATATTCTCAGGATCAGGTGTTATGGTAGGATATACCAACTGTTCACTGACATTGGATTTATCACCTGATATCATTATAGCCAGCTCCTTGATAGTTCCTTTTCTAATAAACTGGTTATAAGTCACCTTAACTTTTAATTCCTTATTAATCTTGTTTACTATATCAACCATCACCAGTGAATCAATTCCTAGATCAAACAAATTTTCTTCTATTCCGATATCATCTATTTCCAGCACTTCTCTAAAAATACGTACCAATTCTTCTTCGGCATTATAGTTAGAATTAATGCTGTCTTCTTTAAGTTTAATATTTTCTGTTTTATTTTCCGGTCCTATGGTTCTAGAGTTGCTAACAGCACAATCTTGGCTATGTGCCCCTTTCTTCATCTCCAGCCAGCAGCGACTTCTTTCATAAGGATATAGTGGGATTCTCTCCTTTCTTACACTCTCATTTTTGTACAATAAATCCCAATTACCCTCTCCACCTTTTATATAAAGCTTACAAATTTCCTCTGCTAATTCAATCACTTTTTTGCCTGTATTATTAAAATCCTGAAGAAGTATATTTAGTTTATTATTAATTTCATTAATGTCTTGCAAGGTCAAGTTATTGCCTTCCTTTTGCGTCTTACCATCTTCAACCATCTGTACATTTCCATAATAAATTTGTAGTGGTTCACTATTTAATTTATTTCTGTTTGTCAATTTTTCAATTAAGTCTTCCTTATCACGGGCTATGACTGCAAATCTATAGTTGTAATGCTCTCTTGCACAATGTGCTGTATAACAGACATCAGACAAATTAACATCTTCGTCTTCCTTTAAGAATGAAATATAGTTTTGAATAAGAATATTTAGCGATTCTTCAGATTTTGCTGAAATTGACAAGATATTCAAATCACTTTGGACAGGAAACCTTTCTTCTAACTTTGGAGCTTCTTCAAAAACTATGTGACAGTTAGTACCTCCAATTCCAAAAGAACTAACTCCGCAGCGTCTCGGAAATCCATCAGTAATCCATTCTCTTGCTCTTGTGTTGACATAAACACTAGACCCTGTAAAATCAATGTAACGGTTGGGTTTTTCAAATAATATTGACGGTGGTATCTTTTTGTGTCTTAAGGCTAACGCAGCTTTTATTACGTTAGCTATTCCGGCAGCTTCATAAAGATGCCCTATATTAGATTTAACTGAACTTATGGCACAAAACTGTTTCTTTTGAGTAAATTTCCCAAAAGCATTATTAAACCCTTTTATTTCTGTAGGATCTCCAAGGTTAGTAGCAGTGCCATGAGCTTCAATATACGTAATTGTTTCCGGATCTATATCAGCATCTTTCCATGCCTTAATGATTAATTCCGATTGTGACGCTGGATTTGGTGCAGTCATTCCAATAGAGTTACCATCCTGATTTAATGCTATGCCTTTTATGACAGCGTAAATGTTATCATTATCCTCAACTGCCTTATCAAGACGTTTTAGCAGTACGGCAGCTACGCCTTCACCTAAACCAGTACCGTTTGCATCGTCATCAAATGCTCTTGTTCTTCCATCGGTCGATTCAATACCTAGTCTTTCGTTTATGCTATCAACCGGCATCAGGCACACCCTTACCCCACCGGCAATCGCCATGTCACATATTCCATCACGAATAGCATTACTTGCAGTTGCAACCGCCACAAGTGATGAAGAACAAGCTGTGTCAATTACCATACTTGGACCCTTTAAATCTAATAAATATGAAACTCGGTTGGCTATTATTGTTGACAAATTACCAATAATTGAATTGCCACCTAAATCCCCATTCTCATAAACTATTCTTCCATAACTGTCCTTAATATTATTTGAATATCCTACATACACTCCGGTATTGCTGCCAATTAGGCTTTTTGTAGTGTATCCGGAATCCTCTAACAAATTATATACAGTTTCTAAAAACATTCTCTGACCAGGGTCCATTGTTCGGGCTTCTTCTAATGAAAGTCCAAAAAATTTATAGTCAAACTTATCAATTTCATCAAGAAAAGCACCTGCGTAGTATTCTATATCGCTAGCATTAATATTCTTACTGGCAAAATAATCATCAATATCACTTTTTCTCTGTCCTGAAAAATCTCTGACACAATCTACACCATTTAAAATATTATTCCAGAACACATCAGTATTGTTTGCCATAGGTAGTTTCGCAGATACACCAATTATAGCAATATCTTTAGAATATTGAGAACTCTTTTTATTGCTGTCCTTTAACTTGGAAATCAACTGTACTGCCGTTTTTTTATCTAATTTTCCATCACTGGTGTTTTGCAAAATCAGTCTATAGATTTCTTCCACAAATATATCCCCCTTAGTATAATAAATTCGTAACATAGTTACGTTGGTTTTATTAAATCAGAAGTTGAATACTCCGAATGAAGGACTCAGCTTTATATTAATTTCAGTTTCTCGAGTGCCTTGTCCATAGAGATATTCCCTGTTTCCATTTCATCAATTACATTTTGAATTTCATCAATTTGATTAAACTCTTGTTTTATAAATTCAGATTTTTCGTACTTTAAAGCAGCCAATTTCTTGATACTTATTAATTTTGCAACCTTACGAATTGAAGGATTATCAAAAACATCTGCCATTTCAACCATCCCAGGATACAACTCTTCTATTTTTGAGTGAAATTGCGTCAAAGCTAATGATTCCACCCCAACTTTAAAGAAGTTATCATCAACTCCTATATGTTCGAATCCCTCAAACTTTCTACATATATTTAGAAGCATTTCCTCCAATTTTTTACTCTCATTTTCATCATATCTTTCATTGTTTCCCTCTTGAATCTCTTGTCCATTGTTTTTAATCTCCTTTAAAACCAGCTTTTCAATCTTTTCCCTGACAGAATCATATTCTCCATTCTGATACCATTGTGCCAACTTAAACCTCTGAACTTTTCCACTAGTGGTTTTTGGCATCTTTTTTACAGGGATCACACTTGCTAGTTCCAATCCAAGTTGCGAGCCTATAAGAGCTTTAAGTTCTAAAAGAAGAGGTATAAACTTTTCTTCCGACTTTTTAAACAATACAAATGCTACTATTTCTTCCTTCCTTTTTTCTTGATTAAATATACCGCAAACAGCAATTTTACCGAGATCTATTTCATCTATTTTTTCAGCTACCCTTTCAATATCATGGGGATAAAAGTTTTGTCCGTTTACAAAAATTATATCTTTCGCACGCCCTGTAATAACTAGCTTACCCTCTCTCATAAAACCAAGGTCACCTGTATCAAGCCAACCATCTTTTGTTATGGCGTTTGATGTAGCTTTTTTGTTGTTGTAATATCTAGATGTAACATTATCACCTCTTATCTGAATATGTCCGATTTTATTGTCGTCAAAGATATTATTTTTGTCATCAGTTATTCTTACAAAGCAATTATCAATTGAATGACCTATAAAAACGAAACTTAGGGCATTTATATCATCCGCTTCTATTTCCTTTATAGTATCTCCAACATCTAAACTTCTTCTATCAAGGTAAATAGGAACGATTTCCTTTCCAACCTTAGCCAAACATACTCCAATAGTACCCTCAGCCAGACCATATGAAGGAAGTATAGTATTCTTTTTAAGTCCATATTGAGCCAAACTCTGTAAAAACTCATAACACAAATCTACTGATATAGGCTCTGCACCATTAGATATAAATCTCACACACGACAAGTCCAAACCGCTTTCCTGTTCCGGCTTAAAAAAGGTCAGATAATGTTTGTATCCGAAATTTGGTGAATAAAGTTGGGTTGCTCTATGCTCAGATACTTTTCTCATCCATAGAGTTGGTCTTCTTACAAACAAGCCGGTAGGCATAATGTACTGCTGGATACCTGCAACAAAACTCGCTATATGTACACCAATCAGCCCCATGTCATGAGTAAGTGGCATCCAGCTTAGTGCACAATCATTATCTTCGATTTCCAATGCCTTATTAACCGCACTAGTATTTACTACCAGATTTTTATGTGTAACCACTACACCTTTTGGGTCACCTGTGGAGCCTGATGAAAATTGGATTAATGCAATATCATCCTCAATGATTTCTGCAACTTCTCCAAACTCAGACAAATTCTCCAATTCATTTAAAAAGACTATTTTATCACTCCAATTATGCACAACCTCATCAAAGTTATTTTTATTTCCAAAACTCTCAATTTTTATATAGGAATTACTATCAATGGCAAGATAAGGCGAATTCAGAATTTTCCAAATTTTAAACAGTTTTAATCTATGTTCATCTATAGTCCCTACTGTGATGGGAACCGGAATGATACCACCTAATATACAAGCCCAAAAAAGTGTTACAAAGCTCTCATTGTCATCAATCTGAAACACTAATTCGCTTCCAGGTTTTATATTTTTAGACTGTAAAATATACAGAACACGTCGGGCGTTTTTATACAAATCTTCATAGGAAACAAACTTTTCATAGTCTTCATTTTCTATAAAAGTGACACCTTTTTCATTAATACATTTTTTGTCTTCAAGAACATCAACAAGGGTTCTATAATCCCTATAAAGCACATTATTCATTTTTTCTCCCCCTTTTTATCTTTTTTGTTTATTTCATCCATTTTCAAGCTGGATTTATCCATCATTTTTCATTGCTTATGAATTCAAAAGTTGGACTTAGAAATAATTAGTTGAATAAAACCCCGAATAATATTATCCTAATTCTCTATATCTTTTTTTTCTTATTGAACCTCAAAAAGAGTAGACGATACCCTAATAAGTATATATTTGAAGTTTCTATAAATCTCTATCAATTTTGCAATACAAAATATATTATTTTAGAATCTCATATAACCAAAATTAATGTAATATTAAGTTATTTTTTATAATTCTTCCGTTTTTTAATGATTAAATTTTACAAGTTTAAGTAAAATTTGACAAGATGAAATATGTCACTATACTAATTATTTTTGTATAGTGACATATTTCACGTTACTAAAGTAACTACTTGCTATGATAGAATATGTAAGAAAGGATTGTTAATTAAAACAAAAATTCAAATAATGGATCTTCCACTCTTGCAATATTTTACAATTGGCTTTATAAAGTATTCAAATGCCTATTTCCACATTTTGTACAATATACATCAAATCTGTTTAACATACCGTCACAATGTTGACATGTATCAATAAACTTTACACCACATTTGCCACAGAAAAGACTGTCTTTACCTTGGATTGCACCACATTCATTACAAACCTTCCCATTTTGCTTTATAATTATATACACAATCAACCCCACAAGATTTGTTAATAACACAAGAAGCCCCCAGAGTGGTGCATTTATGTATTTTAAATCAGCATCCTTATAAACCCACAATGCAAGTCCAATCCAAAAGCAGGCAATGACAAAAGTAATAATTATGCGTATAACTCTAAAAATAAAATCTGCAGACGGTATTGTTGCTACTTCTCTAATGAGTAAAATTCTAGTTCCGTTCTTATTATCAATAATGTAATTGAGAATTTTCAATTCTTTAGCAGTCAGGTCTAAAACAAATGAAATATCAGAATTCTCATCTTCGTCATCAAAAAAGTCAATATAACTATGATTGTTTTTTTCAGCACTTACATCCTTAATAAAATTCTCTGTTACGATAAAACCGGTTACTTCAACAACTCTGTAAATTATGTTATTATTTATATTATCCTCAAAGTATTTGTAATTCATTTGATATGGTTTTAGTTCAAATTTATCTTGGTCTCCAACAATATTATCGTTAACCTTATAACTAATATTTCCACTCTTATCTAAGATAAAACCATTTCTTATAACAGGAAAACTTTTTACCAGCTTCTCAACACTCTTTGTCACATCCTCATCTATTCCATTCCTCTGAACTTTTTTATAAATTTGTGTATATTCTGAAGCATATTGAATTTCGTCCTTCATTACATATACTATAGTTACAATACAGGCAGTAACAAGGATAATAGAAGCTATAAAATAAGCAATAGCAACCCTTTTAAAGTTTACTTTCTTTATAAAACTCAATGAACTACTCAATTTCTACACAACCTTTCTGTTAAAGTTAAAAATAATCAATATGCCAACTACAAGTGCTATTGCTTGGTAAATAAAAAATATACATATAAAACTCGTAAGGTTATTAAAGTAAAAATATCCGAAGAAGAATAAAAGTATAGTACACAAACAAGATGTTATAAATAGTCTTTTCATCCGCAAGACATTATACTTTTCTTTTTGTAATAAGCACTTTTTTTCAATCTCACTGTTTAAGGCTATTAGTAATTTTTCTGTTCTCATCTTATAGTGGTTATCCATTTAACTCACTTCCTTCCAACAGCTTCCGAAGTTTAACTATACCATTGTGTATCCTACTCTTTATCGTTTTAGGTTCTATTTCTACAATAGCAGCTATCTCTTTCAACGTAAGCTCCTCAATATACCTAAAAGTTATTGCAATTCTCTGATCTTCTGATAAATTTGTTAACTTTTCGAGTGCAATTTCAGTATCAATTTTGTTCATGACAATTTCCTCTAAACTAACATTTAAATCCTCATTCGATAGATATTGTTCAATATCTATATCATCTTTGTGCCACTTATTCCTTTTTAGATAATCATAGAAACAATTTTTGGCAACCGTGATTAAATATGTCGAAAAGCTTGTCTTTTTGTATACATCAAACCTGTCAATGTTTCTGATTATTTTTACAAATGTATCTTGCGTCAAATCTTCAGCAGTATGATAATCTCCAGATAGTTTCATTAGAAACTTAAACAAAATAGGATGATATTTTGTTATTAGCTCCTCAAATGCAGATTTATCTCCTCTTTGACAACGTTTAATGAGTAAAAAATCTTCCATTGTCCACGACCTTTATCCGTTCCTAATTAAACTTTGAGTTCAACAAGTACCAACTCTTATTATCCATCTCATATATTACACGACTAAAAAAGTGTTTGGTTGTATAAAAATGAAATTTTTTCTAGATTACCTAAACAACATAGGGGTCTAACACCCCTTTAAAACCTAACTGGTACGCTCTTATATTTCTTTCGAAAGCCTTGCATCTTCTACAACTTAAAGATTTTACTTTTTGTAAAATTAATGTACTTTCTTAAGAAATAATAAAAAGACCGCATTCTACTAATTGAACACAGCCTCTAGTTATCTAGTCAGCACGATCAAGCAATTTTACCTATTATACACTTCCAATATTTTTCCATGTTTTACCTCAACCTTAAATCCAAGTCAATAGGTTTTATCTAATCTACCTTACAGCCTTCCTTATAAGCTTCTCCACCTTAATAAACAGCCTTCAATTTTGTCAAATAAAAAGAGAACGCTTAAATTTTTCACGTCTATCTTTGTCTTTAATATACTTCTACAAATAAAAAATTAGTTTGAGACATGTGCCCCATTCAATTCCTTTTTATTAATTCCATTAGAATGTTCCCATTTTTTATTATCAACACTTTTAGCATTTCTAAGTTCTTTATGCAACCTTACAGCTAGTAATCCCGTTAAGACAGTTGTAATAAAATCTGCAACAGGTTGAGCATATATAACACCATCTAATCCAATAACACGAGGTAGAACAAGGATAATCGGAATAAAGAAAATACCCTGTCTACTCATACTTAATAAAGCACCTTCTTTTGCCTTTCCAAGTGCTAAGAAAAGTGATCCATATAACATTTGAAAACCAAAAAATGCAAACATTATTCCATTTGCTCTTAATGCTCTGCTCCCAATATCAATCATTGTGGTATCGTTTTTGCTAAACATAGAAATAATGGGTACTGGAAACACAACTAATATTAATGCAATAAAAACACAGAACCCTGTTGACCATATCAGCGAAACTCTAATTGCATTGTTTAATCTATCATAGTTTTTAGCTCCATAATTATATCCAGCTACAGGCTGGAAGCCTTTCATATAGCCGAAGACAATAAATGTACCTATAGCTAATACACGGGTTATAACTCCAGTAGTTGCTACAACCGAATCTCCATAGTCCCTCGCTGCTGTGTTTGTAAGCCCAATCGAAAAACTAGTCAGAAGTTGGAATATAAGTAATGGTATCCCTATTTTGAATATTTGGCAGTATATAGTTTTGTCGAATGTAAAGTACTTTATTGAAAATTTCAAATAACCTTTTTTCCCAAAAATATACCAAATATAAAAGAGTGCTGTAGAAAACTGTGCAACAACTGTAGCAATAGCTGCTCCTTGTACTCCCCATCCCAGTGGATAAATAAAAATAGGGTCTAAAATTGCATTTATAACACCACCTAACAACATTGAAATCATTGTAAGTTTTGCTGCACCTTCAGATGTTAGCATATTGTTCATTGTAACATTAAATATATTTATAATAGACCCGCCAATATATATAAATGCATAGGCTCTAGCATAAGGCAATATTGTTTCTGTCGAACCAAGAATAATTAATATTTTATCTAAGTAACACAAGGTAAAAACAATTGAAATAGCACCTATAAATAAACTGCTTAATATTGCTGTAGAAGCAGTCCGGTTTGCCTGTTTATCATTTCCTTCTCCTAAAAGACGAGATATGTATGACGCTGCTCCACTACCAAAGGTCATACCAAGTCCAATAATAATTTGTGATAGTGGAAATACTACTGACACTGCCCCCATTTGACTTGTACCTAATCCACCTACAAAAAATGCATCTACCAAATTATATAGAGCACTAACCATCATTCCTACTATTATAGGCATTCCTAATTTTAATAATACTTTCGGTATACTTTCTTCCCTGATCATTTTAATTTTTTCATCATTTTGACTCATTTTAGCATCATCTCCGTTTTAATCATAATGAAAATTTTTTAGATACAATGATTTTGATCTACACAATAACGAGATGCATCTCATAATATTCATTTATAAAATCATCGAGCTATTACATAAAGTTTTTATTATAATAAACTTTCCCCTTTTGCAGTTAGTCTTACTTTTTTTACAGTAATGAACATTGTATCTGGAAGTATATAGTAATACTGATAATTTTGTCAACTTATACATTATATTAAATGACAGTAGAATATGAAACCTGTTCCTAGTTTCTTGTATTACTTTTACAATTCAAAAGCAATACTTATCAGCATTTAGAATACCGTCTTTATATAGAAAAGTTTTTTAATGTTAAGCAGGCACCCCTAAACCGGGATGCCTGTTTAACATTACCTATTTCGTCTTTTTGCTTATCAGCTTATAATATTTTTGTGCCGTTATTCTCAAACTAAATTCCAGTTCAAGAAGCTCTGCTCGTATTTACCTTCTCCTTTCGCATAGCCAGCAGACTTTGTAGCGTTATGAAAAAGCCCAGAAGTGACGCAATTATAATCTTTGACCACCATGAGGACAAATTACCTTGGAAAGAAACAAAAGTCTCTATTGTAGCATTTATTAACACACCAAAAAGAGTTCCAAATACATTTCCAACACCTCCAGTAAGTGGTGTTCCACCTATAACCGTTGCAGCAATGGCATCCATCTCAAAGCCCTTACCAAGCTCCACAAACGCTCCTGTTGTATTAAGGCAAAAGGCAATACCGCCTAATGTTGCAAGAACGCCATTAATTACGTAAACTATAAACTTTGTTCGCCTTACATTAAGTCCCATGAGCATTGCCGATTGCTCACTGCCACCTGCCGCGTATATTGCTCTACCGAATTTTGTGTATTTAAGCATAAAAAAGGCAGCCAATAGTATAAAAAGTGCAAGAATAACCGTGGGATAGATATAGGGATAGACCATTACCCCCTTTCTATTTAGTGTACCGCCAAAAGGAAAATAAATCTTGTAACTGGCAAGGCTAAGGAAAGCTTTGTTGGTTATTGTGATCATCTCAAGACTTATGACAGCGGTTAACCCTCGTGCAAAAAACATACCCGCAAGAGTGACAATAAACGGCTGAATTTTCAGGTATGCAATCAGCCAACCCTGTATCCCACCAAATACCATGCCAAATAAAAGTACAATTAAGATTGCCGGTACAACACCGACATGTGCCTTTTCCATCAAAGCAGCAAGCATCATACATGTGACAGCTACTACAGAACCTACTGAAATATCAATTCCACCTATGATAAGTACCATCGTCATACCCACAGCAGTGATAATAAGACCTGCATTACTTATAATCAAATTCAGGAAAACCTGAGTACTACCAAAGTTTTTATCTTTATATATAATCAGCCCTGCTATGTACATTATGAAAAATAGTGTGATTGTGACAAACAATAGAAAGTTATGACCTAAAAGTTTTCCCTTGATAAGCCCGAAAATATTTGACCCTTTTGTTTTAGATGAAACAAGCTTGACCTCGCTCATTTATCCCACCTCCTTTGCAGTATGTCCATGGCTGATCTTTGATGTTACATTATTGTACCATTTCCTAATAACAGGTGATTGCAATGCAACTATAATTATTACAACTACTGCCTTGTAAAGTGGAATTTGGTCTGCCGACACATGCATAGCGTATAGTGTTGTAGTAAGAGCTTGTATGGTAATTGCACCTATAACACTTCCCACAAGTGAAAATTTACCACCTGTAAGGCTGTTTCCGCCAATAGCTACAGCCAAAATTGCATCGAGTTCTACATAAAGTCCTACATTGTTGGCATCAATGGACATTGTGCGCGACACAGAGATAAAACCCGCAATTGCAGCACATACACCACAAAATATATATGTAAGAAAGATTATTCTCTTAGAATTAATTCCTACCAACCTACTTGCCTTGCTGTTAATACCAACCGACTGAATATACATGCCAAGGGAAGTCTTTTTGAGTACAAGCCATGTAAAAAAAACTACAAATGCTGCTACAAAACAAGGAGTCGGAATAGGAACTCCTGGTAGAAATGCTCCGAGATATCCAAACTGTTCAGGTTTAACGTACAATATAAAGCTGCCAGTGACAAGTTGAGCTATCCCCCTGCCTGCAGTAAACAAAATAAGCGTTGCTACCATCGGCTGAACCTTCAAATAAGAAACCAGAAAGCCATTGACAGCACCACAAGTTATACCTATAAGAAGACCGAATAACAGGCTCAAAACATACGGCATTTGATATGCTTCACCTGTTCCAAGCATAGCTACAACAACAGCACCACAGAGGGCACTTACCGCACCTACAGATATATCTGCTCCGCCTGAAGATGCTGCTACAAGTGTCATTCCTACCGCCAGTATTATAAGCCCACTCGAGCGGTTTATTATATCAATGATATAACCATAAAACACTCCGTTTTGTATAGTTATTTTAAAGAAGGATGGCGTTTGTATAAGGTTCACAAGCAGTACTAAAAACAGGCAAACCAATGGTAAAAACAGCGGAATGTGTGTAATACGCTTTATTGAATTTGTTTTTTTCATATATTGGTCCCTCCTGCTATTGCTTTCATTATGTTATCCTGGGTTATTTCATTACCCGAAAGCTCGCCTACCTTTGACAAATCTCGCATTACAATCATTCTCTTGCATGTTCTGAGCATTTCTTCAATTTCGGAGGAGATAAACATTACTGCTTTCCCCTGCTCCGCAAGGCTTACCACAAGACGCTGGATTTCTGTTTTTGTACCAACGTCTATGCCTCTAGTAGGCTCATCTAGTATCAGAAAATCGGGATTTGTAAGTAGCCATCGAGCTAAAATAACCTTTTGTTGATTTCCACCGCTAAGGTTCTTTATAGGAGTTTCACGGTCGGATGTTTTAATTTTCAGAATATCTATATATCGGTCAGTAAACTCTTCCTGCTCCTTTTGGTTTGGTTTCGAACAACCTGCAAACATTGAAAATACTGAAAGAATTAATACTGCTGCCACAATTCGTTTTAAAATTTTCATGCTTAAAATCATCCCCCCGTCAAATTATTGCACTACAATAAATTCATACAAAGAAATTATATCAATTGCCAACTTTTTTTATCAATGCAGATTCTTTTGCCTTTGTTTGAATATTTTATGATTTTCAATATAATGTTGGTTTTCTTTCGATTTTGTTTGAATAATTTATTGCTAAATCTGTTCATAGGGTATTTTAATCCTTACACAAGTCCCCTCATTATATTTACTTGAAACAGAAAGCCCATAACTGTCTCCAAATTTAAGTTTAATACGTTCATTTACATTGTATATCCCATAGGACTCACGTTTACTATATTTTTCATCCTCTTTGTCTCTATTAGAAAGCCTGTGCTGAATCCGTTTGAGCTGTTCTTCATTCATCCCTATCCCATTATCACTGACTTTTATCTCAATGTCATAGTCATTAATAGCTGCACTTACCACAATGATACCCTTGCCCCTTCGGTTCTTTATTCCGTGATAAAGAGCATTTTCAACAAGCGGCTGCAGAGTAATTTTGGGTATTATAGCATCTTTAATTTCTTCGGGAAAGTTAATCTCATACTGAAGTATGTCCTGATATCGTACCTGCTGTATTTGCAGGTAACTTCGAACGTGACGTTCCTCCTCCCGTAAGTTAACTATGCCGTTGCCGTAGTTAAGGGATGTGCGAAAGAAATCCGATAGAGCACCGACCATTTTAACCACATCTTCCTGCCTACCCGACTCAGCAAGCCATACTATGGTATCGAGTGTGTTGTATAAAAAATGCGGATTAATCTGTGACTGAAGAAGTTCAAGTTCTGCTTTACGAAGATTAGTTTCATCAATTTTAACCTTCGTTAAGAGGTTTTCAATCTTTTCAATCATAATATTCAAAGAATTTCCTAAGTCGGATACCTCACCGCCCTTTAAAACATTTGCACGTACTGTAAGATCGCCTCTTGCCACCTTTTTGGTCGTTTCGACAAGATGTTCGATAGGTTTGACTATACTATTTGGAATAATAAAGGATAAAAATATGGCAGCTAGCACTAAGACAACAAATAAAACAAAAATTAAAAAGCTTATTCTTCCAAAGCTTTCCGATACTTCTTTACGGACTGTTTCCATACCCTTTGTTTCATAATAGGTATATTCTAATACATTGGACTGAATCAGAGCTGTAACAGTCTGAACATCATTATTCCATATTTGAATGTTTTCGTCATAATATCCACCAATTTTCTTGTTTTCTTCTATCCTTTTCACGTACTTTTCTAGATTGCCTAGCAATCTTATAATACTTTCTGCCCGGTACCTGTTATCTTCAATATTTGTGTTTCTAACAAGATCCGTAGCTATTTCACGTGCATCTGCTATACTTGTATAAGGGTTTTCCTCTGTAAATGAAGAATGTCCTGCAATTAGAAGATAAATTTTATAATCAAAGTCTTCTTTGAACTTTATGCTGAAGCGTCCTGCTTCCGATGCATTTGCGATTACTTTGTCATACTGTTGGTTATAGCTGAATATTTTTAGAAACATAAATACAAACATAATAAAGATAGGTACAATTATAAAGATAAGTAAAAGTTGTATCTTTCTATTAAGCCTCAGGTTGCTAACAGCAGCTTTAAAATTTGGTACAAATCTCTTTCGCATATCGGTTTCTCCTAGATGTACTTCTAAAGGTAATAATTTTATAGTTCAATGAAATTTCTTATGTAAAATCTTTTATACA
Organism: Clostridiaceae bacterium; assembly: GCA_012519925.1. GTDB lineage: Bacteria > Bacillota > Clostridia > Acetivibrionales > Acetivibrionaceae > Acetivibrio. The sequence goes on from JAAYPF010000227.1 coordinate 37,950, forward strand.
ACATATCTAATCAGATTTTTGAAAGGGAGATTGCAAAGTTTTTAAGGAATCCTCTTGCTTCCTTTCAGCTCGGTATTGTACAGGAGAGCAGTTACATGTTTTTTTGAAAAGATAGGAAAAATAATGTGGGTCCTTATATCCTACAGCTATACTTACATCCTGGCAGAGCATATCAGAGCACTTTAACAGTTCCTTAGCCTTTTTTATACGCAAATCTGTTAAATATCGAATAAAACTCTTGCCTGCTTCACGGCTAAAAACGGCACTAAAGTGGCTAGGGCTAAAATTAACATAAGCCGCCACCTCATTTAATGATAAAGTATCATCCTTATAATGATTATTAATAAACTCCTTTGCCTTCTCTATAACCTTGCGGTAACGATTTGTCCTTAATACATCTCTTGTCTCAATCGCTGTTGTTATTATTCTTTCAACGTAATCCTTTGCCTTTTTTACGTCTGTGATAACATCCTTCATAAGCTCTTGCCCCTTAAAAGGCTCCGCTTCTAAGACCTTTGTCATTCCCATATCTTTTATAAAATTGATTACAGTAATATAAATGTTCAAAACAAAATATTGCCTCAATAAAACTGATTTTTCGCCTACACCCGTAAAAACTTTAAAAATCTCCTCTACAAAGAATTTAATCTCACTAGCTTCCCCATTTCGTAAAAAAAGCTCCGCTCTCTTACTATCCATACTTTCTAACTGCTGTACTTTCTGCATGGATGCATCCAACTCAAATTCCATCAACACAGCAAGATTTTCATAGTCTAAAATATCACATCTATCTAAAATGAAACGATGCGAAAAAGCTCTTGCTGCAGTTTCAAAGGATTCTCGAAGATGTTTTAGTCTGCTTACTGGTGTGCCTATGCCCCCAAAATATCTAACCTCTTGGTAGCGAGCCATAACATTTCTGACTTGAGCAAGAAATTCTTTTCTAGTTAGTGCTAGTTGCTCTAAAGTATCAGCCTTTATTATGAATGCACTTCCCTCTAGGGCTCGGTCAAAAAGAATTATTTTTGGATATCTTGAATTTATTTGATTTAACTCTTGGCTTAACATTGTCAGTTCATCGGTATCAACTTCAGCTCCAACAGTATTATTGTATTTGAATAGTATAATCTGATAGTATTGTGCACCTAGTTCGATTCGAAGTTCCTTTCCCCGTTCTAGTATTTCAGCAGGTGAAATTTTACCTTCAACCATTTCGTCAAAGAACCTTCTCCTTGTATCCATTTCATATCCTTCAATTTCATTTCTATAACGCTCATAATTTTCCTTTTCTATACGTTCAGCTATAAGCTGATTGCCCACATGCTTCACTGCCTTAAGTAACTCGGCAGCACTTATTGGTTTTAGGAGGTATTCGGTAACACCGATCTTTAACGCCTCCCTTGCTAAGCCGAATTCTTCATGCCCACTGATTATTATTATTTTGCTTCCAGGCAGTTCTTTTTTTACCAGTCTGCTTAACTCCAATCCATCCATAAACGGCATTCTTATATCGGTAATAATTATATCGGGACGTTCACTTAAGATTAACGGATACGCAAGCTCACCATCTGGTGCATCTCCGCAAAATTCAAAACCCTCACTAGACCAGTTGATATTATTTTTGATGCCTTCACGTACAACAAATTCATCTTCCACTAAAAAAAGCCTTAGCATATTCTTAACCTTTCCTTTGATCTTAAACAGCTAAATATCTTTATTTAAAACTATGATAAGACTATTTACAATATTCTGCAAGTTTATTTATCCATGGTCAATGATTTTTTTAAACAGAAGCGAAATAATTATAGGGGCATTTCTGCCCCCATAGTTATTTACAAAATTTCATTTAATTATTTCGCCTACTTATACTAGTAGTCTTTGTTCTAATTTCTAAGACTGTGTAAAGGCGCTGGAATACGTCCACCTCTATTAACAAACTCGTTACTGCTGAATTGATTTATTTTCATAACGGGACCAGAACCTAGAAGACCTCCAAATTCTACCATATCGCCTACTTTTTTGCCTGGAGCTGGAATAATTCTAACAGCCGTTGTCTTATTATTTACAACACCAATCGCTGCTTCATCGGCAATAATTGCTGAAATAGTCTCTGCACTAGTATCTCCGGGAACTACGATCATATCTAATCCAACAGAACATACACAAGTCATTGCTTCGAGCTTTTCTATAGAAAGTGCACCTTCAACAACAGCATTAATCATACCTGCATCCTCGCTGACAGGTATAAACGCTCCACTTAAGCCTCCTACAAAGGACGATGCCATAACACCACCCTTTTTAACAGCATCGTTGAGTAAAGCCAATGCGGCAGTAGTTCCATGGGTTCCGCATTTTTCAAGTCCCATTTCTTCTAGTATATGGGCCACACTATCTCCTATTGCTGGAGTTGGTGCTAAGGACAAATCGACAATTCCAAAGGATACCCCTAATCGTTTTGACGCTTCCCTTGCCACCAACTGTCCAATTCTAGTTATTTTAAAAGCAGTTTTCTTAATTGTTTCGGAAACCGTTTCAAAATCCGCACCCTTAACTTTTTCAAGGGCACATTTTACAGTTCCCGGTCCACTGACACCTACACTTATAACACTCTCTGGTTCACCTACCCCATGAAATGCACCTGCCATAAAGGGGTTATCTTCCGGTGCATTTGCAAAGACAACTAACTTTGCACATCCTAATCCACCGCTATCAGCAGTAAGCTCCGCTGACTTTTTAATTATCTTCCCCATTTCCTTTATAGCATCCATATTTATTCCGGTCTTTGTTGTTGCAAGATTTACCGAAGAACAAACCTTTTTTGTTATGCTCAACGCCTCCGGTATGGATTGTATCAGTTTTGCGTCGCCTTTGGTATATCCTTTGTGCACCAAAGCGGAAAACCCACCGATAAAATTCACTCCTACTTCATCGGCAGCTTTGTCCATAATCTGAGCAAATTTAACATAATCATCCTCGCTAGAACTTGCGGCAATCAACGAAATAGGGGTAACTGAAATCCTCTTATTTATAATAGGAATTCCGTACTCTTTTTCAATGTCCTCTCCAACCTTTACAAGATTAGCAGCAAGACGTGTTATTTTATCATATACTTTTCTTCTCGTAACATTTCCATCATCACTAATACAGTCCATTAGTGAAATACCCATAGTAATAGTTCTAATATCAAGATTCTCTTCTTGGATCATCTTTATTGTCTCAATTATTTCAAAAGGCCTTATCACAAAATCCCCTCCTTATATCTGATGCATGGAGTTAAAAATATCTTCGTGTTGAATTTTAACAGACAAACCTATTTCAACACCTTTTTTCTCCAACTGCTCGGATAATTCCGAAAAAGGAATATTAAGACCTGATATTTCAACCAACATGATCATTGTAAACACATCTTGCATAGTAGTCTGAGATATATCCAATATATTTACATTGCAGTTAGCAAGTATGTTACTTAAAGAAGCAATAATTCCAACTTTATCTTTTCCAATAACAGTAACCATCGCTCTCATGAACGATTCCCCCTTTGACAAAAATTTATCATAGTAGTAATTATACCTGTCCTAAATACTATTAGCAATATTATTTTTCTCTACCTGCCTTTTATCAATACTAAATAAGAGCAAAATAAAAATTCCGCAGCATTTTTATAAGTGTTTCAAAAGAATTCATTAGTCAATATATAATTCAAACTCATCAAAACCATTTTTTAGCAGACATTGACCAATTATCTTAATCACCTTAGCCACGAAATTAAAACATTTGTTCATTATTCTTTTTTAGAATTTTTTCAAGCTGATCAGAGGGTAGCGGTTTACTTAATAGATAGCCTTGAACCTTATCACACATATGATCTTTCAAAAATTCCAATTGCTCATTAGTCTCCACACCCTCAGCTACTACCATTAGATTCATTTTGTGTGCAATACCGATCACTGACTTTGCAATTGCTTCTTCATTAGTATTTGATGCTATATCGTGAATAAAACTTTTATCAATCTTCAAAGTATCTAGAGGTAATATCTTTAAATAATTCAAAGAAGAGTAACCCGTTCCAAAATCGTCTAGCGAAATTCTTATCCCCTTTTCCCTTAATTTTCTTAGTACATCAACTGTAAAATCAATATCTTGCATAGCAGTACTTTCTGTAATTTCAAGTTCAAGGAGAGTTGGCTCCATTCCTGTATCATATAAAATCCTTTCTATCATCTCAACAAGATCACGTTGTTGAAATTGCTTAGCAGATAGGTTTACAGCCATCGTTAGCGGCTTAAAACCAGAATTTATCCAGTTAACATTCTGCCTACATGCGTTTTTAAGAACCCATTCTCCAAGAGGAATAATTAAACCTGATTCTTCAGCTATTGGAATAAACTCCAGTGGCTGAACAAGCCCAACACCTTTACGGTTCCACCTTATCAATGCCTCAACGCTAATGATTTCTCCACTAGCAATATCAACCTGAGGTTGGTAATAAAGTACAAACTCCTCTTTCCCAATTGCATGTCTTAAAGCATTTTCTAAATTGAGCTTATCAATAATCTTTCTATTCATTGATTCCATAAACAGTTCATAATTGTTCTTTCCTTTATCTTTTGCCCTGTACATAGCAATATCAGCGTTTTTTACTAAAGTACCCTCATCCTGGCCATCATTAGGATAAACTGCTATTCCCATACTCGCAGTAATATAGTATTCCCTTCCTTCTAAAATCCACGGGGTTCTGAAGTTCTCAAGAATGCGATCAGCAACTCTTGTAATATCTGTTATGTCTTTCAATGCTGGTTGAAGAATAATAAATTCATCTCCGCCAAACCGGGCAACAGTATCTGCTTCTCTTAAGAGTTCCTTTATCTTTTCTGCTATTTGCATTAAAATCCTATCACCAAAAGCATGACCTAATGTATCATTAATTGTCTTAAAGTTGTCGAGATCAAGAAGTATAACAGCAAGTTTTGTACCATTTCTTCTTGCATTAGCTAAAGCAATATTCAATCTGTCAATAAACAGCATTTTGTTTGGCAACCCTGTAATGCTATCAAAATACTCCATATTATATATTTTCTTTTCATTCCTCTTTAGCTCAGTAATATCTTTTATAGCACTTACAGTACCCACTATATCGCCCATTTCGCCCCATACAGGTGTAATACTACCCGAAACATAGTATTCCTTACCATCTTTCGATACTATAATTGAAAGACCTTCAAACTCAAACTTGCTTCCTTTATTTAGAACTATATCTAAGGTAATATTACGATTCTTACCATCCTGATCTCTCAACAAATCTAATAAGTCGTCAAAATTCTTATTCAAAAACTGTTTTTCAGATAAGGAAAACAATTTTTGGGCTTCATAATTTGAAAAAGTAACAATCCCCTTTTCATCAGTTGCAATTATAGCTTCACCTATACTTAGCACTGTACCTTCCAGCCACTCGTGATGTTTCTTTAATTCTCTATATGCTTTGTTAGCTTTATTCCTGGAATTTAAGATATGTATTAGTAATGCAATCAGAAAAATTGCAATCATAGATACTATTAAAACAAAAAGTATTGGTATAGAAACATTTCTTTCTATCATAAAAAGCATACCAATGCCTCCAAATTTATTTTGAGTTGCAATTTAATTAATAGGTTAGTAAAAAACAACCTATACAGTATTTAAGTCACAAAGCCATCCTAGAAGCTTTTAAGCTTCTAAACATAGTAGCATCATTCTAAAATGCAATAATTCAAATCAGATTCTATTGAAAGGGTGATTGCAAATTTTATTAAAATCACCGTATCCTTTGACATCACCTTTACTATATTATCGAAAATAAATACACAAAACTTAACAACTTGAACTTACAAAAAAAATATTCTTTTCCAACGAACGTATGTTTGATTTCTGTTTTTATATATGATAAAATTCTGTTGTAGGGTAATCCTAATGAGATTGAAATTATTAAAGAAAATATACTGGAGGTGCAAAAATGGAGCTGCAAAAAAAGCTTGAAATTCTCTCGGCAGCTGCAAAATATGATGTTTCATGTTCTTCAAGCGGCAGCAATAGAAAAAACACCAAAGGCGGATTAGGCAACAGTTCCGCATGCGGTATTTGTCACAGTTGGGCAGATGACGGAAGATGTATATCTCTCCTAAAAATCCTGCTTACCAACTACTGCATATATGACTGTGCTTATTGTGTCAACAGATTATCTAATGATGTTCCTAGAGCTACTTTTACACCATATGAGGTAGCTGGTTTGACCATAAATTTCTACAGACGGAACTATATCGAAGGACTGTTCCTTAGCTCATCCATAATAAAGGATCCTAATTACACAATGGAACAGTTGTATGAATCAGTTCGAATACTGCGAGAAGAGTATAATTTCAATGGATATATCCACTTAAAAGCAATTCCCGGAGCAGACCTAAGCCTAATTGAAGCTTCGGGCAAACTTGTAGACCGTATGAGCTTAAATATTGAATTACCTTCAAGCAAAGGATTACAGCTTTTAGCACCTCAAAAAACCCGTAAAAACATACTAAAACCTATGAGCTTTGTCAATTCAAAAATAGTTGAAACGAAAGATAACAGAAGATTCTTCAAATCTTCTTCACGCTTTGTACCCGCAGGACAAAGTACACAATTAATTGTAGGTGCCACCCCTGACCATGACCTCAAAATCCTTCGTCTATCCGAAGGTCTCTATAAAGGATACGGACTTAAAAGAGTATACTACTCCGCATATGTTCCCGTTTCAAATAACCCTAATCTTCCCACTATCAGTAGACCTCCTCTTTTAAGAGAGCATCGTCTCTATCAGGCAGACTGGCTCTTAAGGTTTTACGGTTTTAGCAGTAGTGAATTGCTCGATGAAGAACATCCGGATTTTGATACTGATTTTGATCCAAAATGTAGCTGGGCCTTAAGAAATATAAACCTGTTCCCCGTGGACATAAATAAATCCGACTATGAAATGCTACTTAGAATTCCTGGTGTAGGTGTTCGTTCTGCACGCAAAATTATTACTGCAAGAAGAGTCAAACAACTGGATTTTGATGATTTAAAAAAACTAGGTATAGTGTTAAAAAGGGCAAGATTCTTTATAACATGTAAAGGAAAATACTATAGTTCTATAGGCTTAGATGAAATGCAAATACGGGAAGTTCTTGCAGACAAAAGCCGCAAATCCCATGATAACTGGGAACAACTCTCCATATTCACTAACATGGTTGAGCTACCCACACTAGAAGATAAATTGATGAGTTTGGTAGGTGAAATATAGTGGTTAATTATTTATATGACAGCTCCTTTGAAGGTCTTCTAACTTCTATTTATGAAGCTTATTACAGGCGCGAAACTCCCAATCACATTTTTCCATACAACTATATACAGCAAAGCCTTATAGATTCCAATATCCATATAGCAACCAATCTTGAAAAAGCCTCTAAAGTATACGAAAGCATACATAGAAAGATTTCATATCAAGCTTTAAAAAACGTATATCATGCTTATTTATCAGAACTAAATGATATTGAGATCATTATTCTTAATTATTTAAAGCTGGGCTTTAAGAAAGGAAAAGAAATTGACCTACACCTCTCAGAGGATAACGTCTTGGCAATTCACACTGCAGCAAAAAAAGTTACACGTGAAGCCCATTTAATGCTTGGACTTCTACGATTTAAACAACTTGAAAACAATATCTATTACGCACAGTACAAACCGGATCATAATATTACAACTTTAATATCCAGCCATTTTGTTAATAGGTTTTCAGACCAATACTGGGTAATTCATGATTTAAAAAGACACTATGCAGCAGTATTTGATAAAAACAGTTGTGTATTCACTGATATATCTGAGCAAAAAATTCTTTCCTCATTAAATAACAACGATAATTATGAAAAACTATGGAAAAACTACTTCACAAACATTTGTATAACTGAAAGAATAAATCCCAAACAACAAAAGAACTACATGCCCAAAAGATATTGGAATTTTCTAACTGAAAAACAGCTCTAGAAACGCTGAAAGATTAGCCTTCGATTAATATTAATCAAGATGCGTTTTTCAGCTTTTCTAAAGTTGCTAATTAGGTCAAAACCGCAAATATTAGTATAATGAAGTATCTAAAACCAATAAGAAAATTAATTCAAAGTATATATTTGTCCAATAAGATACTTTCTTAAATAAGCAAAATCTATAGAATCAACTGAATTATCGCCATTCAAATCTGATTCCCTCATTACACTTTTCATATCCTTTTTTATTCCAAGCAAGTATAGTCTCAAACAGGCTAAATCTAAGGAATTTATTTGATTGTCGCCATTTACATCCCCTATCAGCACCTTTTGTAGTTTAGGCGTCGGCGTATTTGTTCTTTCAGGGGTCACCTTTGGTGTTGGTGTTGGTGTTGGTGTTGGTGTTGGTGTTGGTGTTAACGCAATAGAAGGCATTGGTGTCTTTATCGATTCATTTGAATTATTAAGCACAAAAGACATAACATCTCCCACCTCACTTATGTCGGTAATGTTAAGTCCTGATGACTGCCCATTCCACCACTTAGAGTTTGGAGTGGTCCAGTCAGTAAAAGATGTATAATATGGTTTTCCAAACAAATCATCTTCGTCACCATAATTTATATTTTTTTCCAAATCAAACTTGCCATCTGCCTGTTCAACTGATACCATATAATGTTTTGTATAGGTCATATCCTGCCAGTTATTGCTCCCCTTTTCATCAATATGCCATATGATAAGCCCCTGATCCGGCATATCAGACCAACGACCTTTTTTGCTTACATTTTCAATTAAAAAATACTCCGACGGGTTTGGACCTTCGTACTTAAATACCTCTAGTGAACCTGCATTTGCAATAACCTTCGTCTGATTTGGTAAATCATTAAGTTTTGTTACTTTACCCCAATCACACCATATACTTCTTAAAAACGGGTCGGGTGGAACTGGATTTCCTCCTCCAGTGTAAGACATAATAGAGTAATATCCCACACCCTTTGAATCAACATCATAGTCATATAAATCGGGCCAATCAAAGAGCATATGTCCATTTTCATGAACAAAAGTTGCAATACTCAGCTTATCCTCTAAAGAAGACAATTGATATTCTGTAATTTTTACGTCGTCAGCGTAAAAGATTTTATCAAAGTGGCCGTAATGTGGCCACAGACCTTTACCCCAACCCGAATCAGGACTTCCTGCATATAACACGTTTAGAGCTAACACTTTATTACTGCTGTTAGTTGTGAGGGTAGAAAAATCGAATCCCTTTTGTTCTAAATCCTCTAAAGCTTCATGAATCAACTCTGCTGCTCGGATACCTACTTCAATATTAGGATCCTCATAATAAGACTTAGGATTCTTTGCAACATAGAAATTAGTAACATAATTATTATAAATTATAACCCCACCAGATACATCATAAAAATAATCTCTCACGGATCCGTTATTGCCATAATCGCTATACCCTACTTTATTTACCATATCGTCAACATCCTGTACAGTTATGTTAGTATCCTGATCCGGAAATTTCACTAATAGAGTAAGACCTAAGATTTTTTTACTTTCCGAGGCCATTTCGACATTCGAAAAGCCAGTGTCATATATTTTGTCGGTGGTATTGCTTTGAGATGAGGTTTGGGATAAAAGAATTTTCTTTGATTTAGCTGCTTTTTTTTCTAATATATTTCTATCAAGTTTTTTCCCCTTTTTTAATTTCTTTTTTGTCTCTAGCTGCTGCTTATCATTAGGATTTTTTGTGTATTTGACTCCTGTAGAAATAAAATCATTCTCTTCCTTATTAAAATCCGCAAAGCATATCCAATTAGTATCAGGATCACGAATCAAAGTATAACCATCAATACTCTCAACCCTCTGATAAAACTCATCCCCAAATACTTTAACCTCTACGTATGAATTGTCCGGCTGCTTAAATAAAAACACTTCCCCATTGTTAGGAGCAGCATTCACAGCCCTTTGAAAACTTAATATTGCAAACAACACCCCAAAAATAAATAATAACCTATATTTGCTTTTCAAATACTTTCCCCCCTAGTAAAATTCTACTCTGACACTTTACAATATATATGAATATATATCCAACAGATTATATTATAAGCTATTGGTAAACCAAATACAAATATGAACATTTTCTAAATTAATAACCTAACAAGGTAATTTTTATCTTTTTCTTCGATTTTGTAGACTTTTGCAAAAGGGCATGATAATTTAGGATGTAAAAATTTCTTTAGGACATTTACCAAAAAACAAAAAGTTTTTATTTTTTCTAGTAATCTGGTATAATTAATAAGGTGATTCAAAAAAGAATTTGTCAATATATGCTGAAATGAGGTTAAAATTCAATTACTTTGAAGTATTATATATTGCTAATAATTTTTTGACACACCTATTCTAGTTATATTATTTTATTTTAATTAATAGGGAGCAGATATCATGAAAATTCTAGAGTTTTTACGTACAAAGAAATTTTTTGTAAAGAATCTTTCGGATTTTTTTAAAAGTAAAGAGTTTACGCCTAAACAACTCTCGCATTTCTTTGGCAAAAAAACGACTATACAAAATGAGTATTATGACTCTATTATTAAGATCAAACAAGGTGACCTCTTAGAAAAAAAAGATTTTACTGCAAAACACAAAAGTTTTATCTTAGAAACTATATCTCATTGCTTAGGAAGATCAACAATACCCAAAAACAGTCCTGAATATGACATTGGATTGGATGCCTTCCACCATGCAATTGACCAGTTTAATCCAGAGAAAGATAAGGATTTCCTCCAGTTTTCCGAAGAAATAATTAGAGAATGGGTATTGAGCTATATTAAGGAAAACAAATCAACTAACGTGTTTGAACAAATTGATGAAGAAAAATATTATCTTTATAGTAATTTTGAATCCTCAAGAGATATTTCACAGTTCAAAAGAAATCTTTGGGAATATGGTATAAAACTTAATGAATTACCCAACCTATCTCCCGATGAAAAGCAAAATATTGGCTTATGTGTTCGAATAGCCAAACACCTCTCTAAAGATGATGAATTGTTTGAGAAAGTCGCAAATAACAAAAATCTTTCTTTAGAGGACTTTAATGATGGAATTAAATTAGAAAGAAGACTATTTAACAGGCATAGAAAATATATTATTGCTCTTACTCTGATTATAAAAAATAATCTTCGCATTTTATGCAGTTATTTAAAAAATGTTAACTTAAGAAATGATTTCACTCAAAATATAGGGGTAGTACTTGAAGTTAAAAAAGATCAGGCAATTTTATTCACTCTTCAAGGTGAATTCTTGACTATTAAGCTCAGTACAGCAAGCAAAGTTGGAGAACAGCTTAAGTTTGGAAGCTATAGAGTTCAAAAGAAAAACAGAAATTCAAGATTTATAGTAGCTGCATGGGTCTTTACTAGCATATTGATTTGCATTGCTATGTATAACGGCATTCAGATGATAATGAATGCTGATAAACCCACAGTCTCCTATACAGCCGACAAAACCCCTGAACCCGAAAGTACAAGCAGTAGTATAAGCATTGTTGTTGATGAAACTCCTCAACCCGCGACAGCTTCTACAAATACACCTACAAACACATCAAACCTGCTTGCAAGTGAACCCTCACCGGGTGAACTTCCAGCTACTAACCCTAATAGCAACATTGTAACCCAGAGCCCAACTCCGTTTCAGTCAAACACCACTCCAACGCCTTCTCAAACTATGTTAGCTACACCTACTACTCTTATAACAAATGCTACAGGTGTACCTGGCGAGGCACGGATAAGTGTTCACCCTCCTAAGGTCAAAGTTGGCGAAAATTATGAAGTACATTTTTATATGAAGAGCGGAAATAACGGTACAACATTAATTTTGTATCAAGACGAAAAAGAATATACAAGATATGATTTAGTAGACAGAACACCTCGCGACCAAGCAAGAATAATCTCTATAAATGCTACTGAACCTGGCGTTTATAATTACCGATGGGAACTTATTAATGAATTCGGAGCATCAACCAGCAAAACTGTAACCGTTACCGTATCTGAATAAGGGAACAATATTTATGAATTCTAACTTACTAACACAATTAAATCACTTTCTCTATGAATTCGGTTATGTCTTTAGCCAGTTTGGGCACTCTTAAAACATTTAAGTGCCCCGAATGGTATGCATATGTATTTCTTATGCCTGTTTTGTTGATAAATTTCTTATACTTTTTCTCGTTAATAACCTGATCATACTTTGAATAAACCATTGCTATTTTTTCACTCTTAAAACTATCGTCTAAAAAATTACTTGGATCCATTTCAACAAAAAACTTTTTACACTTCTCCACATCATACCCCGAATTTATCAGATCCTTACCTATCGTAACAAATAGCGGTGAATCCCACAGAACTTCACAAAAATCTGTTACTGGATTAATCAGAAAGGTCGGTATTTCCTGCTTACTCAATAAATAGTGCCTTAAAGCAACACAACCACCCATACTGAAGCCAGCTAAAATATTTGGAAATGAGTTTTCGTTTCTAATAAACTGTAAAGATGCGTCTATGTCTAAAACCGCTTGCTTAAATGCACTCTGAGTTCTGAAAATATCTGCACTCAAGAAGAATTCTCCGCTAAATAAGCTAGACTTTGGTTTTCTGTTAAAGTGATAAGGCATTGTCATAAAATAAACATTTATATTCAAACCATTGAGAAGTTTGAACAAGTACTCATAATTCAAAATATTATCATCAAATAACCCATGCACAAACAGAAGATTACGTTCTGCATTTACCGAAGGATAATTGTAAATATGAATTGTATTATTCTCACTATAATGTGTAGTGATTTCAAAAGATGGTATCTCGATACATCTATGATTACTGTTATCACTATAATAGTTCACTCTAGCAACATTTAATATATTATTTATGTTACTAAAAAGACCTTCTGCTGGAACAAACATAGAGTGTTTGGGAGAATGGTTAACCTTTTTCAACTTTTCTTTTAGCAACTTGTCCATTGCAAGATTGTCTACAAATTTTGAACTTGCTTCATTCATACAATTATCCCCTCAAATTAATAGTATAAATATAGCCGTATAGCTTCTGTTAATACCTTAGTTTAATTATGTGTTTTTAGTTATTATTTGTCAATCCGAATTTAGACTCCAATTTTATAATCATACTTGATAGACATCTTATTACTCATAGCATTGACAAATATTTGAACAATTTCAGGATCAAATTGTGAACCGGAACATCTCTTCAACTCCAAAACCGCTTCTTCTATAGTCATACTCCTTCTATATGGACGCTCTGAAACCATCGCATCAAAGCAATCAACTACACAAAGTATTCTTGCACCAATGCTAATTTCTTCACCCCTTAGACCATCAGGATATCCCTTTCCGTCAAATCTTTCATGATGATGAATAACATAATCTATAAGATTGTCAGTACTAGATAAGGGCTCTAAAATATGTGCACTGTGAATGGGGTGCTGACTAACAAATCTCATTTCATCCTCGGATAAACAAGCTGTCTTATTGAGTACAGACTTAGGTAATTCAATTTTTCCTATGTCATGTAATAGCCCTGCATGCAAAAGTGTCTGTATTTCTTTTTGGTCCATACCCATTTCCTCTCCTACCATTACAGCATAAGACGATACGCGTTCGCAATGACCAAAAGTATATTTATCCTTAACATTAATAGTACTCAACAGACCTTTAAACATACCTACCATTTGTTGGTCAGATTTTATGTTTTTGTGTATAAGCATCATTATATCTTGATAAAGATTAACTTTGTCTTCACCCATATTTTTTGCTTGATAAAGTGCAGTATTAGCATGAGAAATCAATTCTTCCTTATTTGATGAAATACTAGGGTATATAGATACTCCTATAGATATGGTTAGCCTCTTTGCTAAGTGTTCATCATAATACATTTCTTTTAAGTGTTCAAAAGTATCATGAATATTTTTTGCATAATGCTCTAAAGAGGTTATGTCCCTTTCCTTTGCTAATATAGCAAATTCATCTCCTTCAAACCTAAACAGTGTCTCTTTTTCACCTATAACGTTTTTTAGAAGAGCAGCAGTGCCCTTTAATATTTTATCACCACAATTATGTCCATATAAATCATTGTACATTGTAAAATTATCTACATCTATAAGTATCAAACCTAGAGAGTTTGCAGAAGATGAATTCTTCAACTCCCTCTCAACAGTAATATAAAAATATCTTTTGTTATAAACATCCGTCAACTCGTCAGTAATTGCTAGCCTTTGGGTTTCCTTTCTATATTTCTCCTGTCTATAAGAAATAATGCCTACAATTGTAACCCAGAAAACCGTCAAAAGTAAGAAAACAAAGCTTACTGAATAGTTATAATAATCTTTGTAGTCAAACAAATAGTCATACAATAAAAAAGTCGTGTCCATAATAAAAATTAATAAATATAAAATTATTCCGATTATTCCAAAGCGAAATGACATATATACAGCTACAAATCCTTGTATTTGCGAAATCATAGATTTTTTTTCGATGGAATATTGACTTTTTAAAACAAATGCCATAATAAACATTATAATACACACGAAAAATTCAACCGTTTTGATACCTGAATCAAAGTATTCCTTTATTAATTTTTTAAAAGTCTTATATTGCAAACTTGCCTTCATGTATTTATACCTTTCAGTCGATTCATTGTAATACATACTTATTATAAATTATTTCTTATGCAAGTTAAATAATTATTTTTACACATAATAGAGTGTTATATTAACAATTTAGCTTGTTTTCAAAATAAAACAAACTCCATACGCAATATAATCATGTATGGAGCTTTTTATGACAAACAAACCTTAATGCAATTTTAATATAGTCTAAGAATATCAAAGCAATTCTTCCCTTAGCTCAGCACCACTTTTCGGTGAAAGATACGCCGGTGGAATATCAAATACCGTTTTTGCACCGAAAGCCTTCTCCTTAGAAAGTCTGTAAGCAGCTCTCGCATATGCAACAAGAATACTTGAAGTAAATTCAGGATTTGAGCCTAGTTTTATTGAGTACTCAACAATATGTGATGTTTCACCATTTTTCCCGGTCTTCCCGGTTCTAAAAACAAAACCTCCATGGGGTATTCCACTGTGTTCTCTATCAAGCTCTTCTTGCGTAATAAAGTGAACTTGAGTATCATAATCCGCAAAGTAATTAGGCATGTTCTTAATATCTGACTCTATCTTTGCTTTATCCGCACCCTCTTTAGCAACAACAAAACATTCACGAGCATGCTTCTGACGTGTAGTAAGCTCGGGGTCTAAGCCCAATCTAACCGCTTCTATTGCCGAATCTATTGGAATAGTATATTGTCTCCCATCCACAACACCATCAACTCTTCTTATGGCATCAGAATGCCCTTGACTTACTCCCTTACCCCAGAAGGTATAATCTTTTCCTTGAGGAAGAATACAATTGCCGAATAAACGAAGTGTCGAAAACATCCCAGGATCCCAACCAACAGATATTATAGCGACTTTGCTTGATTTTTTCGCGGTATCATTAATCGCTTCAAAATATTGCGGAATTTTAGCATGAGTATCAAAACTATCTATTGTGTTAAAAATCGATGCAAACTTTGGACCCTGTTCTGGTAAGTCAGTTGCACTACCTCCACAAAGTATCATCACATCTATCTCATTCTTGTACTGATAGGCAGACTCTATAGAACATACTGGTACGCCCTCAGTAATTATATTTAGAGATTTCGGTTCTCTTCTTGTAAATACAGTTACAAGCTCCATATCAGGATTTTGTGCTATTGCCATTTCAACGCCTTTACCTAAATTCCCATAACCTACTATACCTATTTTTATTTTGCTCATCTACTAATACCTCCCCATTGCATAAAACTGTGAAAAAAAAATTGCTTTATAAGTTTATCCCATTATTCCTTCTATTTCAATAAAAAATTTTACACTTTAGCTATGTCTTAAATTACCTTCAAAGTTTACGGAACTACGTATTCAACTCATCCCATTCTTGTTTGGTTATAAGTATTTGCCTTGGTTTGCTTCCATCGGAAGCTCCAACTACTCCCCAAGATTCCATTTGATCTAAAATTCTCGCTGCTCTAGAATATCCAACTTTAAATTTTCGTTGTATCAATGAAGCAGAGGCTTGCCCCATTTCTAAGACCATTTCAATAACCTGAGGAAGCAATTCATCATCCTCACTAGCATCCAGCTTTGGAATTTCATTCTGATTGTCTATTTTTTGTAATATTTCCTCATCATATTCTGCACTCTGCAAGGACTTGATGTGAGTAACAATTTTATCTACTTCTTTATCCGAAACAAAGCTTCCTTGAACTCGCAATGGTTTTGGTCGACCAATAGGATAAAACAGCATATCCCCCCGACCTAAAAGTTTCTCTGCTCCTGCCATATCCAATATTGTCCTCGAGTCTATTTGAGAGGAAACTGCAAAAGATATCCTTGAAGGAATATTAGCTTTTATTACACCCGTGATAACATTTACCGATGGTCTTTGTGTTGCAATTACTAAATGCATTCCTGCTGCCCTTGCCATTTGTGCCAAACGGCAAATGGAATCCTCCACCTCATTTGGAGCTACCATCATCAAATCTGCAAGCTCATCAATAATTATGACTATATGGGGCAGAGTTTCTCCTTCTCCCCTCTCTTTTATTAATTCATTGTAGCTACTTAAATCTCTGACATTATTTTCTGCAAAAAGCTTATATCGGGTGGTCATTTCAATTACTGCCCAACTAAGGGCTCCTGCTGCTTTTTTGGGGTCAGTAACCACAGGAATTAGCAAATGTGGTATTCCGTTGTAAATACCCAATTCAACAACTTTAGGATCCACCATAAGGAGACGTACTTCCGAAGGGGAAGCTTTATACAAAATACTGACAATTAGTGTATTTATACAAACACTCTTTCCAGAACCAGTAGCACCTGCGATTAAAAGATGGGGCATCTTAGCAATATCCCCCACTACAACATTTCCCGCTATATCCTTTCCTACAGCAAAAGCCAACTTAGACGGATAATTCTGAAACAGTTCCGATTCAACAACATCCCGAAGAAAAACAGGTACATTCTTTTTATTGGGTATTTCAATTCCAACAGCTGCTTTGCCAGGAATGGGAGCTTCTATTCTTACTCCAGTTGCTGCAAGATTGAGTGCAATATCATCTGCGAGATTTATAATTTTGCTGACCTTGACTCCCGGATTAGGCTGAAGCTCATATAGAGTAACCGTCGGTCCCTTACTCACATCTAATACCTTTGCACCAACTCCAAAGCTTGCTAATGTATCAATAAGTTTATAGGAGTTATACTCGATATATTCGTCAAATTCTTCATCATAATTTAATTGTTCGTTTTTTCTAAGCAACTCAATGGAAGGTTCATATTCCTCCATATTTAATAATCTCTTACCCGATTGAACCAGTTTGCAATCATTTATTGTTTTTTTATCTACTATAACGGATGAAGTAATTTTTTCATTTTCGGATCTATCCTTAGTATATTTCTGTATTGGTTTATGAGGTATCTCTGGCTTATCTTGATATCTATGAACAGTTGGGTTGGTTATTTGATTCCTCACTTCTTCTTCCATTAAACTATTATTATCATAAGTTGTATTATCAATATGCAATTCATCCTTATATTCTAACTCGGAATCGAGTATTTCTTTATCTTCGCTAAAATCCATTTGAATATTAGGTATATTTTTTTCAATAACATCCTCTAAATTCTCGCATATGCTTGTGTCAATCTCACTTTCACATTCCTGAGGTTGAACATTAGTTTCTTGTTTGCTTTTTAGGTCAGCTTCCTCAACCACCTTTGTCTTTTCTAATTCTTCCTTTTGGTCTTCTTCCTTTGGTCTAATGGGATCAAAAGGTGACCTGTAAGGTACAAACTTTTTATTTTCTTCTCCTATAAAACTTTTAGTGGATTGATTTATAGAATTAGTCTTGTTAGGTGTTTCAATTTTCTGACCACTATCCTCTAGATTATTGCTGGGAATATCCGATGCTTTTCGTTCAGAACCACTCTTTGAAATCTCCCAATTATAGTTATTTCTATCCCTTCTTTTTCTTCCTCTAGTTTTATTTAATTCATCAATTCCAAAACTACTTTGCAACTTGTTGTTAACTTTTGTAGAGCCTTCTCTTTTCTTCTTAGACTTATAGTTTGCCGAAAAATAATATATAAAAGTAAAATATGCTGTTATTTCTAAAGAAAATAAAAAGATAAATTTCACCCAATTGCCCCATGTAAGATACAATAAAACTCCAATTAAAACACCTTGAAAAATGAAAAAGTTTTTATTTATTCTGAAATTATTCCTTTTCACCTTTGAACGTCTCTTCATTCGTATATACATACCCTTCTTCATTAGAATTATTATTCAATCTTATTAATATAACATATTTTCGACATTTTTTGAATCGGGTTATTCCGAAAAAAACATAACAAAAGAAATTTTCGTATATCTCAAACAAAAACTCCGGGGCATCGAACCCCTCCGTTTTTGCCTCTTTCACTTCGTTCGAAAGAAGCGTAACTAGACTTTTTCGCTCATTTATCTAAAAAGTATTAAATTTTATACTAATATTCAATTCCATTGTTTGTAACCATATTAAAATTATTCATAAATATTTTTTACCGAGTGCTTTTTTTTTCCTAAAATTATGGTATAATAAAACATATTAATTGAATAATGGCTTATATATGTAAAACATCCAGAATATTTTTCAAACTTGCGTTGTTATATAGCCTTAATAAAATAATCGGACATATTTTATTTTTTAGATATATTTATTTATACATTCAATTTATTCACTTCAGATGTTTACCCAATACACTCATTTTTTTTGCAGACTTGTTTTTTTTTTGAATTTGCGATAAAAATCGTTACATATACCCGAATATATATTATAGAATATATATTTTTACAGTTAAAAATTTCATAAGAAAGGATGATGCTAAAGTATATAGACGGTTATGGGCACTTACCGTTGATTAGATATTTCATATTACTATAAATGATAAGTTTTAATTGATAATTATCCTTTTATAGAATGTGTTGTATCAATAAGAAAGCATGTGTCCGATCCAAATCTTAAATTATTAAGAAAGATGAAAGGAGATCAAAAAATGAAACAAAGATTAAAGGTGCTTTTTTCAACATTCATGTGTCTTACCTTCCTCACCACCCTATTTTCAGCAAATATACATGCTGGTCCCACTCTTACAAACAATGCAACGGGGAATTTCGATGGTTATGACTATGAATATTGGAAAGATCATGGAAATGGAACAATGACTCTTAATGGAGGCGGTACATTTAGTTGTTCTTGGAATAATATTGGTAATATATTATTCCGTACAGGTAAAAAACTTGGTTCTACACAGAACTACCAATCATATGGAAATATAGTTATTGATTATGCTTGTGACTATAGACCAAACGGAA
>JAAYPF010000228.1 GCA_012519925.1 Clostridiaceae bacterium
CATTTCCAGAATGCGTCAAAACACACCAGTTATAGCCAGTGCTAAATCCTCCATTATCTGTGAAGTAATTGTTTGCTAGCATCCATGCACTTTTTACAGATTCACCTGTTTTTGCATAATCAATAAACTTTCTTGCAACTTCTTCGTCAATATTCCTATTGCTTGTACGTGCTGGTGCAGATGCATGATAACCAGCTATAACCCTGACTGCATTGCTTCCAATCATAGCACTTGCATATTTAGCACGGTTATTTTTTCCACCATCAGCTGGACTTGAAAAATCGCCCAACTGAGAGCACGCTGAAAGAAGGACAAACTCAAGATTTCCACCTGTCCAATTAAAACTAGTTCCATAACCTGCTGGAGGAGTATCGAAAATGTTTAATGAAACGCTATTTGCATCTCCATAGACGTAACCATTTATCAAACCATGGCTTGACCAGTATTTGATTGTCCTATCTTTTTTATAAAAATCAGTATTAACAACACTATAGTCTTTTTTATACTCTGTAGTATATCCTGTAGCATTTGAAGTGATTCCATTAATAAACGAACTGGCATCGGATGGAGCAATAAATGAATTATTCTTATATCCACCTGCAGTCCTACCTGCTGCTAATACTGCAACTGGTGTTGTCAATACTATACACCCTATTACTATTTTACAAATCGACGTTTTCACCCTAGTTGATTTTCTTAAAAATTCCGTCATAATCTTATGCTTCTGGTAAATTATATAATTTCTTTAATAATCTATAACTTTTTGCACTCTTTTAACAAATGTTCCCCATATAAAATTACGGAATTATTGTAATAATGCTTAATTTATGTCTAAAAAACTTTTGGTTGGTTCATTATTCATCTGACTACATATTGTTACATATTATTACATTTGTAATTAATAAAATAAAAAGTTTAATTTTTATTAGTGTATAGGAATTTATAAAGATCCAGCGAAGAGGAAATTGAGTAAAATAATGTATAAGTAGAAAATTAGATGATTAAGTGATAAACTAAATGAATGATAACTTTAGTGCCAAATACAATAGCAGCAATGATGCTGACTTCCAAAATGATATTATGCTTAAATGATAAATGGGAGACATACTTAAAAATTGTATTTATGAATTACGGGAGGTTGAAAAGAGAAAAGTTGAAAAGATGTTGTCATGTATGGATCCTGAAAAAATTGGCAAGAATATAATATAACACTAATAATATATAATTTTTATTGCTAAATATTTTTACCGGAAATGTGATTTCCGATTCCTATACACAAAAAACTTTACAACCCCGGGCGATTCTGAAAAGTCAAGTGTTTTTATAAATTTTATTAACTTTTTTATTATATTATTTTAATTGTAAATATTATTTAGTATAATTGCATTACCTATTTATTCCACCACAACTTGATGACATTGTTCACTAAGCGGGTGGTCATGATTCCAGATAACGTTTTATCTTCTTAGTCGTAGTCTTAGCAAATTCTTTTTCTCTTATTGTAAAATCTTGAACTCTCTTGTAAAGGGGCATATTATGATTTGCCTGCTTTATTTCCGATTTGATAAGTTTATATATTTCTTCCTGTGACGGGTTTGGGTTGTCAAGTTTTTCTTTTATACGTTCTAAATCAATCACAATTTGGGCAGATACTTTAGTTTCGTTCTTTTCATCATCATCTTTGCCTGTAACAAGGGATTCTATAATATAGGGGCTTTTATTGATATAAGCTTCAACTTCTTCGGGAAATATGTTTTTGCCGTTTTTTGTAACAATAACATTTTTCATTCTTCCTGTTATATATAAGAAACCTTCATCGTCCATTTTTCCAAGATCCCCCGTATAGAGCCATCCATCCTTCAATACCTTTTTTGTAGCTTCTTCATTTTGGTAATAACCTAACATGATGTTATTGCCCCGTACGATTAACTCTCCAACTCCTTCTTTGTCGGTATTAACTAATTTTACCTCTACCCCTGGGAGCGGAAGACCTATAGAGTTATCCTTAAATTTTTCATCTCTATTAACTGCAACAATTGGAGAGGCCTCGGTAAGTCCATATCCCTGCAAAGTTAGAACGCCCATGTTTCGTAGACCCTTTGAAACTATAGGGTCTATTGCAGCTGCTCCTGCTATTATAAGCCTTATCCTACCTCCGATATTGTCTAAAACTTGCTTAAATAGTTTTCTTCGTATATCAATCTTTAAATTATTGTACAAGAAATTACTGATAATAAGTCCGAGCTTTAGTTTATATTTAAGTTTCCAATCCTTTGAGGCTTGAGTCCATATTTTACGATACATATTTTCAATAATGAGAGGTACAAGTATGAGTATTGTAGGTTTAGTTTCCTTTAAGTTTTTAGAAATATGTTTCAAACCTTCATTAAAGGATATACATCCACCGATATAAGTGAAGGTAAGAAAGTCAACTGTACAGGCATAGGTGTGGTGAAGTGGGAGTATGGATAAAACTGAGTCAGTACTGTCAATATATAATGCAGAAACAACGGATATAATGTCTGAACATATATTTTTGTGAGAAAGCATAACACCTTTTGCGAAGTCTGTTGTCCCTGAAGTAAAAATAAGGAATCTCATTGCGTTTTCATCAAGGGTCGAATTAAGATATTCTACTTTACCGTTATTAATAAGTTTTTTTCCTTCAGATATTAACGCCTTAAAAGAAAGAAAGGTGTTATCTATATGGTTGTCAATATCCATATTTATGTAAAATTTTATATTGGAAACGCTTTTATAGATTTCCTTCAGTTGCTCATGATGCTTGCCTGAGTAAACAATAGCACTAGCATTTGAACGACCCAATAGGTTTTCTAGCTCTGCTGTGGGAAGTTCCTTATCGAGAGGAACTATTACACCAACACCGTTAGCGGTTGAAAGATAAGTCACGCACCATTCATAGCGGTTTTCGCCTATGACAGCAATGAATTTATCTTTTAGTCCAAGATTAAGAAGTGCGGTACCTAGTGCATCGACATCCCCCTTAAACTCATTATATGTTATTCCTTTATAATCTTGACCGTGCTCCTTTATATAAAAAGCATTTTTTGAACCGTAAAGACTACAGCTCTGTTCAATTAAGTCTTTAAGAGTCCTAATGGGTCTGACCTCAGTTTTTTTTGTTTGCATATAACTAACCTCACTTTTTTTCTATAATCTCTTGAACAGTAATATATTTAGGCATTCCATAATATACTTAGCTGATTTAACAGAATACTGGTTAATCGCCATTTTAAAATCTAATTTTATGGGATTTGTAGCTCGAATATTGTATGGTTTTCCAAAACGTCCTAATAGTATTATATAAGTTTATTTTTTGAAAAATAACCAATCCAATAATGCTAAACGCTACTATCATTGGTTAAGGTGATTCAAAAAAATGTCTGGCAAATGAAGTGTCAAAAAAAGTTAATACTAGCGGTTGGAATTATATATTGACTAATGAGTTTTTTTGAAATACCTAACGCGTCTACTTCTTGAAATTTTCTTTAGTATTATCCTTAATAGAAAGAAGCCAATCACCAAAAAAAATAAAGTAACTATCACTTTTGCAAATATTGAATTTTCAAATTTTGATATAGTATTATGGGAAGGTACTTCAGTTGGAATCAACTTTTCAATATCTCTTGATGCAACTAAATTTACATCCCCAAGAGTGACGCCGTCCTTTACAAATTCTACAGAGCCCAGCACAGTTCCTTTTTTCACTGGGGCTGATACATTGTCTTTTATTTTTATGTTCTTTGAAATATTATCCCAAATATCGGGATCCTTTGGGAGTACACAGCTTAAGTCTTTAGCTGCAATAATATCAAGGTTTGGATTGAAACTGGCATCTGCTACCGATATACTTGTTACATATGAGTTGGCAGCGATAAGGTTATAGACTGAATAGTTCTTAAAACCATATTCGAGCAATTCCTTGGAATATTGATATATTGCGTCAGTAGGACATCCAAGAATAACTGAAATCAACTCCATTCCATCTTCGTTCATAGCTGATGAAACGAGGGTAAGGAGTGCTCTATTTGTAAAGCCGGTTTTTATCCCAGTAATTTTATCATAATATTCAGACTTATATCTATCGTTAAAAAGTTTATTTGTTGAGATCAAGGTAATTGCCTCGTCGTGCATATTTGTTGGGGGAATAATACAACTGGATTTTCCTACTGTTTCTCTAAATAGTGGCAAAGTCATAGCGTGCCTTGCCATTAATGCAAGATCTCTAGCAGTGGTAAGATGGCTTTGGCTTTTTTCATCAGTATCCATTCCACATGGATTTACAAAGTTTGTATTAGTAGCTCCAAGCTCCTTTGCACGTTCATTCATTTTTGCTGAGAAAGCTTCTGGAGTAGGCCCGATGCTTTCAGCAATAACAAAGGCAGTTTCATTGGCGGATTTGATAAGAAGTGCATTCAAAAGGTCTTTGAACCTTAGCTGCTCACCAGGAAGTAAACCGATGTGCATTCCACCCGGACCGATATTATCTATAGCATATTGGCTAACTGTCATAATATCTTCGGCATTGGCGTTTTCAATGCCAAGAATTGCAGTCATAATTTTGGTTGTACTTGCAGGGTAAACTTTTTGATCAGCATTATATTCACTAATGACATGCCCAGTTTTTGAATCTATTAAAATATATGATTTTGCTTCAATATTTAAAGGTTGAGCGTTTACAGGGGTTATATTTATAGCAAAAATTAATGATAAAAATATAATAATTTTCTTCATCTGTTCCTCCTAATTTGTATAATGCTATTATGTGTAAAACCTGGTAGTTTAAGCTATTCTACAGGTTGATATTAAACATACCCGTAACTATATTAAGACAACATAAAGCATTTTGCAAATAAAATATTAATGATGCTGAGGCTTATTTTGGACAATGTCATTTAATATATAATCAAAGTAATACTAAATGTTTAGTCGATTAGACCCATTCTAAAATAGCCTATACAATAATTAGGTCGCAAAGCTCATTAAATCAAATTTTTTTAAAATGGAGATTGACCCTTTGTTTTTTGTAATCACCTTAATAAAACAACAACAACAGTATACCAAAAATCTAAGAGTAAAAGTAGGCAATCGGCAAAAAATATCTTAGGAAATTAAAGGAAAGCAAGGGTTAGATATAGAATATATATTTATATTTGATTTCGGAGGGATTATCATGTCTGAAAACATATTCACCAAAGAAATTAAGCTTAAATCGGGAATATTAATTTTGTTAATTGCTACTCTAATTATTAGTACTGCTGTAATTGGATTTTTAATTAGCAGGGATGAAAGTGAAATAATAATAAGTAAATCTGGAAGCACAGATCTAATGAATCACCAAGTGAGCAGTACTCCTCAAGTTACTTCTACAGTGGAACCAATCGAAGATATAGAAAAAATAAAGGTGTACGTGGTCGGTGAGGTCAATAAGCCTGGTGTTGTTACCCTTATAAAGGGGCAGATAATTGAAGATGCTATTAAAGCAGCTGGTGGTTCAACTGAGAAAGCTGATATTGAAAACATCAACCTAGCTTATGTGCTTCAAGAAAATGTTATGTTAAAAATATTACCAAAGATAGATCCAAGCACTATTACAAAGGGAACAGAAATTGAAAATAGCAATTCTAGTGTAAGTGAACCTACTCAGAACCAAAGTTCCGATATAGCATTTACAGGCATGGAAATCAAAAGCGATAGTGGAGGAGCAGTCTTGAGCGAAAACGGCCAAGAGGATGCGTCGAATAGCATGATAAACATTAATACAGCTACAGAAGCTCAATTGGAGACATTGCCTGGTGTTGGACCTTCCACTGCAAGTAAAATAGTTGTTTTCAGAGAAAAAAACGGTAATTTTAAGAAAATAGAAGATGTTATGAATGTCCCTGGAATAGGTGAAAGCAAATTTGCTAACATGAAGGATTTTATATGCGTGGACTAAAACAAATACACAACTCCCAATAGTAAAAATGCATATTATGTAAAGAATTAAACTAAGAGCTATAGAGAATATAGACGAAACGAGTTTGATTTGACCCGCAGCAAGTCATACATTCTCTTAGGCTCATAGCTTTGTTCTTTTTAATTATATATAGGATATGTAAAAATCCCAGAATACAAAAATTCTGTAATATCTATGTTAATAACCCACACAAAATAGCTAAGATCCTAATAGAACAAATTTATTTAGGAGCACTTGAAATTTGAGGTAATATAAAAAGAGCTGTTATAATATAGCCAAGTAAAATCGAAGTGCTCGGTAAAAGCATACCATAAACAATTAATTTTCTAATACGTTCTTGTCGCAATTGGCGAAATTTCTCAACTCTAGTGATTCTCATATGCATTTTCCCTCCTCCTAACACTATACATAATATATCAATTGAGAACAGTTGTTGTATTATTTCCAAGATGTTTATGAAGTGTTCAGACTAAATAGGTAATTGATACTTATAATAGCTATAAAAACCAATAAATTTCATATAGGGAAATTACAGCATGCTATTTATAAAAATAAATTAGTTCAAAAATATTTATTTGTTGATACATAGTAATAAAGCATATATAATTAGATTAGAGCCTTTTAAATGATTTTACGGCATTGATTTCAACAAAAATGTAGAGAGTCAACAAAGTATATTAAACCTAGTAAGTAGATTGTTTTAAGAGTTATACAACAAATACACAGATGTACATAATTTCTCGAAAAGAAAAATGTAGAGAACTTCTTGAGAAATTTATACTTAATATTTATTAATTTTAATCTAGGAGGTCGCGTAAATGTTTAAGAAGCTGATTGCAGCCCTTTTTGTTTTATCAATAATCTTTATTCAATTTGGGGCTGCTTATGCGGAAGGTGTAAATGAGATTCTAAATCCCGGTTTTGAAGAAAGTCATTCAGATCTTGCCTTTTGGGACCAATGGAATTATAATTCTTCAACGAATGTTAGTTTGATTAGTAACCCGGAACAAGCCTATTCAGGCAATAATTGTGCTATGATAACAAATACCGCTGCAAATGATTCTAGAATTCGCCAAATGGTAAGTGTAAAGGAAAATACATTATATAAAATGTCCGGATGGATAAAAACCGAAAATGTATCACAAGAGGGAAAGGGTGCAATTATTTCAATCTTTGGTACGTTTATCTCTACACCTGAACTTAAAGGTACAAATGACTGGACCTACGTTGAAATCTATGGAAGGACAGGCCCACAACAGGAGACCTTGGAATTTACCGCCGGGGTTGGAGGACATAGTGGTGAAAGCACAGGAATTGCATATTTTGATGACTTATCCATAGAAGAAACTTCAGATGTCCCCGATGGTGTTGCTATAAATAATTTTTTTATTCCTCAGCAAAATAATCAACCCACCGACCCATCACAACAATCCGATAGTAAAGGCTGGATTATAGCATTGATAGCTGTTTTGGCAGTTGCTATAGGAGGTATTACATTTTTCGTATTTTCTATGTCAGGTAAATCAGATGGGAAGAATGAAGCTACAAAATCAGATGGGAAGAATGAAGCTACAAAATCAGATGG
>JAAYPF010000229.1 GCA_012519925.1 Clostridiaceae bacterium
TTAGTATGTTTTTGTATAGTAACTAAATTATACTAAAAAACGATGTGTTTGTGCGGCATTTAAGTGTTTTTTTATAGATAATTTTGTGTTCTGTTTATTGATTTTTCAAGGTGCGAAACTCAAGTTATATATTTTAAATCACTAAAATCCCATTCTCCACTATAGGTTATATTGTTCATACGTAAAATTGGATATTCTTGAACATCCGTTGTTGCTTTCTTACTTGTACCATATTGAATCTTTCGAGCTAGTTCTTTAATCTGTGAAATTTCCCATCCCTTTTCGTTTGCTACAGGATCGCCAAACATATCATAAAAAATTGCCTTAATCAAATTATCAAGTTCTTCAAGTTGTTTTTTATTCCCATCTATTATTTTTTGTGCTTTATCTAATGTGTCCGCAATATGCTTTTGAACATCAAATGGCGGTAATGGAATTTGTAAATCTGATATATTTTTTAAAGATAAATTTAATTGAGCCACTCCCTGCTTTTGTTTCTGAAACTGCTTATATACAATTGAAGATTTTAATGCTAACTCAACATATCTATAGTTAACATAAACTTCAGGTATACGCACTAGTGCTAATGCTTGGTTGATATTAGCTGGTAGTATACTTTCATTTACAATAGCAGTTCTTCCTAGAGCTCCTGCAATAGAGAATAAAATATCATTTTTGCAGAGCATAGAACGTTTCATCTTCTCATTACATTCATATGAAATATGATTAAATTTTTCTTTTACAAAGACACTTGTATCTGTTATACTCTCAACTTTAATAAAATTAACACCTGTATTTTCAAACTCAAACCCAATTGTTGTCGGAGTAGTTCCTTTTGTTATTAGAGTTGCAACATCCCCTAACCTAACCGTTTTCCACTTACTCATCCAAAAGCCCCCTTAACTCCTCCCTCTTGCTGGCTAAATCCAAAGCCAATTCATCAAGGCGAGTCATTATAACCCAAGGCTCTTCATATTCTACCTTTTCATATTCAATCTCTTTATATCTATTGATAGACAAGTCATACTCATTCTTCTGAATCTCTTGCTTATCCACCAAAAAACTCTGCTCCGTCCTTTTCCTAATCCCCTCACCCTCAAGATTATGAAATCTTGCAATAATATCGCTTATATCTCCGTCATTGCCCAAATCGTTCCTCTTGTCATCCAATGAAAACCCATCCGACTTCATATCATAAAACCAAACCTTATCTGTTCCTCCTGCATTAGTCTTTGCAAATATGATAATTGCAGTTGAAACTCCAGCATAAGGCTTGAAAACACCACTAGGCATAGAAATAATTGCCTGTAGGTTTTGGTTTTCCACCAGTTCTTTCCGTAAGGATTTATGGGCTTTTGTTGTACCGAATAACACTCCATCCGGCACAATACAGGCACATCTTCCACCAATATTGAGCATGCGTATAAACAATGCAACAAATAAAAGCTCTGTCTTTTTGGTATCGGTAATAGCCTTCAGATTGTAATGTATGCTCTCTGCATCCACTGAACCGGTAAAGGGTGGATTTGCCAGAATAACATCGTAATCATCCGATATATCATTCATCTTTGAAACGCTGTCGGCATAATTAATATGGGGATTGGAAATTGAGTGCAGCATCAGATTCATTGCCGATAAACGCAGCATTGTCCTGTCTGTATCAAAGCCTGTAAAGGTATCCCCCTCAAAATTCCTCCACTGCTCTGCCGTCATACTGCTTCCGAATTTCTCTCTTATATATTCAGCCGTGGATACCAAAAAACCCGCTGTTCCACATGCCGGGTCACAAACTCTGTCATCCGGGGCGGGAGCCAATAATTTTACCATCATATCTCGTATATGCTTTGGTGTTCTGAATTGGCCGTTCTGACCCGCAACGGATAATTTACCAAGCATATACTCGTATAAATCACCCTGCATGTCAAGATCCTTAATATCGTGCTCATAAAGTTCATCCAAGCCGGTAATTATTTTCTGCAATATCTGAGGTGTTGGAATCAAAAACATTGCATCTTCCATATATCTTGAAAATGCAGAAGACTTGTTACTATTAATGGACTTTATAAAAGGAAATACCTTTTGTCCAATTATCTCGTATATTTCCCTTGCATCCTTATCTTTAAGTTTTGACCAGCGCATATTCTGACCATCAGCAGTCTGTGGAAAAATCTTATTTACCTCTTCCCCTCCTAAGGCTTCAATGCTCTCATTTTCAATTTCCTTTTCGTCTAGTGAACGTATAAACATCAGATATGTCAATTGCTCTATAACTGTAAGTGGTTGGGTAATTCCACCTGCCCATATGTCAGTCCAAATTTTATCTATCTTATTCTTGACTTCGCCTGTTATCATTTGTACTTATTCCCCTTGTAAATATATTTATATTACATTTTTAACTCTGATAATTACTATAAATTATATCATATTGGTAAAAAAATAATCAAACAGTTATAAATTAATCTAAACGCCTATCTTGAAACATCTTAATAGGTTATAATAATGACATATTACAAAGTTTTCCTTAACAAACTTAACCAATATGCCGATGAAAAATTGTAGTATCTTAAATATTCTGTTTTGTCTTGCAATAATTATTATCAGTAACCATTTATATAAATAACACAAACTTTTGGGAGGAAATATCTATGCTAAAAAAAATGATGATGATTTTAATTATGGTTTTTGCAATTACAACTCTAAATTCAACTGTTGGAGTAGCAGAAATGCCTCTTAGAGTGGTAGTTAACGGTGACAAAGTAAGCTTCCCCGATGCTCAGCCTTTTATAGATGCAAACGGGAGAACCCAAGTACCCGTTAGGTTTGTAAGTGAAGCTTTAGGCGCAAAAGTTGATTGGAATGGTGATACACAAAAAGTTACAGTAGCTTTAAATAGCAGAAATGTTGTTCTGACTATTGGATTGAAAAAATATGAGATAAATAATAAGAGCTATCAAATGGACACTGTAGCACTCCTACAAGAATCCAGAACTTTTGTCCCAATACGCTTTGTGAGTGAAGCTTTAGGTGCTAGTGTTGTTTGGGATCAAGCAACAAAATCAGTGTACATTAAATTTGATGCTAATTCCTCCCCTGCTCCACTTCCAACACCTCAAGCAGGAACTGTTACCTATTATGATGGAATTGCGTTCAACAATGTTACCGATGTGGATGAGTATGGAAGGATAACCGTTGAAAAGTCGAAGGAGTTTGTACTCAAGTTAGCTAATCAATTATCGTTTATTAAGGAAGATGGCAAGTATTATATCAAATGTGATTATCCTGTAATTCCAGAGGGTTATGAGTGGAGCCTAACTATCAGAATATTTAATAAAGACGGCTCCCCAATTGGATATACACCTCTAACACGTGTAGCTGATTGTCAAATACCTCGACAGGGATCCTTTAAAAAAGAAGCTTCTCGTGTCACTGAAGTTAATAATATAAGGAATTTTAGCATCGGTATAGCAATAGAAAATTTAAAAATGAATGATACTGGGGTACTTGATATTCTTTATTATATGGATGGAACTAATAAAAGAGTTGAATTTGTTCCATACACATCTCTATACCCTCAGGAAGAATATACAGATAATTTCGATTTCAACACAATGTTCCAATGGTAATTGTTAATCTAACAAATAGAACCATGGAGGTATATAATGAAAAAGTTTCTCAGCATATTCTTATTTATTACTTTTATCTTATGTACTAATCTTTATTATAGTTATTCAATAATAGTCAATGCTGAAAATCAATCCATTGAAATTTTGCTGGATGGCATTGATACTAGACCATCATCTAAAATAATTGGTGAATTTAATTCTGAAGGAAATACAATTGAATTGTGGCATTATAGCGGAAAATATTGGAGCTATAAAAATTTAATAATTGAAGATGAAGTTTTGGATAATGACTTAAGAAATTCCGAAAAGCTCGAAAAAGCAATTAATGAAGAAATCACTTTTGAAATTCCCATTGAACAAGCTCTTTACAATAAAATAAAGGAACTAACAAAGATAAAGATTGTTTGTTCATCTACTTTAAAAAGTCAGACTTCTGAAAATATACCTATTACAGATTTATTTTATAACAAACCCACAATTGTATTGAAGGATAACAAGCTATATTTTAAAGCAAAACCAAAATTACATTTTTATACTAAAACAACATATGAAGATATCATCGGAGATATCTTCAGCGTCAACATCCCCATTGTAGACCCCGACTACGGACACAACTCATATGCAATATGGAAAAGAACTGCAAAAAACGATTTAGGTGCAACAGACAGCTACTTTGACAAGGCTGACCCCTATGCGTGGGCACCGGCAGAGTCGTTCCTCATTGCCCCTGCACAAA
>JAAYPF010000230.1 GCA_012519925.1 Clostridiaceae bacterium
ACGAGCAAACTTGCTTGTCATTTTCTCATTTTTTATCTCTTTTTTTCTATTTTTTAAGTAAATGCAACCCACGAACAAACTTTGTCACTCAAAGTAACTTATGGGCGAGAAGCATTGCAACCACTCGATTACCAGCCGAGCAAACTTTGTCAGTCGATGAGCAAACTCGTGTGTAACTGGACATTTCAAAGTTATCAAAAGCCTCGAAACAAAGCGTTTCGAGGCTTTGTTTTTTTGTCGTGTCGCAAATCTGTCGCAAACTCAATTTTAAAGTAGAATAAAAATATATATTTTAATATTATACTTAGAATAAAATAAAAAAATATGTTTTAATATTCTTTAGTATTTCCTAGTATAATATAAAAACGCTCCCGTTAAGGGAGCATAGTACAATGGTTGGAATAATAAGTAGCTTCCCACCCTATTTTTAATGGGGATGGGAGGCTTTTTTTATTATAAAACAATTTTATTTAGGGGTCGAACACTTTATTTTTATATACCCCTATATAAAAAGCATACCTTATATTAGGACAACGGCTTACGCAGTTGGCGGCAAAGCCTAGAAGTTCTAATAATAAAAAAATACACACAAACAGGAGGATATTATTTAATGAAAAACAAAATTTTAGAAAGAGCTCATTCAGGTAAATTTAAACGCAAACACTACAGTAAAAATACCATCGACACTATAAGTAAAAGTAATTTAGTTCAACTGTTCATATGGTTAGATGAATCAAAGGTAATTCTAAAAAACAAGTTATTTAAAGTTGCAGGTAATGAAAAGTATATTATATATGAGCATTTTGTTTATAATCATTATAACGGTGAACTTTTTACACCACTACAGGCATTGGAAGAATTCTTTGGCCTTTTATTCCCTCAACAGGCCTATATACTAAATTATTTTTATTATAAGGTGAACAAAGGAGATATAGAGGACTATATAAAAACAAACTATAGACTGCCAAGTCAAACTACCCCTATAGCCTGTGATGTTGATTTAAACTACATCATTTATGAAGATGGATTCGTAGCTCCAGAAAGTCATTATTTTTACACAAGAGCCATTGCATATCTTTACAACAACAGAAAAATTGATAGGGATATAATACTAAACTTCATAAATCAAGGCTTTCTAAAGATGGATACGACAAATAACAACCTTTGCTTTATTACCTATAAGGATGCCTTGGCAAAGGATGATATCATTGCTATTACAAAAAAGGGTACAACAAGTAGCGAGTACAAAAATAATTTGTTGAAAGAGCATTATACTGGTTTCTTTTATGCAAAAAAGGATTTGCTCGAAACTAAAAATTTTGAAACTGTCTATGTATTTGAAAGCTGTGTCGACCTAATGAGTTTTTAACCTTAATAAAAAATGGTAAGGTATTGTTGCCAGAGGATGAAAACGGTTGTTTTATATCAATGAATGGTGTTGATAATAGAAAGTATTTAGAAAAGATACTTAATCAATATCCATCAATTGAAAAAATTGTACTTTGCTTAGACATCATGATATCAATATAGATGGAATCAGAATAGAGAAGGCAAAGAATTTAACTGACGAAGAAGGCAATGGAATATATAAAGTCTATTCAAGACGCAAAACGCGGGATGGGATTGGAACTGTAGAAATTCCTTTTTCGGAGGAATCAGGCGGTACCCAAAAAATGTTCTGTGTATATGCGTTTTTAATGCAGTGCATCGAGAATGGAGCAACTTTATTTGTAGATGAATTAGATGCTAAATTGCACCCATTGTTATTAAGATATATTATAGGTATGTTTAATAATCCGGATGTTAATAAAAAAGGTGCTCAGCTAATTTATTCAACACATGACATATATACACTAAATAGAGAGACTTTTAGAAGAGATCAAATTTGGTTTACAGAAAAAGATACAGAAGGGGTTTCCTCTCTATATTCTCTTGCGGAGTATAAACTAGAAAATGATAAGAAAGTTAGAAATGATGCAACTTACAATAAAGACTACTTGGCAGGAAGATATGGGGCTGTTCCATTATTAAGAGAGTTTGACTTATGGGAGGATAAATAATGGGTACAGACGATTTGTTTAAAAAGAGAAGAGGGGAAAAGAAGAGAAGAAGTGAAAATATAAGGCACATTGCACCTTATAGGTATTTGATTGTATGTGAAGGAGAAGAAACAGAGCCTAATTACTTTAGAGGAGTAAAAGAGAGAATAAAAAAAGTATATAAAGATAGAATTGATGTAAAAAGTAAGATAGAATTAGATATAAAGGGAACTGGTAGAAATACTGAGGATTTAGTTGACTTTGCCATAATGATAAGAAGTCTTAGTGCAATTCCTTATGGACATGTATGGGTTGTTTTTGATAAAGATGATTTTAGTGATGTGCAGTTAACAATTCTATAGTAAAGGCAAAACAAAACGATATTAATGTAGCATGGTCCAATGAATCAATTGAACTATGGTTCCTAATTTATTTCATAAATCTTGATGCAGCAATCCATAGAACTGATTATATCAAGAAGTTAAATCAGATATTTACTAGGGAAGGTATAAATGGAGGTAGATACGAAAAGAATTTAAAAGATATTTTTGAGATTTTATCTTCCAACGATAGATTATACAGAGCCATTGAAAGAAGTAAGAAACTAAGGGAGAACTTTGGTTGTAAGGATATACAACCATCTAAAATGAATCCTTGCACAACTGTTGATATTTTAGTTGAGGAATTATTAGAGTATATTTCTCGGACAGAATAGAGAGTATTATTATGATTAGTATTGGGAAGTAAACGTATTTTCGGATTACAAGTGAATATTTTAGAGTTTATAATAACTCTGATTAATATGGAGGGAAAACAGATGAGTTTTGATTCAAATAAGATAGGAAAGCTAGGATTTGGATTAATGCGTCTTCCTGAAAAGGACGGCGAGATTGACCTCGCAAGAGTGTGCAACATGGTGGATGACTTTATGAACAAGGGTTTTAACTACTTTGACACTGCCTATGTGTACCATGGTGGAAAATCTGAAGTAGCAGCAAGGGAAGCTGTTGTAAAACGTTATCCGAGGGATTCTTTTTATCTTGCAACAAAACTTCCAGCATGGGAAATCAAGAAAGCTGAGGATTGTGATCGCATATTTAATGAGCAGCTTGAACGTGCGGGGGTAAGCTATTTTGATTTCTATCTTTTGCATAGTGTGGAAGAAGGCAACAATTATGATGCTTATGTTAAGTATAATTGTTTTGAGTGGGCAATGGAAAAGAAAGATAAGGGCAGATAAAGCACTTTGGTTTTTCGTTTCATGGTTCGCCGGCACTACTAGAAAAGATTCTTTCCGAGCATCCGGAAGTTGAATTTGTACAGGTTCAGATAAACTATGCAGATTGGAATAATCCCATTGTTCATTCTGGTGAGCTGTATAAAATACTCAGGAAATATAATATGCCCATTATTATTATGGAACCCGTAAAGGGCGGTATGCTTGCAAATACTATACCAGAATTGGAAGCTATGATGAGAAAGCAGCAACCGAATAGAAGTATTGCATCTTGGGCATTTCGGTTTGTGGGTTCTTTAGACAATGTTATGACAATACTAAGTGGTATGTCAAATGAAGAACAGATGAAGGATAATCTAGAGACCTTTATAAATTTTGAACCTTTAAACGATAAAGACAAAGAAGTCCTCGATGAAGTGACAAAGGCTATGGCTAAACTACCTAACATTCAATGTACTTCCTGCAGGTATTGTTGTGACGGATGCCCCGTTAATATCAGTATTCCCGACGTAATTAGTGCGTTAAACACTCTGCGTATGTATGGAGAACAAACTAGACCACAGTTCTTCTATAATAACCTAGTTGAAAGAAGTGGTAAAGCTGGTGACTGTATAAGCTGTGGACAGTGTGAAGCTGTATGTCCTCAGCATTTGCCAATTATCGATATAATGAAGGAAGCATCTGAAAGATTTGATAAGTAATATTAGCAGATTGATATAAAAGACAGACCTTGTGGTAGTGGCAAGAAATACAAAAAGTGTTGTGGCAAATAGATTAAGGCAAGGGACATAAGGGACAAATTTTGTTGTTTCTTGTGTCCTTTTTTCATTTATGGAATTTGACCAGTTGTATTTTTCGAACCACCTTAGCTTATTTATAATTTCTATCGACTCCTTATTTTTCCCGTTTTAATTGTTCTATTTTAAAGCTACATTTCCATACTATACGAAGAAATGCTAGACAAATAAGACCTATTAATGCGGTGAAAAGCCATAATGTAGGATTTTCTGTACGTATAGCTGCACTGAACTCTACGATAAAGCAAATAGATTCTATAAACAAAAATGAAAGAAAAAAATTCTTTATTCTATTGTATTGATTAATTTTAGATTCTATATCCGTATACATTTCAAAAGGTCCATCATCAGCCTTCTTCCTGAGGTAAACCCATCGATACCATTGTGCAACAACTTCAACACCGATGTCTTCCATAAAAGCAGTAAAACTCTGTATACTCTTATTCTTATCGTCAAGCAAATCAATTTGATATATATATTCACCTGGTTGACATGGAACGAAGGTATATACACCTAAAAAAAAGTTTTTGAATGCCCAACCATCTTGTGACATTTTTTGCAGCCAATCTTGTTCTAAATCTTTATCGTAATACAATTTAAATTTTTTCAAACTAAATCCTCCATCAATTTAGCATTTTCGATGAGTTCTCTCAATCGATCCACTTCTTTATAAAAGACATCCTTACCATCAGTAGTGATTAAGTATTCCTTCTTTTTTCTAGAAGACTTATCCTCGCTGTAGAGGGTTATCCATTTCTTTGACAGCAAGGAGTTTATAGCCCCGTACAATGTGCCAGGACCTAGTACCAATCTACCATTGGTAATGTCGCTGACTTCCTGAATAATTCCATATCCATGATTTGGTTTTCTTACAGCAAGCAAGATATAAAATAACGCTTCTGTTAGTGGTGAATTATAACACAAACATATCACCCTCCAATCTATCGTGATCCGATATATCGAATATATCACCTGACGATATATTTGTCAAGAGAAAGTGTTGGAAAACCATATGAAATTCTATATAATAATATCTATATATAGAAATAGAGTCAGAACTTAAATATTTAGTTAGAAATGAGGAGGGACAGGAAATGGCTGATTCACCAATTGCTTGGGTGCTTGATATATTTAAGTTGATGGGTCTGATTGTTTTGTTAATTGGGATAGTTGGTTTTTTGATTACAAAAAGGAAAGAGCAAAATAGAATCTGCACTAAAGGAGTAGTAGTTGGTTTCAAAACTAAAACAAGATCAATAAAAGGTGTTTCGTATGATGTATGTGCAGCAGTAGTAAAATATAATTTAAACAATGAGGAGGTAACTGCTACAGATATGAACTATACATTTAAAAAAGCTTTGCCATACGATGTTGGTGCTACCGTAGATATATGTTATTATGCAAATAATAAAGAAAAATTTTATGTGTCAAATAACAAAATTGCACCGTATGTTAATTTTGTTACTGCTATTATAGCTGGGGTAACAATATTTGTGTGTGGATTTGTTTTTAAGTATATTAAATAAGAATTTCAAATTTAATGCCACTTATAAAGTAAAACATGGGTACTTTATAAATGGCTAAGGTAAAGGTGAAGAGAGTCTATGAACAAAAGAAAAGTTTTACCAATTGTAGCACTAGTTATACTATTAATTTTTACTGGTATAACTCTTTATTTTGGAAATGATAAGGCACAGCATATTTCCTATGCAGATTTTTATAGTTATGTTGAGAGTGGGGCTGTAATTTCTGCAAATATTGGAAAAGATGAAGTGCGGTTTTATTTAAAGGGTGATTCAATAGAATACAGCACCGATAACCCTGAACTAGATTCCTTTAAGGAATTTTTGCTTCTTAATGGGGTCAATGTTAGCTCAGAAGAAGGGATGGATGAGATTTTAGTTACTGTTACCGATATGCTTTTTAATGTCATTTTTTTTGGGCTCATAATCTTTGGCGTATATAAGTTTATGGGTTATAGAAAAAACACATTTAAAGTTATTCGGCATAACAATACTAAGTTTTCGGATGTTGCAGGATTAGAGGAGCTAAAAAGGGATATGCTTCAGGCTGTTGATATTCTAAAACACCCACAGGAATATTTGGCAAAAGGGATACGTCCAATAAATGGTATTATGCTAGAGGGGAATCCCGGCAATGGAAAAACATTGTTTGCAAGAGCATTAGCAGGGGAAGCTAATGTCAATTTTATTGCAACTAAGGCCACGGATTTTCAAAGTGCAATTATGTCCATAGGTCCCGCTAAAATTAAATCTCTTTTTAGAAAAGCTCGTGCGAACAAGCCTTGTATCGTATTTATAGATGAATTTGATGGAATAGGTGAAAAACGCAATTATTCTGGAACGGGTATTGATAAGGAAAACAATAGAATTATTACCGCAATGCTAAATGAAATGGATGGTTTTACCCGTGAGGAAGGGGTTATGGTTATTGCTGCTACTAATAACTATAAGGCTCTTGATGAAGCTTTAGTACGTGCGGGAAGGTTTGATAAAAAATATACTGTGCCCTACCCTGATCATAAGACTAGAATTGAATTGATTAAAATATATACAAAAAACAAAAAATTGTCGCAGAGTATAACGATTGACCATATAGCTGACAAATTTGAAGGATTAAGTTGTTCGGAAATAGAAACAATACTTAATGAAGCTGCAATGGTCGCCACCAGTGAAGAACGTGAGGATATGACGGAAAACGACCTTTACGAAGGGATAAAAAGGATATGCAATGTTGCAACAGTGAGAAGAAATAAAAAGGCATAGGGTATTTTAAAAAACACCTGTATATAATTTAGGTCATAAGGTCTTTAAAAATCAAAGCAAAAGGACAATTGACCAGTCGTTTAAAAAAATCATCTAATCAAGATGTTGAAGTATCTAAAAATGGTCAAACTATAACTTTGATATATTCTTAGGAAATGAGGACAAATATTATGATGATAATATTGTTAATAATTATTTATGCTTCCTTTATTAGTCTAGGCTTACCCGATTCTTTGCTAGGCTCTGCCTGGCCGTCAATGTATACCGATTTAGGAGTTTCGGTTTCTTATGCTGGAGCCATTTCAATGCTAGTTGCTGGTGGAGCTATCACATCTAGCTTCTTTAGTGTAAAAATAATTCAAAAGTTTGGCACGGGAAAAGTCACTGCGATAAGTGTCTTTATGACAGCCTTTGCACTGTTGGGCTTTGGAATATCTAAAAATTATGTATTCTTAATTATATTCTCCATACCGTTAGGTTTAGGTGCTGGTGCAGTAGATGCAGCTTTAAACAATTTTGTTGCTCTTCATTATAAAGCAAGGCATATGAGCTGGCTACACTGTTTTTGGGGAGTTGGTGCAACAATTGGACCTATAATTATGTCCTTTAATTTGCATAGAGGAGGTTGGCGTTCAGGCTATACAACAGTAGGTTTAATCCAATGTTCCCTTGCAGTTATACTATTCCTATCTCTGCCCATATGGAGTAAGGTGGCAAAAAAGACATCGAATTACGCAAACGATGAGAGCAGTAACTTTAGTTTAAGAGAATTGGTCAAAATAGGAGGAGCAAAGTTTGCCTTCTTGGCCTTCTTTTTTTATTGTTCCTTAGAAGCAACCTGTGGGCTATGGGCAAGCAGTTTTATGGTTCTTGACAGGGGGATGTCCCCTTTAGATGCGGCTAGTTGGGCTTCGCTATTTTATATGGGAATAACCTTTGGACGATTTATTACTGGATTTCTTATGATTAAGCTAAGTGCTTCTAAAATGATTCAAATAGGTCAGAGTATCATAACTGTCTCGATATTATTAATGCTATTGCCATTAAAGGACATTTTTTTAGGAATGGGTCTGTTTTTTGCAGGAATGGGCTGTGCACCTATATTTCCATGTATGATTCATCAAACACCGGAAAAATTTGGAACTAACTTATCCCAAGCTATGATTGGAATTCAAATGGCAAGTGCCTATGTAGCAACTACTTTTATGCCGCCGTTATTTGGTCTTATGGCGGATAATATTTCAATATCCTTGTATCCTTACTTTCTTATAGTGTCCTTGATTTTTATGTTTATAATGACAGAAGGACTAAGAAAAGTACATAAAAAAGCTTCAAGCTAGATTGTTATTTCCAACTTGAAGCAAATAACAGAAGGAGTGTAATTCCCCTAATTAGCGAATTTTTGCTTGGTTTTAATAGAGATTTGTTCACCTAGTTCAGAAGTTTTGTTGTTTTAATGCTATCAATATTAATTTTGATTTTAGTATTGCCGTTTTCCATTTCAACGGTGAGATTACGTTTCTCTATTAATAATAATCGCACAATACAGATAAAAAGTTAACCGGTAAATGTAGCCAAAACAAAGCTCTCTATGATTTATGTTGTAATTATATATGTGTTATAATAAAATATAAGAAGTCTAAAAAACGAGATTTGTTGGAGGCCATATGTTACTTATAAAAAATGGAAAAGTACTAACTATGACTGGAATTGATTATGACAAAGGATATGTTCTGATTGATGAGGGAAAGATAGTTGAAGTAGGAAAAGGGAATAAGAATTATAGAGGTAAAAAGACCCTTGAAATTATAGATGCAGAAGGTAAGTATATACTCCCCGGATTTATTGATGCCCATTGCCATGTAGGAATGTGGGAGGACTCTATAGGCTTTGAAGGAGATGACGGAAATGAGATGACAGATCCTGTAACGCCGCACTTGCGTGCGATTGATGCGGTATATCATCTCGATCGTTGCTTTAGGGAAGCACTAGAAAATGGAGTTACTACCGTTGTAACGGGTCCTGGCAGTGCAAATGTTATTGGAGGGCAATTTGTCGCTTTAAAGACTTTTGGAAGACGAATAGAAGAGATGATAGTTAAGGATCCTGTTGCAATTAAGGTTGCTTTTGGTGAAAATCCCAAAACAGTTTATAATGATAGGAAACAAGCTCCTTCGACACGTATGGCTACAGCGGCTATACTTAGGGAAAGTCTAATGAAGGCTAAGGAATATAAGGAGCTCCTTGATGAATACGACAACGACAAGGAAAATGTAGATAAACCAGAGTATGATATAAAAATGGAGGCATTGCTTAAGGTACTTAAGAGGGAAATACCTATTAAGGCTCATGCCCATAGAGCTGATGATATAATAACCGCTATAAGGATTGCGAAAGAGTTTGACATAAGACTTACTATAGAGCATTGTACCGAGGGGCACATTATTAAAGATATTTTGCTCGAAGAAGGTGTATCTGCTATTGTGGGTCCTGTACTAACAGACCGTTCGAAGGTGGAGCTTCGCAATATGAGCATTAAAGCCCCTGGAATACTTTCAAAAGCAGGTGTAAAGACTGCTATAATGACAGACCACCCTTGTGTTCCTATACAGTATCTTTCCCTATGTGCGTCATTAGCTGTAAGGGAAGGGATGGATGAAAATGAGGCTCTCAAGGCAATTACAATCAATGCAGCTGAGTTGACGGAGATTGATAACAGAGTGGGTAGCCTTGAAAAAGGTAAAGATGCAGATATAATAATAACAGACGGGCATCCTTTGGAATTCAAGACAAAGGTTGTTACAACCATAATAAACGGACAAGTAGTATATGAAAGGGAAGAAGATGGCACAAATTAAAACCTTTTCCCAAGATGAAACAATGCTAGTTGGTAAGGCATTAGGCAGTATTTTAATGAGTGGTGACTTGGTATGTCTAAGTGGAGACCTAGGTACTGGCAAAACAGCTTTTACAAATGGCATAGCTTGTGCATTAGGAATAGACGAGTATATAACAAGCCCTACCTTTACTATTGTGAATGAATATAAGACTAAGGTATCCCTTTACCATTTTGACGTATACAGAATTGGAGATCCTGAAGAGATGTATGATATAGGATTTGAGGAGTATCTATACGGTGATGGTGTGGTGGTAATTGAGTGGGCTGAACTGATAAGAGATATTTTGCCTGATGAGCTTATATGGGTTAAGATTAATAAGAACCTTAATTTAGATGTGAACGTTAGAGAAATAAATATAGAATTTATTGGTGAAAAATATAAGGATTATGAAAAAAGACTAAAGCTGTGATATTTTTGTTTGAAGCTTTATAGCTTCATTAATGGGTTTGAACTATATGTATTGACTAAGGAGTTTTTTTTAAACGCCTTATGTACATTGGTTTGAAAAAATACTTGCTATGAGAGGTTTTTTGTATGAAAGTACTTGCAATTGATACGGCAACAGCAGTTGGGTCTGTTGCGTTAATGGAGGATGAAAAGCTTTTAGGTGAATACTCGATAAATAATAAAAAGACCCATTCGCAAAAGCTGATGGTAATGATAGATGAAATAATGAAGGCTTTAGATATTAAACCATCGGATATTGATGTGTTTGCTGCTTCGATAGGTCCTGGATCTTTTACTGGTCTAAGAATCGGTGTAACAACTGCGAAAGCTTTGGCTTATGCAACTAATAAACCCCTTGTAGGAGTTCCAACATTAGATGCATTGGCATATAATATTGTTACAAGTGAATTTGTTATTTGTCCAATTTTAGATGCAAGAAACAGTCAAGTATTTACCGCACTGTATGAAGTAAGGGATAGAGGTTTTGAGAGAATTACAGAATATATGGGAATACCTGTTTCCGAACTTGTGCAGCTAATTGTTCGAAATAACAAGAAGGTTATATTTGCCGGTGATGCGATTGATTTACATAAAGATTACTTTAAATCAGAGCTTAGAGAAAATTGCGAGTTTGCACCTTTAGGAAATAGACTCCAAAGAGGAGCGTCAGTGGCTGAACTCGCACTAATGATGGCTAAAGAAGGAAAGTATACTAGCAGTTTTGAGTTGGTACCCTTCTATTTGAGGAAGTCACAGGCTGAAAGAGAACT
Organism: Clostridiaceae bacterium; assembly: GCA_012519925.1. Taxonomy (GTDB): domain Bacteria; phylum Bacillota; class Clostridia; order Acetivibrionales; family Acetivibrionaceae; genus Acetivibrio. Next base: position 10,977 of record JAAYPF010000230.1, read on the forward strand.
AGAAAAGAAGCTATGCGGGAAAGGTGAGAAGTAATGAGCTTTGATAGGATTGAAGTTTCCCGCTTAACGCTTGAAGATGTTGATGAGGTACTAATAGTTGAAAGACTTTCTTTTACAATACCCTGGTCTAAAAATGCTTTTATAGAAGAGGTTACGAATAATAAATTTGCACGATATATTATAGCTAAGGTAAATGGCAAAACAATAGGCTATGCAGGTCTATGGAAGGTTTTTGATGAGGGACATATTACAAATGTGGCGGTTCACCCCGAGTACAGGAGAAACGGTGTTGGTTTTATGCTGGTACAGAGCTTAATTGAGCTAGCTAAAGAGGAGAATATAACTAAGATGACCTTGGAAGTTAGAAAAAGTAATATTTTAGCACAAAATTTATACAAGAAGTTTGGATTTAGAATTGAAGGCTTTAGGAAAGAATATTATGCCGATAACAAAGAAGATGCTATAATAATGTGGAAAGAAAATTTTATCTAAAGTTTTATCCAAAATGCGACATAATTATATAGAATAAAAAAGGATTTTCGTTGTTTTTAGTAGAATATATTATTTTATGATGTATGCTCTGCTAAAGCTAGATCTACAAATTTAATCACCATTATCTTGAAAATTTACTTGCGTATAATTAAGTATTTCAAAATAATGTTCAATATTCATGCTGGGCATTGTACCATAAAATATTGATCTTTCTTATTTATTGTCTTAGAGATTATAGTTCCACTGTCTATCGCGTCGGAACTTAGTGTTTTTATTGTAGTTTCTGCTGCTATATGTATTTTGGATTGCTTTATTAACAGTACAAAGGGGGAAGCATTATGCCGCGAATAAAAGGTCTGTCTTATAAAATGCTTAGAAAAGAATGTGACCCGAAGTCTTTCAAATTCAATGACACTTCCGAACTTGAGGCATTAGAAGATATAATAGGTCAGGAGAGAGCCGCAAAAGCTCTGCAGTTTGGGTTGAAAATTAAGACCCGTGGTTATAACATTTTTATGTGTGGACCGACGGGTACAGGAAAGACCAGCTATGCTCAAAACTATTTAAAGAAAATTGCCCAAAAAGCTAAAACACCTGATGATTGGTGCTATGTATATAATTTTAATAATCCCAACCAACCCTCTGCACTAAATTTACCGGCGGGATTAGGCAAAATCTTTCAAGAAGACATGGAGGATTTTGTAAAGGTATTGCAATTGGAGATTTCAAGGGTTTTTGATAGTGAAGATTACGAGAGGGAAAAGACTTCAATAGCAAAGGAATACCAGTCGAGGAGAAATGGACTTTTAGAGAAACTTAATGAGGATGCAGAAAAACAAGGTTTCAAGGTTAAGACCACCAATGCTGGTATATATTTTCTGCCTGTGGTTGAAGGTAAAACTATATCAGAAGAGGAATATGGCGAGTTAGATGAAAAGCTCAAACATGAAATAACCGAGAGATCTAACATTGTACAAATTGAAACCATAGATACAATAAGAAAAATAAAAGCCGTGGAAAAAGAAGCGGAAGAAAAAGTAGCTGAGTGGGAAAATAAAATTGCCTTGTTTGCTGTGGGGATACATATAAATGATCTTAAGGAGAAGTATCAGGATTATAAGAAAATTGTTGATTATCTGGAAAATGTTCAGGAAGACATACTTAAAAACCTTGATGATTTTCGAGAAGAAGACTATATGGATGAACAACAGCAGTTACTAATTCCTTGGATTAGAAGTGCTGAGGGTTCTCCTGCCGATAAGTATAAAGTTAATCTTTTAGTAGATAATAGCAAGCTTAAAGGTGCTCCAGTGATAGTTGATTTTAATCCTACATTTTTTAATTTGTTGGGTAAGTTGGAGTACGAAAATGAATTTGGGACAATGACTACTGATTATACAATGATCAAAGGCGGTCTCTTTCAACAGGCAAATGGTGGTTATCTTGTACTTCAGGCAAAGGATGTTTTAAGCAATGTTCAGGCATGGGAGGCATTAAAAAGGGTCTTACGTACAAGAGAGATTTTGATTGAAAACATGAAAGAACAAATGGGGCTAGTGGTTGTTTCCACCTTAAAGCCGGAGCCTATTCCTGTTGATATAAAAGTAATACTTGTGGGAAGCGAATACCTTTATCAGGCTTTATATGAGCTTGACGAGGACTTTAAAAAGCTATTCAAGATAAAAGTTGATTTTGATGCTGAAATGGATAGAAACAAGGAGAATACAAAAAAACTTGCCAAATTCATAAATTCCTTTTGTAAAAGAGAAAATACTCTGCATTTTGACAAAACTGGGGTTGCTAAGGTTGTTGAATATAGCTCAAGACTTGTGGAGGATCAAACAAAGCTATCGACTAAATTTAACGACATAGTGGAGATATTGTGTGAATCTTGTGCGTGGGCTGAAATTGAAGGAAGTAGTCTAGTTAGTGCTACGCATGTAAAAAAGGCTATTTGTGAAAAGATAAACCGTTCAAATAAATATGACAAAAAGATTTTAGAGAGTCTAGAGGACGGCACTATCATTTTAGACACTGAAGGGGAAGTTGTAGGTCAGATAAACGGGCTTACAATTCTTGATATAGGTGACTATTCCTTTGGTAAACCAGCGAGAATTACTGCCAACACTTTCATGGGAGAAAGTGGCATTGTAAATGTTGAAAGAGAAGTAGAAATGAGTGGTACATCCCATTCAAAAGGTGTACTTATATTAAGCGGCTATATAGGAGAAAAGTTTGCTCAGGAAATTCCTTTGACCCTTACAGCCAGCCTGTGTTTTGAACAATTGTATGGTGGTGTAGATGGGGACAGTGCATCTAGTGCAGAACTATATGCAGTACTATCAAGTTTAGCGGATGTGCCCATCAAACAATCTATAGCAGTTACTGGTTCAGTAAACCAAAAGGGGGAAATTCAACCAATTGGTGGTGCGACCGAAAAGATTGAGGGTTTTTTCGAACTATGCAAAATTCGTGGACTTGACGGAAGACATGGAGTGATAATACCTTATCAGAACATAAAAAATCTCGTTTTGAACGATGAAGTGGTGACAGCTGTAAAAGAGAAAAAGTTCAGTGTATATGCGGTCAAGACCATTGATGAAGGAATTGAAATTCTTACAGGTATGAAGGCTGGCGAGAAAGGAAAGGATGGAAATTATCCACCGGGCACAATAAATTATCTGGTGTATGAGAAGCTTAAAAAATATGCACAGACTGCGGCAGGCTTTTATAGAGATGATAAAAAAGCAGGTAATATTTCTACATAAAAGATTTAAGTTAAGCAACGTAATAAAAACACTCCTAAGAAACTCAGGAGTGTTTTTATTACGTCTCTTTTGAATGAAGTGAAAGGGGCTACTGCAGCAAAAACTCATAAGTCTGAGTTACGTTGTGATAAGTGCAGGAGCTTAAATTAGTTTTTATAGGCTGCAATTATTTTATCCATAAGGTTATCCCATTCGTTATCCACAGTACAGAGTTCAGGATGTTTTAAATAATACTCAACTGTTTTTTTAATACCTTCGGCAAAAGGTATTACAGCTTTAAAGCCGGGAACAAAACTTTTTATTTTACTATTGTCCATAACAATGCTATACGTTTTGTCTCCTAACAGAGCTCCCGTGAGTTCCGGGGCTTTTGATACAATGAAATCCGATGTAATGTGTATTAGATTCGGTTCAACTCCTGCTGCACGACCTATAGCTTTATAGATCTCATCCCAAGTAAGAACTTCGTCGGAGGTGATATGGAAGGCTTCACCTATTGATTTTTTATTTCCAAACAGTCCAACAAAACCTTTTGCAAAATCCTCATTATGAGTCATAGTCCACAGAGAAGTACCATCACCGTGAACAATGATTTCTTTGCCATTTTTCATTCTATCCACAAGGGACCATGGATGTTCCCAACTGTTCAAAGCAGCAGGTATCATTGATAGACCATAGGTGAAAGAGGGTCTTACAATAGTTACAGGAAAACCGGTACGATTATACTCATTTAAAACGATTTTTTCACACTCGATTTTATCTCTCGAATATTGCCAGAATGGGTTTTCCAAAGGTGTAGATTCGGTGATGATATAATTTGAAGGTGGTTTCTGATATGCTGACGCAGAACTAATTAAGATATATTGCTCGGTTTTGTTTGTGAAAATTTCAATATCGGCTTTTAGATGTTCCGGTGTAAAGGTTATCCAATTGACAACCACGTCAAAGTGAAAGTTTTCAAGTGCTTTAACACAAGAGTCAATATTCCGTATATCACTAGTTATTATTTTTGCACCTTTGGGAATGAACTGAGTGCGGGTCCCGCGATTTAATATATAGAGTTCATGACCATCTTCAATTGCACGGCGGGAGACTCCTTCGCTGATAATACCTGTACCTCCAATAAACAATACCTTCATAAGTATAATCCTTCCTTTCCGTCAACTTTTTATTTTTATTTATTAACTATATTATAAAACTTTCTATTTGGCTATATTCATATCACATTTACAAAGAGTAAAGCATTATTGTAATGTTTGACACATTTTGCTATAGTTTATGTAGGTTGAATTATGATCAAATTCTATCCTTTGATCTCATTATCTCAATCAATAGAAGTCAAATTAAAAAGATAAGGTGATATTATGATAAGAAAAAGCCTAATTATGAAGATATTTTCAGCAGCATATATGCAACGTTGGAACGATAAGCTAAGACCAATTGAATTGATTGAGCTTGACAAACAAGCACATAAGATGTTTATTGCATATTTTTTAGGCAAGTATGAGGAGACAAAGCCTGGTTTTAGTTGGATTGAGATTATAGAAGGCGGTATTTTTGAAATGCTGCAGAGAATTGTAATTACCGATATAAAACCACCTGTGTTTTATAAAATCAAGGAAGACCCTAGGAAGTACAAACTTTTGAATGAATATGTGTATGACACGCTTGAAACAATTATTTCGCCATTAGGAGAAGATTTTTGTGATAGATTTAGAAATTATTTTGCTGATGATGAGCCGTCTATAAACAAGAAAATTCTTAATGCAGCACACAACTATGCTTCAAGGTGGGAGTTCGAGATAATTGAGCGCTTAAATCCTAATGGTTACGAGATTCAGGAGATTAAGAGAGAATTCATAGATAGAATTGAAAAGTTCAATGACCTAGAAGGTATGAAGCAGCTAGCTCTAAACAATAATTACAAGAATTTTATTGAGCTATGCGGTCACTTGAGGTTTCAAGCTAGATGGTCCCATCTACACAGAATACCAAAGACTTCAGTGCTAGGGCATTCACTATTTGTAGCCATTTTGTCATATTTATTCTCTCTTGAAATAAAAGCCTGCCCAGTCAGATGCTCTAATAATTTCTTTCAAGGACTTTTTCATGATCTTCCAGAAGTGCTTACAAGGGACATTATTTCACCTATAAAGACAGGTGTTAAAGGGCTGAGCGATTTAATCAAGGAGATTGAAAACGAGCAGATGGAAAAACAATTATATCCTCTAGTGCCAAAGGAATTTCTTCCAGAGATAAGGATGTTTATCGAGACTGAGTTTGAAAATGTTGTTTTGATAGATGGAAGGGTGGAGAATAAAAGCTGCGAAGAGATAAATGAGAAGTATAATGAAGACAAATATAGCCCAAGAGATGGCAATATTATAAAGGCATCCGACGAGCTTGCAGCATTTATAGAGGCAAAGGCTGCCATTGAAAACGGTGCTGTAAGTGAAGAGTTTCAAGAGGCAAAGCTGAATATCAGAGCTAGATATAATGGTAGACATATTGCAGGTATTAATTTTGGCGAAATATTTGCTGATTTTTAGAGGGCTTTAGAGAGGTTAATTTAATGCCCTTCTACACCATGCAATATTAACTATATAGCTTGTATTGAGGTATATTTTTATTATATAATAGTAATATAGAATCTTTCTATATTACTATTGTTTTTATTACGCTTCTTTCGAATGAAGTGAAAGAGGCAAAAACGGAGGAGCTTGATGCCCCAGAGTTTTTATTATGTATTTGTTTTCTAGAAGTTTAGCCGTAAAAATATAATACATTTCAATGCAGCACAATCATCTACTCAAGTAGCACTAATAATGCACCTGCTCATTTTATGAGATGTCTATGTTACTTCGCACACATTATAATTAAATTTACGAACTTTTTTATTATATATAAAACATAAAAGGAAGAGGCTTTTAATTTATAAGATTAAGATGTTTTTTTAGTATTTAGAGAGGGATGTGTTAGGATGTGTATTTCATTTTCTATTAAAAGGTGTATTTCATACTTATTGATTATTGTATTAGTAGCTTTAGTTTTTATAGTAGCACCATTGAGGGTAGTTGCAGGTGACGAAGTAATTGTAGAAATAGCATCCTTTCAGGTAAAACCAGGAGAGGAGATTACAATACCTGTAAATTTCACTACTGTACCTAAAACCGGGATAACTACCATTGACTTTGAATTGAACTATGATAATCGTATTTTAGACGTGACAAGTGTGATTCCAGGTAGTATTGTAAGCAACCCTGAAATAAATTACGGTGGTATGTTCTATCCTGAAAAAGGTGTAATAAAATTACTGTTTTTGGATATGGCTATGAATGGAAAGGATGCTGTCAAAACTGAGGGGGATTTTGTTAAAATAGTAGCTAAAATCAAAGATACTGCACCGGCCGGTACCACTTCAATCTATGTAAGCCGCAGAGGTGCATTTGGCGATGCTAATTTACAAAAAATTAGTACAACCTTCAAAAACGGTGAGTTAACTATAGTTTCAGATTCTTCTGCTACTCCCATATCATCTTCGACACTTAAGTCATCGCCTACTCCTAGATCGTCTTCTACTTCTACACCAACCTCTACCTATATACCGACCTCTACCTATAAACCAACCTCTACTTCTGGGGTAGTAACCACTCCTACGCCAACCTATACCTATGTGGTAAGTCCCACTAATCCAATAAACAACAATAATAATAATTCGTCAAAGGCATATTTATATGCTCAAGGTGGAGATAAACAAGTATTTTTAAAATGGGATGCAGTGTCAAAAGAAAATGTAATAGGTTACAACATATATAAAAGAGGATTGACTAGTCAATATGGTTCAAAGCTAATTACTGATTTTCCAGTGGCAGGTCTTGATTTTAAGGATCAGGATGTAGCAAATGGTATTACATACTGTTATACAATCAGGCCGGTGTACAATATTTCGGGTGAAATAATTATAGGAGAGGCTTCTAATGAAATATATGTTACGCCGAGTGAGAGTTCCATGACAACTATAGTTCTTCAAATAGGCAATCCATATATGAATGTAAAAGGAAACCTTTACGAAATTGATCCCGGCAGAGGGACAAAACCAGTTATTATAAATGATAGGACATTGCTTCCAATAAGAGCTGTTATAGAGTCTTTAGGCGGAAGTGTAATTTGGGGACCAGCGGAAAAAAAGGTAACTATTCATTTCGAAGGTAAAGTTATTGAGCTTTGGATTGGGGAAAAAGTCATTTTAGTTGATGGACATAATATTGAGATTGATGTAGCTCCGCAGATTATAAATGAAAGGACTTTTGTTCCTTTAAGAGTAGTACTAGAAAACATTAATTGTAATGTAATATGGAATGGACAAGAGCGAAAGATTACTGTGGAGCATTATAAAACAAGCGGGTCACGGTATCAATCGGCTATAACTCCTGTGCCGACACAGATACATGTTCCAACTATAATTCCAACGCCGACGCATACTCAATCACCTACACCCACACCAACACCCAC
>JAAYPF010000231.1 GCA_012519925.1 Clostridiaceae bacterium
AGGAAGGTGATGCCCACATGCCAACTAATAAACAAGCCAATAGACTAATCCATGAGAAATCCCCTTACCTGTTACAACATGCCTATAACCCTGTAGACTGGTTTTCATGGAGTGATGAAGCCTTTGAAAAGACCAAGTCGGAAGATAAACCTATCTTCCTGTCTATTGGCTATTCCACCTGTCATTGGTGCCATGTAAGATATTAACAGCAATTTTAAAATCAGCAAGCATACGCCTGAAGTAATAAAAATTTCACGGCAAAATAACTGTTTATAATTTATATATAATTTGCAATTTGTAACGTTTTATTAATTTCCCTAGTATAAATATATGTTATTATTAAACATGGTTTATATTCTGAGGTGGTGGAAAGCAAATTGGATAATGACTACATTCTGGTTTCCAATGTATTAAATGGCGACACAGACTCCTTTTCCTTACTTGTTTCAAAATACAGGGACGGTATTTATAATTTTATATATAAAATGACTTTTTCTAGGGAAGACGCTGAAGACATTCTTCAGGAGGTCTTTATAAGGGTATATAACAACCTATATAAATACGATAATAGATGGCATTTCTCCACCTGGCTTTACAGAATAGCCTTGAATGTTTTCAAAACCCATTATTCGAAGAAGAAAAAGCAAAGAAACATAGACTATCAAGAGGTACTGTCCTCTCTACCGGATAATCTAATTAATGACCCTGAACTAGTCTACGAAATGAAGGAACACAATCTTGAAATACTAAAAATTCTCGACTCTCTGAAATTTGAAGATAAAACAATTTTGGTTTTAAAGCATATACAGGGTTTTTCGTACAGGGAAATAGCTGAAATGCTTAAATTATCACCTGAAAATGTCCGGATAAAGGTCATGCGGGCTAAAAAGATACTTTACAAGAAGTTCATTGAACATGGGGAGGTGTAATGGAAAATGGTGCAAAGATGCAAAATTGAAGACTTAATTGATTACCTCGATGGCAAAATGTCTCCAGACTCTGGAAATGCAATGAAAGAGCATATAAAGAGATGTGAAAACTGCAAAAAAGCATATTATCTATTTTCTTTTTCAGATGGATTCATTAAATCACCATATTTTGCAGGCAATTCCGTAGATAAAAACATTATGGCTTCAATAGACAAAAGCCGTTATAAAAACAAAAAAACTTCGCTTTCAATAGCTTTACAATACCACAGGTTAAAACCCGTACTGAAGCTAACAGCGGCTGTTTTTGTTTTATGTCTTCTTCTCTTTTCAGCAATTGTTTATAAATCAACATTAAAACCGCCGTATAACAACAAAATTGCGATATCTTCTTCTACTCCAAAAGAACCCAATAATACCAATACTCCAATTGCAACCAAAAACAATATCGAAAGCATTTCAATAGATGATTTGAAAAAGAACCCCCACTTTCCCCCTGATGAATACGAGTTCAAAGAACTAACAGTGCCGGTTAATATCGATAAATTTACAGCCCTAAGCAATGCAAAAACCATAGTCGGAAACAGCAGTTACAAAGATGCAAACAAAATTACTGCAATACTAGTAAGCCTGACCAACAAGAAACGCCCCTACATTGCAGGCTCAAGCGTCGTTTTAAAGGATTATCCTGTATGGATTGTAACTTTTTACAATCTCCACCTGAATACCGGCGGACCTAAAAATGCATATGGCGTACAGGAGTCAAAAGGAGTAATTGCAGACACCAACGTGTTTATTGACGCAAATACCGGTGAAGAACTTCAATCAATTTCGTACAGTGTTTTCAGCCAGTCTGATGCAATAAAAAAGGTTTTGGAACTGCATCCCATCAGCGGTTTTCCAGATAGCCCTGGAAAAGTAAGCGGCATTTTGTATACCGCTGGCAAAGCTCCAGGCCTCAGCATCCCTGCAGAATTCGAGACAAAGATTGAAAAGGAAAGTGATTGGGTTTATATCGTTACACTGACCCAATACTGGAATGCAAATGACCTTCGTGGTCACAATTCCAAAGGGGCGGTGCTATTCTATTACTGGAAATATAGAGCTACTGTAGATAATGTTGTTGAAATCGATTCAGGAGGGGACAACACACCCCTAATCATGAAATAATAACACATTTAAGCATTATTAAGGGCTGTCCCGTTGATGAGACAGCCCCTTACATTTTTATTACTTGCCAAATAATTTTCATTATTTTCTCTTATCTATTCTTCAGTAGTTCTTTTCTTAGAAAATAAAAACAACAATTTTAAATTGTAGAAAAAATTTCATTACTTAGCAATTTTCTTTTTTATCTCAATTAATTCAACCTTATTCTTAAAATCTTCCTTACCCAATACTTCAATGCCATTTTCTATCAATTCAAGTTTTTCCCTTGTTTCGGTACGGAATTCTGTCAAGTCAGCAGTTTGGTCATTAATAGCATTAACCTTCTGCTTAATTTCTGATATATCAGTTTTCACCATACTAATATCAGTTTTCATTACTCCAATATCTTTAGCCATATTATCCACTTTCCCAGTCAAGGCTTCAATTGCTTTTATAATTTTCTCTTCCATAGATTATCAACCTCCACAATTATTATACCCTAAACAACTAGAAATCAACAAGCTCTTGTTTTACTATTATGAAATGGTAAAAGGAATCAACATTTGATTTTTGCAATCTATCGTACGAAAATCTGCTCTGTATTAAAGATATCACATAGTGCATTATAATTTAAATAAGCCTAAAGTAAACATAGTACAAGAGGTTCATAAAAAAGGTAATTCCACTTTATATTCAAAACTAACTGTTTTGTAAAATATTGATTTCATGAGAAGAATAATTAAGGGGAAAATATAATTAGTGACTATAATAAGGTGGTACTTTTGAAGAATAAGTATGTGCTATTCTGTATTTCCACATTTATTGTAATACTATTTTCATTGTTTGTAACCTTTGTTTCAAGTAACACACCTAAACATCAACAGAATTTTTATGATAAACAAAATAATGTTTTAGCAGATAAATTATTCACAAGCTCAATACCTCAGACTGAATGGAGTAAACTAAATTGTCAAGAAAGAGAATCTTTTTTAGAAAAGCAAATTATGGGTATCTATGTACCCCAAATTGAAGAAGCAGTTGATAATTATTATAAAGAACTAATGGGCTTTGATTTAATAAAAACAACAGATGTTAAAGCAGTTGCTCCCTATGAATATGAAATGAAAATACAAATATCAACTTATGTTGGAGCACATAATCCACCCTATGGATTGGATATTGTAACAATACATTTTAGTAAATTATGTGATGGAAAAGTGGTTAATTTTGAACACAAGGATGAATAGTGTAATAAGTAGTTTTGAATATATAATCACTTTCTTTCAAATAATAGTTTGGTGGTAAATAAAAATAATACTTTACTATAAAAATCCAAATTATGAAAGGAAGGTGATGCCCACATGCCAACTAATAAACAAGCCAATAGACTAATCCATGAGAAATCCCCTTA
>JAAYPF010000232.1 GCA_012519925.1 Clostridiaceae bacterium
ATAAAGCTTTTAATTAGCATAATAGTATGAATAAGGGGGGCATGGTCATTGAAGGGTTATATAGAAGAAAGAGCAGTTGAACTTGCAAACTACATTATTGAAACGAAGTCAACTGTTAGAGCAGCAGCAAAAAAATTCGGGATAAGCAAAAGTACTGTACATAAGGACGTAACTGACCGTCTGCTACAGATAAATTCAACCCTTGCGGAAGAGGCAAAGGCGGTATTAGATACAAACAAAGCAGAAAGACATATAAGAGGTGGGATGGCAACAAAAGCAAAATATAAGGGGGTATAAAAAGGAGCTGTGCACTAATTAGTGTACAGCTTCTTTTTAATATTTTCTAAGAAAGTGCATTGATTTTCTAAAAAAATAAAACCTTGAGTCGCAGAAGACGCAAGGTTTTCAAAAGAAATGTAAAAGTGTACCATGCGGGGTTTAAACGGGGCGTAGCCCCCTTTGTTCACGCTTCTTTCGAACGAAGTGAAAGAGGCAAAAACGAAGGTGCTGGATGCTTTTCTGATTTTTATTTAAAGGAAATTGTGCTATTTTTATACATCTTATTTAGTAGCATATAAAAAATACAAAAATGTCAAAATATTAAGTTGCAATATTAAAATAATATGATAATATTATTATGATATGTAGTTCCTTTTCTATTGCAACGTTACAAAGTATATCCTTGTGTATACGCAATTAAATGGGTAATCTTATCAATATGATCGTTTGCAATATGTCATGTTAATAATTGAACCCTAGAACAGGGGAAATACATCTATGATAATTTATCGGTTTGATTAATGATCTTAGTCAAGTATTATTGGCTCGTAATAGAAGTTAATATAAGAAGCTTGTAGACAAAAGTTACTTGTATTGAATTATTGTATCGAAAGTAAGAAAATGGCAATGTTAATTTGAATTACTACAGATAAACGAAAGGGAGATGCGCTTTGTTTGGTATTGGTCAGGATATAGGTATTGATCTCGGAACTGCTTCTGTTCTCGTTTATATCAAAGGGAGAGGTATAGTTCTAAGTGAGCCTTCTGTTGTTGCTATAGATAAAAATTCTAACAAGCTCCTTGCAGTAGGTGAAGAGGCTAGGCGAATGCTTGGAAGAACACCCGGTAATATTGTTGCTATAAGACCTTTAAGAGAAGGTGTTATTTCTGATTATGATATTACAGAGAGAATGTTAAAGCATTTTATTAATAAAGTTTGCGGAAGTAGAGTTCTCAAACTTGTTAGACCTAGAATTATTGTCTGTGTTCCTAGTGGAGTTACAGAAGTTGAGAAGAGAGCAGTAAAGGAAGCTGCTATGCAAGCGGGAGCTAGAAAAACTTATCTTATTGAGGAACCTATAGCTGCAGCAATAGGTGCAGGCATTGATATTTCAAAAGCCTGTGGAAGTATGGTAATAGACATCGGTGGAGGAACTTCTGATATTGCAGTAATTTCTCTTGGCGGAACGGTTGTAAGTAGTTCTATAAAAGTAGCTGGTGACAAGTTTGATGAAGCAATAGTAAGACATATGAGAAAAAAACATAATGTAATGATAGGTGAGCGTACGGCTGAAGAGTTAAAGATAAATGTTGGTACAGTGTTTCCAAGAGTTCAGGAAGTGACAATGGATATTAGGGGAAGAAACCTTATATCTGGTTTGCCTAAAACAATAACTGTAACTTCTACTGAGATTATGGAAGCACTCGAAGAACCTATTTCAAGCATTGTTGAGACTGTCCACTCTGTTCTCGAAAAAACACCACCTGAGCTTGCCGCGGATATAAGTGACAGGGGGATTGTAATGACGGGTGGAGGAAGCTTAATATATGGTTTGGACAAGCTTATTCAGGAAAAGACAGGTATTAATGTAGTGGTTGCCGATGATGCTGTTTCTTGTGTTGCCCTAGGTACTGGAAAAGCTCTTGAAGACATTGAAGCTATTGAACAAAGTGAAGCATCTGAGTTGAGAACCAGCTACAGATAAACATTATATAGCATTTGTTAAAGGACCAAGCGTAAAAAACTTGGTTCTTTTTTCATGTGCTTCTTTCGAACGAAGTGAAAGTTTTTGTTAAGTTAACAAACTAAAAATACGATATATATTACGAGAAAATAATCAGATTTGAAATTTAGGAGAATAAATATGATTAGAGCACTATATACTTCCGGTTGGAGCATGCGTGCAAACAACAAACAAATGGATATAGTATCCAATAACTTGGCGAATGTGAGCACAAATGGTTATAAAAAGGATACTGTTGTTTATGAGAGTTTTCCTGAGGTTATGGTTCGGAGAATTAATGACACCCGAAGCACTCTAAACCCATCGGGAAAGGTTGGAAATCTACAGTTTGGTAATGATGTAGGAGAAGTGTTTACATACTTTACCGGTGGACAGCTTAATAGGACAGACAGTTCGCTTGATTTGGCAATTGGGAATTCCGATTCTGCTTTTTTCAGTATTGGCGTTCCTGATGAAAATGGAGGGATTACAGAATATTATACTAGGAACGGAAGCTTTGTATTGAACTCCCAAGGTCAGCTTGTTACAAGTGAAGGTTATTTTGTATTGGGTATAAATGGTCCTATAACATTGGAAGGTGAGAATTTTACTGTTTTAGATGACGGTTCAATAGTGCAAAATGAGGAGATTGTGGCAAGACTTGTCATAAGGGATTTTGCAGACACCACTACCTTAAGAAAATATGGAAACAACTTAATACAGACAACAGAGGAAACACAAGAACAAGAGTTTACAGGGGTTGTAAAACAGGGTTATATAGAGCAGTCAAATGTTAATGCAATTAATGAAATGATAAATATGATTACAGTATTGCGTTCTTATGAAGCAAATCAAAAAGTAGTACAAGCGTTAGATGGAACCCTTGAAAAAGCGGTTAATGAGGTTGGTGTAGTGAGGTAATTGATTATAGAGTTGGGATTTTTAGAAATACCTTAAATAATGGAGGGCAAAAATTATGATGAGAGCACTTTGGAGTGCAGGTTCGGGTATGAAAGCACAGCAATTTAGTGTAGATGTTATATCTAATAATTTGGCTAATGTAAATACCACAGCTTATAAAAAGGAAAGAGCAGAATTTAAAGATATGCTCTATGAAACGTTAAATAGGGCTTCAGTAATGGATGGAGAGGGAAGACCTGTAAATCTTCAAGTAGGGCATGGAGCTTCCGTTGTGGCTACTGCAAAGAACTTTGGGACAGGGAATTTGGAAAGAACTGATAATCCGCTGGATTTTGCCATTGAGGGTGATGGATTTTTTGTGGTTCAAGGGCCTAAGGGCGACTTGGCATTTACACGGGATGGGAATTTTAAGCTAAGTGTTTCGGAAGATGGAAATAAACTTACAACATCAGATGGTTACCCTGTATTAGATGATGCAGGAACAGAGATATATATTGATGTAGATCTTGCTAAGTTGATAGTATCTGATTATGGAGAACTTTCGTATACAGACGAAAATGGAGTTATAGTTCCGTTAGGTCAGACAATTGGCGTTGTAAAATTTTCTAATAGGCAGGGGCTTGAGAGCATGGGTAGCAATTTATATGCTAGTAATCCTGCATCAGGAGAAGCAATTCCTGACAGTGAATTAGGAACGGTAAGTAATGTAAAACAGTACTATATTGAGTCATCGAATGTTCAGGTGGTTGAAGAGATGGTTAAGCTAATTGTGGCACAAAGGGCTTATGAAATCAATTCTAAAGCAGTACAGACAGCAGATGATATGTTAGGGATTGCAAACAACCTTAAGAGATAATTTTGTTTTAGAAAAGAGTTAAGGATGTGGGGATAATATGGATATAGCTAAAATAAGCAATACGTTTATTGATAATTCAATAAGTGCTACAAAAAATGCAGTAAGTGATACAAGTTTTGAGAAGAGTTTAATGGATGCTATGGAGAAAAAAGACAACGAAGCACTCAAGAAAGTTTGTACTGAATTTGAGGGGATTCTTCTGCAAATTA
This sequence comes from Clostridiaceae bacterium, assembly GCA_012519925.1. Classification (GTDB taxonomy): domain Bacteria; phylum Bacillota; class Clostridia; order Acetivibrionales; family Acetivibrionaceae; genus Acetivibrio. The sequence goes on from JAAYPF010000232.1 coordinate 3,990, forward strand.
TGTATAAACAAATGAAGGCAACTGTACCTAAAGCATCACTCATCCCTAAGGATAGTGGTTCAGAATATTTTGAGAGTATGTTAGATGATCAGTTGGTAGAAAATGCATCCAAAACAAATAGTTTGGGTTTAGGAGATCTACTTTATAAACAGCTTTCAAAGCAGATTTAGTTCAAAGCAAATAGGAAATATAAGTAAAAGAACGAAGAAATTGAACAGATTGACTGAGCTAAAAGGAATGTTTCTGTAATATTAATTCACCCCTATATTGACAATTTACTCATTATAATGGAGAATTAGTTTTAAGGTCATTGCTGTTTCTAGAAATAGCAATAATGAGTAAAAAATGTTTAATTAGGGGGCGGTATATTGTTAAGCAATGTGGATATTCAGAAAATAATTCCACACAGGTATCCATTCCTGTTGGTAGATAAGATACTAGAAGTAGAGCCGGGAAAGAGGGCTGTCGGAATTAAGAATGTAACGGCAAATGAGCCTTTTTTTCAAGGACATTTTCCCCAAAATCCCATTATGCCAGGAGTTCTAATAGTTGAAGCACTTGCACAGACGGCATGTGTTGCAGGACTTATAATGGAAGAAAACAAAGGAAAACTAGGAGTATTTACTGGTTTTGAAAAAATAAAATTTAGAAAACAAGTTGTTCCGGGAGATACCTTAAAGCTTGAGGCGGAATATATTGTTTTTAAGATGGGAATGGGCAAGGTAAAGGTAGTAGCTACAGTTGACGATCAAGTGGCTTGTGAGGGAGAAATACGTTTTGCAATGATTGATCCCACTAAGGAATAGAAGTATAGTTTTACAACAAAAATGAACAAAATAAAGCTGTTGCTTTGCTAATTTGATTAACAAAAGCAACAGCTTTTGTGTTTTTAGCTAACCGTTGCAATATCCTTTACTTTTAAGAACATTTCTCCGATTTTGTATATATCTCCAGCTCCCATTGTTAAGACTAGATCTCCTGGGGATGCATTGTCTCTTAAATATTTAACTATATCATTAAAATCTGATTTGTAAATTGCATTATTGCTATGTATATTTATTTTTTCTGTCAAAATCTTTGAATGGATTTCTCCGGTGTCAAATTCCCTAGCTGAGTAAATATCTGATATTATTACTTCATCCGCATCATAAAAAGCCTCGGAAAATTCATCTAATAAAAGTTTGGTTCTAGTGTAGGTATGAGGCTGGAAGATACACCATATTTTTGAATGGTTGGTGCTTTTAGCAGCCTTTAAGGTGGCTTTGATTTCAGAAGGATGATGAGCATAATCATCTACTACTTTTATGTTGTCAACTATGCCTTTTACTTCAAAACGCCTATGAGTCCCAGTAAAGGCTTCTAAACCTCTAGCTATATCGTCAATTTTACAACCAAGTGTATAGCAGGCAGCAACTGCTGCTAAAGAATTACTTACATTATGAATTCCGGGCACACTAAGCCTTATAACAGTGACTTTTTCACCGTTTTTTATCAAATCGTAAGAAGCACAACCAGAGGCATCAAACTTAAGATTTTGTGCTTTCCAGTAAGCGTTTTTAGAATTAATTCCATAAGTCACTATGTTGCATGAGATTTTGCTAAGAAGCGAAGAGATATTAGTATCATCAACACAAGCTATTATATATCCGTCTTTTGGTACTAAATTCATAAACTTTAAGAAGGCCTCTTTTATGTGGTCTATGTCTTTGAAATAATCCAGATGGTCAGCGTCAATATTTAAAACAACTGCAAGATAGGGGTGAAATTTAAGGAAGCTTTCTACATACTCACACGCTTCAGTTATAAAATATTTGTTTCCGCCTATTCTTGTATTGCCTCCTATGGCGTCAAGTTCCCCTCCTATATGTATTGTAGGGTCGAGATTTGCTTCTAGCATAATCATTGATACCATGGAAGTAGTTGTTGTCTTGCCATGAGTTCCTGATATGGCAAAGCTGAAAGGATATTTTCTCATAATCTGACCTAATAGTACCGCTCTTTCTATTGTTGTAATACCAAGTTCCCTTGCTCTTACAAGCTCGGGGTTAGTGTCGTTGACGGCAGCTGTGTAGACCACCAAATCACAGTTTTTTAAGTTTTGTGCATCATGTCCTATGTAAATTTTTATGCCGGTATTTTGGAGCCTTTCAGTTGTTTTAGAGGGCTTCATGTCAGAACCGGATATATTATACCCAAAGTCTTTAAGTATTTCTGCAAGTCCACTCATACTTATTCCCCCGATGCCTACGAAGTGGACATTTTTTATTTTTTTTGAATCCAATAAGTTTATTTGTTCCAATACTAACACTCCTTATTTTGTGATAGAACAAATAGTGCTTTTAACATTATTAACAGTATTTACATATGTAAAATAGCACATGATTCATTCTAAATTTATAACAGCTTTTAATAGTTTTTATTTTGTAGTGCAAAAAATGTAATTAAACTTTGCAAAGGGCGATTGCAAAATTTTTATTAAAATTACCTTAATTACTAAAAGGAATATATTATAATCACACTGAGTTATATTATAATATACATAATGTAAAAAACGAAACATATTTTATTTTGGGTATTTCAAAAAATGTTTTTTACATTGGACTAAAGGGTTTTTGCAATGTAAAGTATTCACTTAGTATTATATGAAATTATTGACAATATTATAAGTCTAAAACAGAATATAATATAAATAAAGTTATAACATATTATTAAAAATTCTTATTTTATTTGCTTTTATATAGTATAATATATTCCAAAAAGCTGATAGTTATTTTTTATAGATTGATGCTTTAACGTGGGGGTTGAAATGGAGAAGATTAATAGAAATGAGAGAATAGCGTTATTAATGAAATGTTTGACGGATTCACCTGGAGAAATTATGAATCTAGGGAGCTTTTCAGAAATACTTAGTTCAGCTAAATCTACTATCAGCGAAGATATAGATATTGTTAAAAACTTATTGGCAAAACTTGATATTGGTAGCATAGAAACTATTCCCGGTGCACAGGGCGGAGTAAGATTTGTACCTGGGTTTTCAAAAGAGAAGTCTATTTCTATACTTCAAAAGCTTTGTGACAAATTGTCGGATAGTCAAAGGATACTGCCCGGTGGATATTTATATATGCTTGACATAATATATGACCCAAAACTAGTTCGAGACATTGCAAGTATATTTGCGGGGCATTTTTTCCACAAGGGAATAGATTACGTGGTTACCGTTGAGACAAAAGGAATACCTTTAGCCTTTGCTGTTGCAGAGTGTCTTAACATTCCTCTTGTTATAGTAAGGCATAACAGTGAGGCCACCGACGGTCCTTCTGTCAATACAAAGTACATATCGGGGTCAGCAAAAAAGATACAGACTATGATACTCTCTCTGAGGTCTTTGAAGAGAAATTCTAAAGTACTGTTTATTGATGATTTTATGAAAGGCGGAGGAACTGCAAAAGGAATAATTGAACTTACTAAGGAATTTGACTGCGAAGTTGCTGGTATTGGAGTTCTTATTGAGACTGCTAAACCTTCTAAAAAGCTGATTGACAAATATATATCACTTTTATCATTGAATGTTGTTGATGATAATGAGAAAATAATAGACATAAAACCAAGTGTTTTGTATAGAGCCAATATTACTCAACGATAATAAACAACTGTCCTATAGATGCTTGATAACAGTTGATTTTGTTGGGTTGAAATACATTATGAATAATAAGAATTATTACGGTAAATGCTATATAAAGATTCAATTATAAAATTTTTTAAGAAATTGCAAAAATGATATGAAAATAAGAAGGAAAATTAGAAAATGTGGCGAATATATAATAATACATGGTTAATGAGACGGTATAGAATATGTTACTTTTATCTAAGCGGTACTTTAAGTAGCTATCTGAGGTCTTAAGGTTTATTCACAAGCAACACACAATTTAACGGAAGGTGGTAACATCTTATGGAAATTACCGATGTGCGTGTAAGAAAAATTGACTCCGAGGGCAAAATGAAAGCAGTTGTATCTGTGACTTTTGATAATGAGTTCGTAGTTCATGACATTAAAATCATTGAAAGTCAAAATGGGTTGTTTATTGCTATGCCTAGCAGGAAAGCTCCAGACGGTGAATTTAGAGATATTGCCCATCCAATCAACGCTGAAACAAGGGGCAAAATTCAAAACGCTATTCTGGACAAGTATGAATCCATTTCAACCAATGGTGATGTAGAAGAAGACATTTCTGACCAAGATCAGGGTCTTTAAGAGTTTAAACTATAATATTTTGTTTTTAAAAATCGTGAAAAACAACGCATTAGCTATTCTTTCTAATTTTTGACAAATTATTTGAGAGAATATACAATTGTAAAATAATCTATTATATGGGTTGGTTTATGATTGTTGGTTGTAATGCGTGTTTTTGACGATTTTTTTATATGTATTTTTATAAAAGTCCCTTATTATATTCCAAATTGAGCTTTTATTATTATCTTTTGGGTATTTGATGTTGAAAAGTAAGATGAAACGTGAGAAAATATATTTATTATGAATTTTCCAAAGGCTACTATATTAGGGATACCTTAAAGGAGGAAGTATTAGATGGGACACTTGATGGCAGTGATTCTTGCCGCCGGTGAGGGAAAAAGAATGAAATCCCAAAAATCGAAAGTTTTGCACAAAACTTGTGGGAGAACTTTAATTGATTGGGTATATCACTCGGTCAAAGACGCTGGAGTTACGGAGACTGTTGTGGTAGTAGGGCATAAGGCTCAAGATGTAAAGGAAAGTATGGGGAATAATGTTCTTTATGCTTATCAAGATAAACAATTAGGAACAGGGCATGCTGTTATGCAGGCTAATGAATTCTTTAAAGGGAAAGAAGGACAAGTTTTAGTATTATGTGGAGACACACCTCTAATTACATCTGAAACCGTTTTCAATACATTTGAAATTCATAGAAAAAGCAATAATTCTGCTACAATAATAACTGCAGAGCTTCACAACCCTGCAGGTTATGGTAGAATTGTCAGAGATGTAAACAACAATGTATTGAAAATAGTTGAAGACAGAGATGCTTCTGAAGATGAGAAGAATATTAGAGAAATTAACTCAGGAATGTATTGTTTTAATATAAAGGATTTGGAATCAGCATTAGGGCAACTTAGCAATAATAACAGTCAGGGAGAGTATTATTTAACTGATACTATTGAAATACTAATTAAAAAGGGTCTGAAAGTAGGAGCAGTTAAAGTGGAGGACAGCAATGAGATTCTTGGAATAAACGATAGAGTTCAGCTTTCAATGGCAGATGGAATCCTAAGAAAAAGGATCTTGACAAATCATATGAATAATGGAGTGACAATAATTGATCCTAATAATACCTATATTGATGTGGATGTAAAAATTGGGATGGATACCATTGTATATCCGGGAACTATAATTGAAGGAATAACTGAAATAGGCGAAGACTGTATTATCGGACCTTCAAGCCGGATAGTAAAATCAAAAATTTCAAAGGGCGTTGAAGTAAAGAATTCCGTTATTTTGGAAAGTTCAGTGAATGATAATACCTCCGTTGGACCTTTTGCCTATATAAGACCAGGAAGTGTTATAGGTAAACAAGTTAAAATTGGAGATTTTGTAGAGGTAAAGAAATCCATAATAGGTGATAAGACTAAATTATCCCATCTAACTTATGTTGGGGATGCTGAGGTTGGTTCAAATGTTAATCTTGGCTGTGGTGTAGTTGTAGTAAACTATGATGGAAAGAAAAAGAATAAGACAAAAATCGGTGATAATTCTTTTGTAGGATGTAATGTAAACTTAATTTCACCAGTTGAAGTAAAGGCCAATGCATACATTGCAGCGGGATCTACCATTACAGATGAAGTTCCCGAAAATTCATTGGCTATAGCAAGGGCAAGGCAGGTTGTAAAAGAGGATTGGGTTACTAAAAAGAATATGTCACGAAATAGCGATTGACCGATTATTTTTTTGTGAATTACTTTAATTCATTAAGGTGTTTCAAAAAAATTCATTAGTCAATATATATAGCATCAACGCAATAAACTCAGCTTTTTTGAGACACCCATTGACCAGTTGTTTTTTTGGAAATACCTAATATAAATATTATAAGAAGGGGAACATGAGATGAATTTGCATGGAAAGGATATTAAGATTTTTGCGGGCAACTCAAATAGAGCACTAGCAGAAGAAATTGCAGAAAGAATAGGACTTCCATTAGGACTTGCAAAGGTAGGTAAATTTAGTGATGGAGAGTCTGCTATTCATATTGAGGAGGTAGTAAGGGGGTCAGACGTATTTATTATACAATCCACTTGTCCGCCAACGAATGACAATCTCGTAGAATTATTAATTATCATAGATGCATTGAAAAGGGCGTCTGCGGGTAGAATAACTGCGGTTATGCCATATTTTGGTTATGCTCGTCAGGATAGAAAAGCTAAAGCAAGAGATCCAATATCAGCTAAGTTGGTCGCTAATCTTATAACAACAGCGGGAGCAGATAGGATTTTGACTATGGATTTACATGCGCCTCAGCTTCAAGGATTCTTTGACATACCTGTGGATCATTTGATTGGAGTACCTATTTTAGCAAATTATTTTAGGGAGAAATTCCAAGATACAAGTGATGTGGTTGTAGTATCACCTGATGTAGGCAGTGTTTCAAGATCAAGAAAGTTTGCCGAATGGTTGGAAGTGCCTTTAGCTATAATAGATAAAAGGCGTCCTAAGGCAAATGTATCTGAAATTATGAATATAATTGGAGATGTAAATAATAAGAGAGTTGTATTAGTTGATGACCTTATTGATACAGGCGGAACAATATTAAATGCAGTAAATGCTCTTGTTGAGATAGGAGCGAAGGAAGTATATGCCTGTTGTACTCATGGTGTGTTATCTGGTTCTGCTTTAGAGAGAATAGATGCATCCCCTATGAAAGAAATAGTAACACTAAATACTATTCCTGTACAGCAGGATAAGAAAATATCAAAAAGGGTATCTCTTTCTGTTGCTCCTGTATTTGCAGAGGCAATTGAGAGGATATATGGAGATATATCCATAAGCACATTATTTACTCAGCAAGAAATTAAGTAAATCTTGACTTTTCAGAGTTGTTGAAGCCAACGCTGAAATTTACGGGGCTATAAAATGTAAGTTTTTAGTATAAACGCCTTCTTTAAGTATATATGTTGCGGAAGAGATTTTACTTAAGCAAATGCCGTTAAAGCAACTGCATTTGCAGGCTAGAAGCCGAATTTTTCGCAACATATGAATCAATGTATATATTTTGCAATATCTAAAATCAATGTAAGATGTTTATTGCAAAATATATAATTGGACTTTGAGAAGGCAATTTGTTTGTGCTTCTTTAAGAAGAGATGTAAATGATGGGCAAAGAGAGGTTATGGAAATTTAAATTTACGAGAGGTGTAGTACTTTGGAGGATATGTATGTAATAATAGGTCTTGGAAATCCGGGAACAAGGTATGAAAAAACGCGGCATAACGTGGGTTTTGATGCCATTGACCTACTTTCAAAGAAACATAATATCGGAATGACAAAGATAAAGCATAAGGCTGTTATTGGAGATGGAACTATTGAAGGTTGCAGGGTTTTACTGGTTAAGCCCCAGACCTTTATGAACTTGAGCGGGGAAAGTGTGCGGGAAATAATTGAATGGTATAAAATTCCCACAAGAAACATTATAATATTATACGATGATATAGATTTGCCCGTTGGAAAGCTTAGAATCAGACCGAATGGAAGTTCAGGGACTCATAATGGAATGAGATCTGTGATATATCAAATTCAGTCTGAGGATTTTCCAAGAATAAGGATTGGTGTAGATAAGCCGCCACAAGGATGGGATTTGGCAGATTTTGTTTTGAGCAAGTTTTTGTCCGATGAAAGAAAAATTGTTGATGATGTAATTGAAAATGCTACAAGAGCGGTAGAAGTGATACTGAAGTCTGGTGTTGACAATGCTATGAATAGGTTTAACAGTAAGTAGAGGATGGTTATGGATATTATAAAAACAAGAGAGTATTTAATTGACCCGCTTCTTGAGTCAAGAGATTATAAGGATATTATTAGCAATATAAAAAGAGGTGGACTTCAAACAGCGATAAATGGGCCTTCTGAAAGTCAAAAGGCTCATATTTGCTATGCAATTTGCAACCATTTAAATTCTAAAGGAATATTAGTTGCATATAATGAGCTTCAAGCTAGAAAAATATATGAAGATCTTTCCTATTTTTTTGACAAGGATGTAATTCTTTTTTCTTCAAAGGAGATAATGCTGCATGATGTTGAAGCTAAGAGTTATGAAGCTGTATATGAAAGAATAGCAGCTTTAGGCAGGATTCTAAAACACGATTATAAGTTTATCGTAATCAGTGCAGAAGCAATAGTTCAAAAACTAATTAGTAAAGAGCTTTTTGAGGAAAGTTGTTTAATATTTGATTATAGTAATAGAATTGATTTGACTATTACTATTCAAAAACTGATATCGATAGGCTATGAGAGAGTTACAACCGTTGAAGGCAAGGGGCAGTTTGCAATCAGGGGTGGAATAATAGATATTTATCCTATAAATAGCGAAAATGCGTATCGTATCGAGTTGTTTGATGACGAAATTGATTCTATTAGAATCTTTGACGTAATTTCACAAAGGTCTATAGAAAAGACTGAAAGTGTTGAAATTTTACCTGCAAGAGAAATAATTTATGATCGTGCACAACTTGATAGTATAATTTCTGAGATACAAAAAGATTTGGTAATGCAAAAAGAAAAGGTAAATACATTAACCAAACAGGATTATATAGTCAAGCTAGATGATAAAATAAGCCATGACCTTGACAAGTTTAAAGAAGACTACTATTTCCCGGGTATGGATAAATATATTTCCTATATAATTAAGAAACCTCAATTGATAATGGATTATATCGATGAGAATATAGTTGTTTTTTTCGATGAACCAAAAAGATTTCAACAAAGAGTTGAAAATATACATTTAGAAAATACTGAGATATGTAAAGCCTTGTTAGAGAAAGGGCATTTGCTTCCAGGTTGCTTTAATATATATTTTGAATTTGACTATATATGGAGTAGTTTATATAAGAAAAAATCTATTTACTTTAACACTATTATGGTGGATGAACTGCTTTTGTCAGGGAGTAAGAAATTCACTATTGCTTCAAGACTTTTAAATTCCTATCAGGGAAACTTTGACCTGATGGTGGATGATGTTAAATATTACAAGGAAAGTTCTTTTAGAGTGCTTATTTTAGCGGGAACAAAAAGCAAAGGTGAGATGCTTGCTGAGACCTTGAGAAGTAAAGAAATTGAAACGGTATATATTGATGAGGTTAGAGAGGGTATCTTGCCAGGACAAGTAATAGTGACCCATGGTAGTCTTAATAAGGGTTTTGAGTATCCGGAGATGAGATTTGTTGTAATCAGCGGTAAAGAGCTTTTTGGACAAGATAGGAAGCTTAAAAGGCATATAGCAAATAAGAACAAGGGCAAAAAAATAAGCGTCTTTACTGATTTAAATATTGGTGACTTTGTGGTACATCAATCTCACGGTATTGGGAGATATACTGGAATTGAGCAGTTGGTTGTTGATAATATTAAGAAGGATTATTTAAAAATTCAGTATCAGGAGGGAGCATTTCTTTATGTACCGACAAACCAGCTAGACTTGATACAGAAATACATTGGCTCGGAGGGAAAAACTCCTAAGCTTAGCAAACTTGGTGGAGCTGACTGGCTTAAGACTAAGGCAAAGACAAAACAATCTCTAATGGAACTAGCCGGCGAACTTATAAAATTATATGCTATGAGGGAGTCTTTGAAAGGTTATGCTTTTGGAAAGGATACTGTTTGGCAGAAGCAGTTTGAAGAACAGTTCCCTTATCAGGAAACTGAGGACCAGCTCAAGTGTATTGAAGAGATTAAGCAAGATATGGAATCGGATAAACCCATGGATAGGCTACTTTGCGGAGATGTGGGGTATGGAAAGACAGAAGTTGCCATTAGAGCTATATTTAAAGCAGTAATGGAGGGAAAGCAAGTAGCATATTTAGTACCCACAACGGTATTAGCCCAACAGCAGTATAGTAATTTCAAGGAACGTATGAAGGATTTTCCCGTTACTGTCGAAATGGTGAGTCGTTTTAGAACTCCAACAGAGCAGAAGAATATTTTAAAAGACGCCAAAGCAGGTCTTATCGATGTATTGATAGGTACCCACAGACTCTTACAAAAAGATGTTGCTTTTAAGAATCTAGGGCTTTTAGTTATAGATGAAGAGCAACGTTTTGGTGTTATGCACAAGGAAAAAATAAAAAATATGCGTGCAAATGTGGATGTTCTTACATTAACAGCTACACCTATTCCAAGAACTTTACATATGTCAATGGTGGGTATAAAAGATATCAGTACATTAGAAGACCCACCAGAGGAAAGATATCCGGTTCAGACTTATGTTATGGAGCATAACACCGAAGTTATAAAAGAAGCCATTAACAGAGAGATGTCACGCAGTGGGCAGGTATTTTATCTGTATAATCGTGTTCGATCAATTAATGTAAAAGCGGCGGAAATAAAGAATCTGGTGCCTGACGCTAGAATTGCAGTTGCACACGGACAGATGAAAGAATCGGAGCTTGAGGATGTAATGTTCCGGTTTATAAACGGTGAATATGATGTGCTTGTGTGTACCGTGATTATTGAATCAGGTCTTGATATGCCCAATGTTAATACCATTATAGTTGAAGATTCGGACAAGATGGGATTGGCTCAGCTTTACCAGCTAAGAGGCAGAGTTGGTAGATCTAACAGAATGGCTTATGCCTATATCACTTATAAAAAGGATAAGGTGCTTTCTGAAATTGCAGAGAAACGACTACAGGCAATTAAAGAGTTTACTGAGTTTGGGTCAGGCTTTAAGATTGCCATGAGAGATTTACAGATAAGGGGTGCGGGGAACTTATTAGGAGCTCAGCAACATGGACATATAGACTCTGTCGGATATGACATGTACTGCAAGCTGTTAGAAGAAGCATTAGGTGAGTTGAGAGGTCAGTCAAGGCATGATGATGTTGAGATATCCATTGATGTAAATCTAAGTGCATATATTGACAATAGTTATATAAGTATGGAAAATGAAAAGATAGAAATGTATAAGAGAATAGCTTCAATACAAGATGAACAGGATGTGTTGGATGTGGAGGACGAACTTATAGATAGGTTCGGAGATATTCCTATCCCTGTTTCAAATCTTATAAAGATCGCACATGTTAAAGCTTTAGCGTTAAAATGCGGGTTTTCATCGGTACAGGAAAAAAATGATGCTGTGATATTTCAGTTTATTGACGGTATGCGTGCAAATTTTGAAGTGATCGGCAAGTTAATGGAAAAATACAAACGGAAGCTTTTGTTTACCGCTAGCAATAATCCATATATTACATATAGAACAAACGATATCAAAAGAGAAAATTTTCTTGATAATATTAAGATTTTGTTACAGGACATTATTGATTTGAAGTAGTGGTTACAATTTATTATAATGGTATTATATATTATTTTTTTGTTACTGAGGGTTAGTATTCTATAGCGTAAGGAGCGAGTATTTTGGCAAAAAAGAAAAGGGTAGATAAAAAGAAAATTATAACAGTTACATCTTTACTAGTATTAACACTTGGGGCAGTAGGTTGGCTTTTCTATATCAATGCAACTAATTATGTTGCTACAATTAAAGGTGAGAAGATTACAACCGATGAGTTTAATTTTTTCCTCAACTCCACAAGAATCGAAATGGAATCAAATGCAAATGTGGATAAGAGAAGTGAGTCAGCACTTAAGGCGTTTTGGGATACTAGGGTTGAAGGTATGGACGCAAGAGAATATGCAAAACAACAAGCCCTCAATAGTGCAAAGGATTATAAAATTCAGCTCATAAAGGCAAAGGAAAAAGGTTTGAAATTGGATAAAGGTGATCTTGAAGATACAAAAGCTACTTTTAATCAAATAAAGAGTCAAATGTCTTCAGCATATGGTGGAGAGGCAAGAGGGGCAGAAGAATTCAAAAAGGAATATAATATAAGTTTTGAAAAGTATGAAAAAATACTTAAGAACCTTAGATTGGTATACAAGTATGTTGAGGAAGAACTCCCTACCTTTGATGTAACTGAAGCTGAAATGGAAGAATATTATAAAGAAAGTCCAAATACGGTTGATAAGGTGAAAGTAAGAAGAATTATGTTTGCCACCATGGATCTCACTTCCGCGACAGGTAAAGAATATACCGAGCTGGAGAAAAGAGATATAAAGGCTGAAGCCGAGAAAACTTTAGAAAAGATTAGAGCGGGCGAGGATGCAGAAAAACTTGCGTTGGATTTGTCCGATGATACTACAGTGAAAGATAACAAAGGATTATTTGAAGTCACCGCTAATACTAGTTCTAATATACCTGGTTTTCAGCAATGGGCACTTGAGCATAAGCCTGGTGATGCTGATATATTGGAGACCGAATATGGATATTTTGTATTGAAAGTAGAAGAGCGAACAACTTATGATGAGGTTAAGGATGCCGTTAGAGAATCCGTTCAAACAAAAAAATATTTAGAAAGACTTGAAAACTGGACAAAAGACTCTGAATTTGATGTTATAAAAAATGAAAGAATTTACAACAAAATTAATATAAAATAATAGCACATCTTAAAGGCCGGAAATCCGGTCTTTTTTTGTTACGCTTTTTCGAACGAAGTGAAAGAGGCAAAAATGAAGGGGTTCGATGCCCGGAGCTTTTTGTTGTCTAGTTTTGACATTATAAAGTGATGAGATTGCTAAATATCACAAAGATTTTTTTAGTTATCATAATTCACCTGTTATGTATAAAAAACCAATAAATAATTAATAATAAAACTGTACTATAAATTAACTGTAAAAGGAGGTAAAACACATTGAAGGCTACCGGAATAGTTAGAAGAATAGACGATCTGGGCAGAGTTGTTATTCCAAAAGAGATAAGAAGGACTTTGAGAATAAGAGAAGGAGATCCTCTCGAGATATTTACTGATAGAGAAGGAGAAGTTATATTAAAAAAATATTCACCCATAGGTGAGTTAAGTGATTTTGCTGCTCAGTACGCAGAATCACTTCACAAGACAAGCGGTCACATAACATGTATTTCTGATAGAGATACTATTATTGCGGTTTCAGGTGCTGCAAAAAAGGAGTTTCTTGAAAAGTCTTTAAGTTCTGATGTGGAGAGGATAATAGAAGAGAAAAACACTTTAGTTGTAAAAGCTCCTGAAGAAAAGACAATCACAATTCTAGCAGATGAAAATGGAGAGAAGCGGTATTCGTCACAGGTAGTATCTCCAATCATTTCAGAAGGAGATCCTATCGGTGCAGTAATGTTCTTGTCAACTGACCCTAATACACGTATGGGAGAAGTGGAAGCAAAACTTGCACAGACAGCTGCAGGCTTTTTAGGTAAACAAATGGAACAATAAATACAAAAGTTAAATATATTGAACGATAATTCGTATTTTAACATCAAGATTTTGAGTTCAATAGACGCATGCACATGATTTCTTAAGAAATTTAAGTATTGAATGTAAAAGTTTTTTCGAGGAACATGTAGAGGTAAAATGAAAATAACTTTGTATTGCAAAAATAACAGGTAGCCTTTAAGAGTACCTGTTATTTTTTTGTAATAGATAAGAATAATAATTTTATAGGTGGCTCTTAACAAAAGTGGCATAATTTAAAATTTATATTAAAAAAACCGGATTTTCTAATGCTGTTTTATAATTAGTGGTATAATTGTTAATTAGATAATTAAAAATAACTTTACACAAGTGCCCTTAGCAAGATTTTTTGAGTATAAGGTAGTTGAAGTACATTTAACCTTATGTAAGGCTAGAAATTAGTAATGTTAAAATGTACTAGCCATTTTTGAAAATTGACCTATGAGGAGTTGGTTTTATGCTAAAAGACAAATATACATTTTCGGATTTGCTGGATATTATGAAGTTGCTCAGGAGTGAGAATGGCTGTCCTTGGGACAGGGAACAAACATTTGATAGTATTAAAAAATATCTAATTGAAGAAACTTATGAGGTTCTTGAGGTAATCGATCTAAAAGATAAAAAGAGAATTTGTGAAGAGTTGGGAGATTTACTGTTGCAAATTGTTTTTATTGCCCAAATAGCACGTGAAGAGGAAAGTTTTACAATTGATGATGTTATAACGGAAATTTCTAGAAAGATGGTTTTGCGCCATCCCCATGTTTTTGGAGAGGTAAAAGCTGAAAATTCTGATGAGGTCTTAACAAACTGGGAGCAAATAAAAAAGAAAGAAAAGGGCATTGAAAGCCAGACAGATGTCTTAAAAGATGTTCCTTCAAATCTTCCGGCATTGATGAGAAGCTATAAAGTTCAACAAAAGGCAGCACAGGTTGGCTTTGATTGGGATAACATTGAAGATGTTCTAAAAAAAGTGGATGAAGAAATTCTTGAATTAAAGGATGTATACAAAAGTAAAGATGTGGAAAGAATAACTGATGAGGTGGGAGATGTATTATTTTCCATTGTAAACTTGACTAGATTCTTGAAAGTGCAGCCTGAACTTGCATTGACAGGTTCTATTAATAAATTCATCAAAAGGTTTGAGTATATTGAGACAGAAGGCAAAAAAGAGGGTAAAAAGTTAGAGGATATGTCATTACAGGAGATGGAAGAGCTGTGGAATAAGTCAAAAATACATAAGTTATAAAAATATTTTTGATAAATTATCAAATAGGAGGAGGAGATTTACGGAAAGTGTAGAATATAAAAAATCTGCTTGTTAAAGTTGTTTATACAATGTAATTTTGCAGCTGAAACTTATGAGTTTCAAAAAATAATACAATATAATTATTAGGAGGATTAACTATGAATAAGACGGATTTAGTTGCAAGTATGGCGGAAAAAGGTGATTTATCAAAGAAGGATGCAGAAAAGGCACTTAATGCTTTTATAGAGAGTGTGGAAGAAACTTTGTCTAAAGGAGATAAAATCCAATTGGTAGGTTTCGGAACATTTGAAGTAAGAGAAAGAGCAGCAAGAAAGGGTAGAAATCCACAAACAAAGGAAGAAATAGATATTCCTGCAACAAAGGCTCCAGTTTTTAAAGTAGGTAAAGGCTTGAAAGATATAGTCAATAAATAATTCTAAGTAAATAAAGGTAAAGGGGCTTAGTGTCCCTAAACATTTAGATGTTTATTGAAGGACAGAAGTTGCAATACAATGGAAATTTGCAGTGCAAATTTCTCGTAAAGAAGGGCTGTTGCAAATTAAATGTTAATCATTAAGAGCTGTATGAGTTTTACAAAGACTTTACTGTGCTAATGATTAATTAATTGCAATAGTCTCTTTTAGTTTTTGGAAGATAAGTATTTTTGCTTATCGCTTCATATGTCCTAAGGTCTTATAAGCTCAAGATTATACATTGAAAACTAGTACAAACGGGGGGATTTCATGAGGATTGATAAATATCTTAAAGTATCAAGACTAATTAAAAGGCGCACTTTAGCAAATGAGGCTTGTGAAAATGGTAGAGTTAAAATAAATGATAAAGTTGCAAAGCCAGGGACGGAAATCAAAGTTGGAGATATAATTGAAATTCAGTTTGGAAATAGCAACACTAAAGTGGAAGTCTTGTCCATTAGTGAGCATGTTCTAAAAGCTGATTCTAAAGAAATGTTTAAGATTTTATAAGTTTTCAATATATTGCTTTTACATAAAAAGAATATTTCCTTTGAGGAGATATTCTTTTTTATTATAGGTATTTTTTGTTTTGTACAGGCATAAATATTATAAAGTGATTTCAAAAAAAGCTATGCAATTGCTGTAAAAGATGGTTTGGATTTTTGCACAGCAAAATAAGAATATTTTGCCTAGGAGTTTTTTAGCTTCAGTGAAAGGTCTTGTGACCTAAATGTTGTGTAGGCTATCTCTTTAAATGAATTAAGAATAATTAATTACTGTTCTGTTGAACGCATATTATAAGTGCTAGGGGGATTAAAATGAATGAAGAGAAGAAATTTTCAAGACAGACTACTCAAAACCTTATATTGGAGAACAGGGAGAAACTCAGTGTGTCAGGGGTTCTCAAAGTAATAAGTTTTGATGATGAGACTGTAGAAATTGAAACAGAATTAGGACTTCTTATTATATGTGGTGAAGACTTGCATATAAATAAATTGAGTATTGATAATTCGGAACTGAGTGTTGAAGGTTATATTGTAAGTTGCGAATACAATGACAATGAAGGCTCAAGATCTAAAGGTATGGGTTTCTTTTCAAAGATGTTTAGATAAGGTGAATTATAAAAACTTTGCAATCGCCATTTCAAAAAATGATTTGCATATACTGCTAAGCTTCTAAGATGATCTTTGCGACTATATTATTATAAGGTTATTTTTTGAAATGGCCTAAAGGATACGTGATTAAATTGTTATTTTCTGTTGGAAATCAAGCTTATGTATTTCTATGTTGTGTTTTGGGGGGGATGATTATAGCCTTTATCTACGATGTCTTTAGGATAAGAAGGAAGGCTATAAAGACAGGTAATTTAATTGTATATTTTGAGGACTTTGTTTATTGGATTATAGTGGCTCTAGTGCTTTTTGCTGTTGTTTATATGAGTAATGACGGAGAACTCAGAGGATATCTTTTTATTGGTGCTTTAATCGGTATTATTTTGTATTCGCTTCTACTAAGTAAGATTATAATGACATTATTTCTTTTTGTGTTAAGGGTGGTGTATAAGTTTTTATGCACTGTGTGTATTATTTTATTATTTCTATTCAAAATTTTGTTTAAAGTATTGAAAGTACCAGCAAAAGTAATCTATAATGGTTTAAGAGTAATATTTGGCAAAGCTCGAAGAGCAAGTAAAGCTAAATTGAGTAAGTTTTGTGTTTGGAAAAAAAGGTTTAAGAACATTATTAAGAAGATATAGATTTGTGAAGGGGAACATTCTCTTTAATAATATTTCTAAAATATAGGAGGATTTTTCTATAAGTTGTAGAATTAATATAGTATTATATGCATATTTATTCTACAAATATACGACACAAATCCTATAGTATTCACTTTAGGATAATATATAAATGTATTGTGTTGAGGGAGAGTAACTTTATGAACAAAAGAAAAAAGTCTAGATTTGGAATTCTACTTTTCTTAGGTGCTATTGCGTACTTAACTTATCTGTTTATAAGTCAACAGGGGGTTCTTTATGCAAAACAAGCTCAACTAGAAAGTATTAATTCTAAAATACAGGCGGAAGAAGAAAATAAAGAAAAACTTATAAGACAAAGCGAAGAAATAAATTCTGATGAAAGTATTGAGAAAATAGCAAGAGAAAAGCTTGGTATGGTTAAACATGGTGAACGTGTATTTGTTGATGTCAACAATTAGAACATTTGGACACATCTAACCCATTTGCCACATTTAGTTGATACTTGACTTATAACGGCATATGTTATATAATCGTATTACTTATTATAATCAGGAGGATTATTAAATTTATGCTCGTTGAGGTAGGTAAAATCGTTGAAGGAAAAGTTTCTGGCATAACAAATTTTGGAGCTTTCGTTCAACTTTCTAATGGTCAGACTGGATTGGTTCACATCTCAGAAGTTGCCGAGGAGTACGTTAAGGACATAAAAGCACATCTTAATGAAAGCCAAATTGTAAAAGTCAAAATTATTTCTGTCGACAAAAACGGAAAAATAAGTTTGTCTATTAAAAAGGCTTTAGATCCAAAGCCAGTTGTGAAGTCTAGTAACCCTGTTGAGGTGGATTTGAATAAGGGAAATGCTAGGAATTTGTCATTTGAAGATCTTATGTCTAAATTTATGAAAGATAGCGACGAGAAACTTCATGACTTAAAGAAGAATTTCGAATCTAAAAGAGGTGGAGGCGGATACAGAAGATCTGCTCAATACTAATCTTTTTAGAAGGAGTCTTAATAGGCTTTCATGGATAATGACCTTTTGTTGGTATTTGCATTTTTGCCTATACATTAGTTTAATATTAATTTTTTTATATAATAAAATGGATTTGCTTATTTGGCTAAATCCGTTTCTTTATTTTAAAATAGTTTATTTTTTCTTTTACTTTATGACTTAAAATAGGTATCAATTTGAGGGAAAAGTCATATAATAATACGGTAATAATAATTTTCTTAAAAATACCACGAAATTTATGTTGACATAGAAGTCAACATGTATTATAATGAGGAAGTCGCTTGAGAGAGTGGTGCATGGAATGCCGAAGTGGCGGAACTGGCAGACGCACAGGACTTAAAATCCTGCGGGACTTAAATCCCGTACCGGTTCGATTCCGGTCTTCGGCACCAATATATCGCGGGGTGGAGCAGTATGGTAGCTCGTCGGGCTCATAACCCGAAGGTCAGTGGTTCAAATCCGCTCCCCGCAACCAAATGAAAACTAAGATGTTGATACAATCGGAAGCCCTTGTTACAAGGGCTTTTCGGCATTTATGGGGTAAAGTTCGGTAAGAAGTCAGGCAAATCTAGCGGAATTAAATGTTAATAGATGGCAAAATTGCACCCTTTCTTATTTGAAATTTCGAATAAAAGGGTGCATACTTTTTGGCGGTTAAGTTAAGAAATATGTGCGATTCTATTTGAAAGTTTTTTTGATACCATGCAGTATTTTGTGCTTTCTTCTTCTTTTCTTGTGTGTAAAATTGAAATCTGGTAAAATATTGTTTGTTATCAGATGAAAATATGACTTTAGTCATGTTGGTTTTTGAAAATATATGACTTTTGTCTAAGTATAGGAATTTATAAAAAACCAGTTAAGAGGAAAATGAGTAAAAAAATGTATAAGTGGAAAATTAGATGACTAAGTGATAAACTAAATGAATGATAAACAAAGTGCAAAATACAATATCAGCAATGATGCTAACTTTCAAAATGA
>JAAYPF010000233.1 GCA_012519925.1 Clostridiaceae bacterium
TGAAAACTTTATTGCTATGATATATCTTTTGGCTGGAAAGTTAACATACAATTTTTCCAGTAATAAATGAAAATTTAGCGGAATTAATTAACTAATTAGTGTGTTTACCCACACAAAATAGCGAAGTGCCAAATAGAATAATCTATGATATATTCCTGTTTAACTCAGTTAACCAAGACCCTTTTAAGCAAAGTATAATATGAGTATGTTTTTGGCTCAATCATTTACTTTAAAGAGAATTGTGTATTAATAAATCACTTGATTAGTATGTCAAAAATGCCTTGAATATATAAACAGTACTTATATTGGTATATTTTACATCACTAGTTCATGCGATATTCTCAGCTTCGCTTTATCATGCTAAAGTATTGTGTTGTAAGGCTTATAAATGGGCATTTTACAGTCGGTGGTATTATTTTGAAGTTCTAAAGAATAGGTAGATATTCTGCTTTCTCCTATTATAAAAAAACACTTTTTGACGATAAATTATACAAAACATGGAAAGAAAGGAATACTATGATGGACTACAGAAATGAAAATTTAAACAAAGGTGAAATCGAAGAGCAATTAAACAGACGTAAAAATGAAGCAATAGGATTGCTGAAAGACCCCAAAAAACCGAACAAACCTTGGATGAAGCAATGAAAAAGTTAGAAAGATTAAATAACCCCCAAATAAGTAACGCATTTGAAGATATAAAATTGATGATTGAACTAGTTAGAGATTATACAAAAGGAGAATACAAAGAAGTTCCTATTGGTTCAATTATTGCCATTCAGGGTGTTGTTTTGTATTTCTTATCTCCTATCGATATTATACCTGACTTTATACCTGTTGCAGCATATATTGATGATTTAACTGTAATTGGCTTAGTTGTAAAGCAAGTTCATAATGACTTACAGAAATATAAAAGAACGAGAATGTGTTAATATTAAAATGTTATAGATACGCTACGTATGCCCATTTTAGAGTCTCATACAGTAGGGTATGTATTTTAACCTAAACACACAATTGTCAGGGTGTTTTCTTTCTGTCTCAAATATGGACACCCAGAAATCAGTATGATAAAATAATGACACAGAATTACCAAGTAAGGTTATATGTGGATTATCCGAGCAATGTAAGGGGGTAAGAATATTGGCATACAAGGTTTCTATTTCGGACGGTACAGTACTACAAGAATGTATAGAGCATGTGAATTTCAATGTAGATACATCAAATGATTACAACTCTAGGCATACAAACGTGACAAATTCCATGATAATCACAGGGAAAATTGATACAGAAGAAGGAACTACAAACCTGTATAAATGGGCATTACTTTCTGGAACAAATCCAGACTGTTATAAATCAATTACAGTCGAATACCATCGTGCTACCAAGTTGCTAAGGCAAGTCAGCTTTTCCAAAGCATTCGTAATAGATTATACGGAAAATTATTCAAATCATGCTGGCACTGGAACATTTACGCTCTATGTTAGACAGTTGCAAGGGAAAGAAATTGAGATAACAAGCGAAGAAGGTAGTAAGAATACTGCAACACCAGAAGCACCCCAAGTTAAAGAAACAGTCGAATCCTTACAACAAAAGGTTGCAATAGTAAGCAATGTTTTGCCTTTGAATAAAAAGAATCCGAATATCACAGATAAGCTTGCAGAAAAGAAAAAGGAAATTCAAGATACACCGAAATTATCATACTTGCCAAAAAACAATGGAAAATGGAGTGGTGAAGAAGGTAACTCGGAATGGATTCCTGACCCCGATTTTGTTCCCAAGAATCCTAAATCAAACCCTGAGCAGTTGTCGTGGAAACAAATATCTGCTAAATACGGTGTAAGCAGTATCCTTTTTGTTTCCGAGCAACCAGACTTTTCACCTATATCTAAAGGAACAGTTGAAATAAAAGACTTTTCTTCTGAACGTGATGACAACTTTGATTCTGCCGATGAAGAACTGGCAGTAAAAAGAGGATGCACAAAAGCAGATGTCAGAAGATGGAGAAAAAAGAACAAGTATACTTGGCATGAGAGAAAAGATTGCAAGACTATGGACAAAGTTCCAACATGTGTACATGGAAACATTACACATTCGGGGGGAATATCCGAAACGAAAAAAAGGAGGAGATTAAATGGAGAATATTATCGATGCTGTTTTTGGTGAAATGACGTATAATCATGGATGGGTAAATAGAAAAAAGATTCAATTCTGGGGAGAAGTAATCGACTTTAAAATTAAAGTAGTTACATATGAAGAAAACATTGTGTTGGAAAGTCAACGTGAAGATTATCAGTATTTTATGCACAATCTTGATAGACTATCAAACGAGACACTTATTGAAGTAGAGAAGTATATAGAAGACAACAAAGATGAAATTTACCCTTATTTGCCTAACAACATAAAGTATGATGTTAAAGAGCTTGTTAAACCAATAACTATTCTGTTCGACGAAGAAAATGTGTTTGGTATCTTGTGTGATTGCTTGTGGGACGAGCATGGTATTGGAATACAGATATTGCCTAATATAGAAGTTGGAACACAAGACATGTTGCTGTAATAAAAATGGGGGCTAAATGCCCCTATTCTACTTATATTATCTTATTTATCCAAAATAGCTTTGATTACCTTGTCTATAAGCAATAAATCGTCATGTGACGCTGATTTTAACAACCTTCTCAGTTTAGAAGTGATAAAAAGATTGATATGAGTACTCCTGCCCACATAACAGGTAACTTTATGTTATTGGTAAGGCATGAAAAATATCAAGATGCTAGAAAGCTTTTGACAAGTGATGCAAATAAGATGTATTCCGACTATGACCTAGAGCGTTTTAGATACTTTTTTGAGAAGGATGATGGTGGTGTAACTATGCCTTTTCCAAGTGATGTAATTATAAGAGGAAAGGAGGCAATAGAACCAATTGTTTCGTTTAACATTTCATCTCAGCAAAAAAAGACAGTTTATCTACAAAAGACTTTTTTGGGGGTGGAAAATAAGCAGTATTGTTTGAGAAAGGGCTAAAGATATGTACAATAAGGGATATAATGATACCATGCTGTATTTAGGTGTAATATATACATAATTACCTATCTTTACATATTTATCTTGTTAGAATACAATATAAAGTGTGCTTGTCAGATAATTTAGCATAGAGAATTTTATGAAAACATGCTTGGATACTTTATTTAATATAGAAAGTAGGGGTTAAATGCAAATACTTTGTTACAATTTCAGTTTATTTTGTATGTTTTAGAAAGGTTTTTTTAATGCTAAGCTTTTCGCTTCTGTCTATCATATTTATGCGATCTTTTCTGGATTTAGAGTCGGCCAGATTTTTTTAAGCCAGGTGACCTCATATGAGAGTTGACCTATTTGCCTAAGAAGTTCGTCTTTCTCCTTATCAAACGACTGTTTGACCTTCTCTAATTCATCGTTTTGTTTACTAAATACTCTGCCAGCATTGCTCAAAAATTCCGATTTCCAGCGACTTATTTGGTTCGGCTGGATTTCATATTCCGTTGCAATTTCATTCAGTGTACGATCTTCCTTTAAGACCTCAATAACAATTTTCGCTTTTTTTCAGGTGTAAAATTTCGTCTCTTTTCCATAGTCTTATTCTAACTTATTTTTGCCGCTTTGTCTGTCTGATTTTATGGTACCATTATATTTTTGACATACAGAATAGTGTTTTTCAATATTTCGTTAAAAATGTTTTTTGGCATCAACTTACACCAAGTGCATAACACCTGTAATAAAGCAGCAATTAATATCAAGCAATTTATACATTTATTATTTTTTTCAAAACATCTTCCAATTTGAGTGGATTATATGATATTATGTAATCTAAGTTAATACACAGGAGGAAGGATTCAATGGAGGATAAAACGTTTGAGCTGCTTGAAAGAATGTATAGTGAGTTTACAGAGTTCCGTAAAGAGACTAATAAGCGTTTTGACAATCTCGAAAGCGAAGTAAAGGATTTGAAAAAAGATGTTCTTGGGATGGAGCACAGTTATGGCAAAAAGCTAGAATCTTTGTTTGATGGCTATAAGCAGCATGAAAGAAAGATTGATGAAATACAAAAAGACATTGGTAACGTTGGGTAGTTTATATTTCAAAAGAAAAAATTAAGTAATTGACAAGAGAATAGATTATTCTAATACATATAATAGAATCGGAAATGTAATCCGGTTCTTTTTGTATGCAAAAAAATCACAAAAACACCTATGATATGTGAAATCCTATGCTAAAAAGACCCTATCAATAAAACGGAAAAAAACTTTTCCCTATTTACAATTTATAGGTCATATGATATAGTATTAAGTGTACTATAGCAGATAGTACACTTAATACATTGAAAATGGGTTGATAAAATGATTAATATTGATGCAAGAAGCAGTAAACCTATATTTGAACAAGTGGTTTACAAAATTAAAGAAAACATAATAATGGGAGGCTTGAGTCCTGGAGACAAAATGCCCTCAATAAGGGAGTTGTCAAAAATGCTAACAATTAATCCGAACACTGTCAGCAAAGCATATGCAGAACTTGAACGTCAAAAGCTGATTGAAACCATTTCAGGTAAAGGCACTTATGTTTCGTTGGATTATAAACCTAAGGTAGACGAAGACAGATTCCGAAAACTCAGAGATGTTTTAAAGGATGCTATAGTTGAAGCCCATTGTATGGGGATTGGACAAAAACAGTTGGCTGAAATAATCAATGGAATATATAAGGATATTGAAAGGTAGTGAGGATTATGATAAATGTTTGTGGGGTTTGCAAAGAAATAGAAGGCACTAAAATACTTAATGATATAAACCTGAACATCAAAGAAGGCAGCATATTAGGACTTATTGGTCCGAACGGTGCCGGTAAGACAACTCTCATTAAAATACTGACAGGAGTGTGGCAAGAAGACTTAGGGACAGTGAAATATGACGATATGCCTGTATTTGACAACAAGGAAGTAAAAAAGCGAATAGGGTATGTTCCAGACTTTTGTAACTATTATGAAAGCTTTAAAGTAAGAGAAATTATAGAATTTTATAAATTAGCTTATGACAAGTTTGACGAAAAAAGGTTTGATGAAATAAACAGTACTCTCCAAATTTCAAAAAGTAAGAGAATATCAAGTCTCTCAAAGGGAAATAAAGCAAAATTAATGCTAGCACTTAATCTTTCAATATATCCTGAATTTCTTATGATGGACGAACCGACTTCTGGACTTGATCCTGTTGCAAAGAGAAAGTTTGTTGAAATAATCCTTGATGAAGTATCGGCAAGAAAAACAACGGTTTTAATATCCACTCATAATCTTGCAGATGTGGAGCAAATATGCGACAGTATAGCAATTATAAATAGTGGGGAAATACAGTATGATGGCTCGGTTGATGCTATAAAGCAAAAGGTAACAAAGCTTCAAGTTATATTTAAAAACGGATTTACAAGGGAAGCTTTTGGAGATGAAATACTTGAAGTTAAGAATGTGGGAAGTGTTTATTACATTATAGTAAAAGACTATTCTGAGAAATTTGAAGAAAAATTGAAAGAACACGGAGCATCGCTGGTAGAAGAAGTGGATTTGAGTCTTGAAGAAATATTTGTTTATTCATATGGCAAGGGGGTATAAAGATGAAATCAATAAATAAAGCACTTATTTATAGAGATTGGAAATATACAAAGTGGTTTATGCCAATAATTTTTATTGTTTTGTTATTTAGCATGCTCATTAACATTAGTGGAGATTCTTATGGTGATTTGATTGTAAATGAATTCGGTTTCAATATAGGAACTTGGATAGTAGTGGCTATGCTGCTAATTATGACTTCTATTATGTTTTCCTTTGATAGAAATCTTTCAAGTTATTCCTTAGCGGCAAGTATGCCTTTTACCAGAAAAGAAATAATTCTAAGTAAATGGTTTGTAGGTGCATATAATCTTTTGATTCCCTTTTCTTCTGTATATGTAATACTAAATATGATACTAATAGTGAACAACTGTTGGCTTGATAAAATAGGCTTTGTAACATTCAGTATTACTTTTAACCTTATGTTTTTGCTATGTGTGTTTGGATTTTTTATTATGATTCAAGCAATTAATGGGACAGTTTTTTTAGGTAGCTTTATTAGTGCGTTGTTTATAGCAATCCCCTATAGTTTTGTACATATAATACATAACATATATAGCTTTTATCAGGGAAGGTACTTAGTTCCTTCAATTATAGTCAATACAGAAAAGGTTATGAACAGTATATTTATTTTTATCACCTATATTCTAAATATTAATCCTCTTGTAGATGCCGATACAATTAAATATTTAAAACAAAATCCAATTGATGAACTAATGATTTTAGTCAATTATGAATATCACCTTAAATGTATTGGGTTGGCTTTTTACATAGTGTCATTAATAGTATTATTCAAGCTTTCTATTAAGCTTTTCAGCAAGTCAAAATCGGAGATAAACGGACGAATAACAACCGTTAATGGAGTAAATAAAATATATAAAATAGTACTGGCTTATTATACTGGATATTTGCTTCATACATTATTTGCAGGGATATTTGATGGTGCGTTTTACAGACTGGATTTAGTTGTTTTGTTTTATTTCGTCCTTCCCATTCCACTATACTTCCTTATGGGTAAGATTATAGTTAAGTATAATCGGAGGAATGAGTAGGAAACCATATTTAAGACCAAAAAGAATTAATAGGAGATGACTAATATGAAAAAACTTGCTATTGTTTTAGCAATAATATATTTTATATCAATTTCCGGTTCAGTTGTATGCTCTAAAATTTCTGAAGATATGATTGATTATATCAAATCCGGGAATATGGAAAAACTCGAACAAAAGTTACAAAAGGGAACAAACCTAGATGAGATTTATGTTGCATTGTGCAGTGCGGTTTATAAGGAAAATGTGAGTGCAGTTAAGACTATTCTAAAGTATACAGATGTTGATGCTTTATCGGCTAAAGGATATACACCTTTAATTTTGGCGATAAAAGTTGGTAATGAAGAAATTGTAAGCTTGTTGATTGATGCAGGTGTAGATATTAATGATAAAGACATCTTTAAAGAGTCAACAATTCAAACAGCATTGTCTGGACATAAATATTCTATAGCTTTAATGCTTATTGAAAGAGGTGCAGATCTTTCTATAGCAAATTTTGCGTTTGCTTTAGTTAGAAGTGAAATGGTGAAAGCAGATAAGGATATAATAGAGAAACTTGTGAAAATTGCAGCTGATAATACTGATTTAGATAAAGCTGATAATATAAAGACCTTTTTTGGAGCAGCTGTTTATACAAAAAATTACCGACTGTTAGATTTCCTCAATGAAAAATATAAAGACATAAACTATCTTAATTCGGCATTTAAACATTCACTAATAAATTCTGATACAAAAATGGCCGATTATATATACCAAAAAGGTGGAATTATAGGCGATGAAGAGAATGTTTTAGGAATTATATATTTATTGGATAATTGTGATACAGATACAATAAAGCATGTTGTTGATAATTATGATAAATCTGATGATAAAATTGCTCTTGGGGTTATTGATAGGGCAATATTGACCAAAAGACTTGAGGTTGCAGAATATGTTTTAAAGAAAGGTATATATGTAAACAAGCTAAATAATATAGAAGGTGATTCGCCTATATTTACTGCAATAAGAATAGGTGATGCTGACGCTGTTAAGCTTTTACTGGATTATAGTGTGCCTGTCAATGTGACAAATATGAACGGAAAAGATGTATTTGAAGCACTAGAGGAAACAAAAAATACTGTTGATTGGTTTGATTTTGGAAACAAGAAGAAGTTAGACGATATTTATAAAATGCTAAAGAATGATCAATGATATACTACTCTTCTAGAAGATTTACACAATTAAAAGAAACAATTCTTTTAATTGGCTTTGGAAAATTGATTCTAATTTAGTATAAAGATGACAATTGTAAAATTATTTAAAACGACCTTAATAAAAATAAATTATTTACGTATATTTATTTCATAAAAGGTTAATAATTTAAATGACCTCACAAAATACATTTTAACCCCCTAACAAATATCCCGGCAAAATTGCCGGGGTATTTTTGTGCTTATTGGGCAATAAATCATTTCTTGTTTTAACTACTTATTGAATTTGTTAGAGAAGATTGAATCACCCATTGACCAGTTGTTTTTTGAAATCACATAAATAGTAAATTAAGTACAACGGGATTCAGATAATTATTCGATGATTTTTTGTTTAGCGTATTTGATATTTATGTTAAAAAAATATATAGTTATAATTAGGTGATTTAAAAAGAGCTTTGTAATAGCCCTTTCAAAAATATAATTTTAATTTTTTTTACATAGCAATATAATGTTCTTGTGTTTTAAATAAGACTAGAAGGTCCATGATTTAGTATTGTATAAGTTGATTCTTAGAGGACCTTTGCAAGAAGTAAAACAGGTATTTCTAGTTACTATGGAAAAGGAGATTTGAATGTGTTCTTATATGTGATATTAGCTTTTGTGCTTCTGGTTAATATTTTTGGTTTTATATTAATGGGTATAGATAAGCATAAAGCCAAAAAAAGACTCTGGAGGATTCCTGAGAAGGCGTTTTTTACAGTAGCTGTTTTAGGAGGAGCAGCTGGTGTGTATGCGGGAATGCTTTTTTTCAAGCATAAGACAAAACATTGGTACTTTATGCTTGGTATTCCGGCAATTTTATTGTTAGAAGTACTAGTTACCTTATTTTTTATAAAAAGTCAATTATAAATATTCATTAATAATCCCATAATGGTATAATATACTCAAGAACTATTTTGGAGGGATATACCATTATTTTTGATGATGATTCTCGGAAGATAATTGAAATGCCTTCACATAACTCAAAGTACATTCTCAGAGGGCCTACAGGAAGTGGAAAATCTACAATACTGCTAGAAAGATACAGGTATATGGTGGATAAGCTAAAGGTGCCTAGCGAGAAGATATTGATATTGCTTCTAAATAGGACCCAGTCATTAGAGTGGAGGACTAAAACTGTGCTTGAAGGTTCAGGTGCGGTTTTAAGAACTTCATATTACGGCTTTATTCAAAGCGAAATCAAAACCTACTATCCTATTATTGCAAAAAAGTGCAAGGAAATAGTAAACAAAGACATAAAACCGGTTTTCCTTACCTTTGAGGCGGCTCAGTTTCTTGTTGCTACTGTAATTGAATGGAGGAGGCAGCATGAAGGGGCGTTTGCAGGGGTTACTTCCTATACCGACAGACTTGCTATTGATCTTACGGGTAACCTTGTAAAAGCGGCTATATCGGATATCCCGTACAACAAGATTGGGGACAGGCTTTATAATGCTCTAGAAAATAAGGATGACTTAAGAAAGCAGATTTATAGGGAAGCCGATGATATTTTAGCGGCCTACAGAAAAAGGTGCTTAGAGCTTGGAATATTTGATTTTGGCATGGCGGTTGACCTGTACAACAATTATCTTTTGAAGGACAAATCATATACTGACAGTTTGTACCTAAGGATTGAGCATCTTATTGTAGATAATATTGAAGAGTGTGTACCAACCGAAGCTGATTTTATTGATTTTCTCCTGCCAAATCTTAAAAGCTGCCTTTTAGCTTATAACCACGAGGGTGGTTTTGGAGAAGCTTTTGGGAGTAATCATAAATATGTAAAGTCGGTATTGCTAGATAAAATGGATAAGATTGAAATGGGCAAATCCTATACTTGTCAAGATTATATGGTCGAGTTTTCAGACATGCTGTTTGACAATATAGAAAACCTTAAAGGAAACAAGTGTAATGTTGGGGCTTATATAGAAAGGAATTCACCCTTTGAATTGAGAAGTGAGATGTTAGAGAATGTTGCCGAGAGAATAGTACATTTGATAAGTAAGGAAGGTTATAATCCTTCGGATATAGTTGTAATATCGAGTTATGCTGATCCGGTTACCGAGTTTGTAATTGCCCGAATTCTTGAAAGGCATGGGTATGAAGTTAAAAATCTTGCAAGAAAAAGTAGACTTATTGATAACCCATTTTCACAGGCACTTATAACCTTAGCTCAGTTGTGTCATCCTACTTATGGGTCAATGCCCAATAGGGATGATGTAAGAGCACTACTTAGGATGGTACTTAAAATTGACCCTGTAAGAAGTTCAATTCTAGCTGGCGAGATTGTAAGTCAAAGACCTTTTGCACAGTTTCCCGATATTGAGTTTCCGGGACTAGTTGAGAGAATAGGATATTACAATATAGAAAAGTATGAATACATAAGAAACTGGATAAGTGAATACAAGGCAAGACCGAAGCCTCTTAAAATAAATGAATTTTTCCAGAAAGTTTTCTTGGAAATACTTATATCAAAGGAAGTATCCCAGAAGGATATTTTAGAAGCAAAGAATCTTATTGACAGTGCTCAGACTTTTGTTGAAGTAGTATCAAGGTTTAAAAGAAATGCGAGCAAAGATTTTTTAGAGGTTGTGAGGCGTGGGATTAAATCTGCGGAAAGTATTTTTGAACTTGAAGAGAAGCTCAGTGGAGATTTTGTGCTTATTTCTACACCGGTGCCCTATTTAGCAAGTTCATTAAAGAGTAAGGTTACTATAATCACTAGCCTTAGCAGCGACAATTGGACTCCACGCAGTATTAAGGAGATTACAAACCTGCATGTACTCACAAAGACTTGGGACGAAAACGGAGTTTATACCGAGGAGCTTGAGGAGAAAAACCAGAAACACTATTTAGCTACACTTATGAGAGCTCTTTTCAAGAGGTGTAGCGATAAGCTTATTACTTTTGAGTCTATGCTGTCGGCTAATGGATATGAAAATGATGGGATTTTAGCGGATTACTTTGATGAAATAATGTCGTAGAAATTTAAGAACTGTATTTTCGTGGAGGATAAGAATGGGACTTAGAAAAGGTCAAAGAGAACTCGTAGAGCAATACAGAAGCGGATACTGTGCTATTCCTGCAATTCCAGGAGGTGGTAAGACACACTGCCTTTCGCTTTGGGCTGTTGAGATGATTGCAAACAAACTTCACAAACCAGGTAAGATCCTTATTGTTACTTATATGAATAGTGCTGTTAATAATTTTAAGCAGCGTATAGCTGCAGAGCTTAAAAACAGAGGAATTATAAGCGGTAAGGATTATTTTGTCTCCACCATCCACGGATTATGTCTTCAGATAATAAAAGAAAAGCCTGACCTTGTGATAACTAATGAAGAGTTTACCATAATAGACGGTGTATCAAAAACTCATCTGATTTCTAGCAGTATCGACGATTGGAAGAGACATAATGAGAGAAAATTTAAGCTTTATTTAGATGAAGCAAACCTGAATGCAAATAGGATAAGTGATACCTACAAAAACTGGCAGGATAAGCTGTGTAATATTATGCTCTCTGCCATCGGGGATTTTAAATGTAGGGGTATTGGAGCTAGAGAGGCAATGGAGCTTTGCAAGAATCTCAGGGAAGATTCAATATTATCTTGGGCAAGTGAAATATACGAAATATACGACAGGAAGCTTAAAATTGGAGGTTTTTTAGACTTTGATGATATGCTTTATAATGCTAAGAAAATGCTCAAAGAGGATGAACTTTTGCTTGAAAAGTATCAAAAAAAGTATACTTTTGTGTGCGAGGATGAGGCACAGGACTCAAACCTTATACAGAGCGAAATACTAGAGCTGATATCAAACGGTAACTTGTTGAGGGTTGGAGACAGTAATCAGGCAATATGCGGAAGTTTTAGTAATAGTGATTTTACTTTGTTTAAAAGTTTTTGCGAAAATCCCTTAACAACGGTATACAAAATTACACAGTCCAGCAGAAATACTGTTGACATAATAAATCTTGCCAACTATTTTGTTGAGTATGTAAGGGAAAAGCATCCAGTGCCTGAGTGCAAGGAAAGCCTCCTGCCCCAGTTTATAGAACCCGTCGGAGAGGATGATATAAGACCAAACCCTAAAATAGACGAGTATGGTATTAAGGTGGGCATATTTAAATCCTGGGAGGATGAAGCCCGTACTGTGGTAGTGAAAGCCCAGGAAATGGCAAAGAAATATCCCGATAAGACTATTGCAATACTTGTTCCGACATCATGGAGAATGAATGCAATTATAAAGTTTTTAGAAGCAAGACATGTACCCTATGAACAACTGGATAATACATCGGGAGAAAAAAATAAAACCGTAAGAAAGTTGGGCAGGATCATAGATTTTATAGCCCAACCGGAAAACGGACAGAAATTCTTTGATATGATGAATGAATGCTTTCTTCTAGATTCCTATGACAGCGGCTTGGTTGAAGGAGAACCTGATGAAGAGAAGAAAATTGTTGGGCAGAAAGTAAAATTAAATGGTTTTTTAAAAATGTATCCCGTTGAGAAACTGCTATATCCAATCGGTGGTGAAATTGAGAGAAATGATATACCTAAGGATTTGATAATTAGTGATATATGGACTGATTTTACCGATAAACTAGAAATAGTAAGAGAGCTTTTGGAGTTCCCTAACACTATTGTAGAGAAGTTGATACTTTTTATATCTGAGAAGTTGAGATTTGAAAAGGAAGAGAGGGCAATAGCTCAGAAGGTGGCCGGTGATGTTAGATACCTTATGAGTCAAGATCCTCGTTGGAAATTGGCAGATTTGGCTTTAGAGCTTTTGAGTCCTAAAAACATATTTAACTTTTTTGCAGGTATCGTGTGGGACTTGAAAGGGTATGAACCTAAACCGGGCGTAGTTACATTGGCTACATATCATAAATCAAAAGGGCTTGAATGGGACATTGTGTTTCTTACAAGTATTACCAACGGTGATTTTCCTGTTAGTCTTGATGACAAGTTTGTTGGGGAGTATTGGTATCTAAAGGAGGAGTTTAAGAACCCTCAAGCGATTATAAAAGCCGATTTAGAGAGGTTATTAGATGGAAAAACCGGAGGGGATTCTATAGTGCAGTCGAAAATCGAGACTATATCTGAAAGAGCAAGGCTATTATATGTAGGTATAACTAGGGCAAAGGAGTACTTGTTTTTGACCTCTTTTGAGGCAAATAAGGGAAAAAGGAATGAAACATTGCCATCTAAATATATTCTAGAACTCAGAAATTATATTGGACACACAAAAAATCAGCTAATGTAATTATGGTTGTTTTATATTTCTTGAAAGTGCCTAATTTAATAGTATAGGAATTTGCATTTTGAAAGTCCGCCCGATAGGGCGATAAGTTCATAGAATAGGAGTTATTATGATGAAGGATTTAAGATTTGCGCAATATTTTTTATTTACACAGCAGTCGTTAGCAACCTATGAAAGGTGCCCTTTAAAGTTTAAAAAGAGATATCTTGAGAATCTTAAGTGGGAAAACTTCCCTGACGAAGAAATAAAGAAACGGCTTGAAATGGGGAACAATTTCCACCTTCTAGCTCACAGATATTTCCTTGGTATAGATACGGGGTTAAGCGAGAAAACAGAGGGGTTTGATGAACTTGATAGTTGGATAAATAGCCTTAAAAATAAGTTTAAAAAAGAGGATGGTCGTAAATACCTTCCCGAGTATAAGCTGAGGATTGCAAAAGGGCTTTTGAGGCTAGAGGCTAATTTTGACCTTGTGATAGTTGATCAAGATAAAATTGAAATTTGGGATTGGAAAACTCATGGCAAGAAAAACAAACTTGAGCAAAAGGAAATAAGGGCAAATAAATATAATAAAAGTCTTCAATCCATAGTGTATCTTTTTGTGCTAAAGGAGCAAAGCGAGAGAATTACAGGAAGGGACATTAATTGCGAGAATATCACCATGTATTATTGGCAGCCTGACCCTCCGGAAGTGTTGACGGAAATAAGATACAGCGATGAAAAGCATAATACATACAGAGAACTTTTACAAAATAAAATCAGAGGAATACTTCAATACGATTTTTCTACATTTGATAAGGCCTTATATGAAAAAAGCTGTAAATACTGTGAATTTAACTGGTTTTGTAATAACCAAAGGATAGATTTTAAGGTTCTTGAGGAAGATGAAGATTTTTTAGACGAGCTTGAATGGGAAAGCATTGAGGAGTTGACTTAGGTGAGGATTGATATAAATTTATTGAATAAGGATGTAAATATACCTAAAGAGCTTATAGAAGTTGCTGATGGGGATGAACTCATTGCAAGAATTTTCTACAATAGGGGTTACAAAAACCCAGATACAGTACGTCAAATGCTAAAGGATGAATACTATAATCCCACAGAGGTAAATGAGTTTGAAGGCATACAAAGGGCCGTTTACAGGATACTCGAAGCTGCTGACAAAGGTGAGAAAGTATGTGTGTACGGTGATTATGATGTTGATGGTGTGACTAGTACGGTTATACTTGTGGAATGCTTAAGCTTATTTTTAGAAAAGGTGATATACCATGTTCCTGATCGTTTTACAGAAGGGTATGGCATGAATTTAGAGGTTATAGAGAGACTTGCAAGGGAAGGGGTTTCTTTAATTATTACCTGTGACTGTGGAATATCCAATATAAATGAGATAAACCGTGCAAAAGAATTGAATATGGATATAATACTTACTGACCATCACAATATTCCATCCGAGCTTCCAAATGCAGATGTGATATTAAACCCAAAGCTTCTTCAAGAGGGGCACAAGGCAAGAAATATCTCAGGGTGTGCAATGGCGTATTTTTTATGCCTTGCCCTTTTAAAGAGTAAAGGTCTTGAGGAAAAGTCGGAAGACTATTTAGATATGCTTGCTCTATCGCTTATTGCAGACGTAGTAAGCCTTAATGGAGAAAATAGATATTTACTTAAAAAAGCAATTCCTAAATTGTTTAATACAAAAAGGGAAGGGCTGGTAAAATTATTAGAGATAGCAAGCAAGACTAGTGAACTCAGCACTGAAGAGGATATTGCTTTCCAGATAGCACCTAGAATTAACGCAGCAGGTAGAATGGAATCGGCAAGGCTTCCCGTAGAATTAATGCTTTGTAAAGACCCTTATAATGCAGGTGAAATGGCTCAAAAGATAGATTATCTTAATATAGAGCGCAAAAGGGTTCAACAGGAAATTATAGATCAGGCAATAGAACAGGTGGAGACAAAAAAGAAAAACAAGACAGTGTTAGTGCTCTACAGTGATTTTTGGCATCATGGAATTATCGGGATTGCAGCAGGCAGGGTATGTGAGGTATATAGAAAACCGGCAATTCTCTTATCCCTCAAAGAGGATGGCAAAACGGTTGTTGGTTCTGCACGGTCTGTTGAGGAGATAAACATATATGAACTAATTAAGGAATGCAGCGGTAAGCTTTTAAAATATGGAGGTCATTCCCAGGCAGCTGGACTTTCTCTTATGAAAGAGAATCTTCAGGACTTTGTTAGTGAAATCGAATTTCTTGCGGAAAAGAAACACTTCGTCAGTGATACAATAAGTGTTGATGTAGATTTAGAGCTTGAAATTGATAGCATAACTATGGAATTTTATGAAAGACTACTTACAGCAGGTCCGTATGGTGAAGGTTTTGAGGCACCGCTTTTTGTATCCTATGGTTTAAATGTTTTAAGTGACAGAAAGACTGAAAAGAACCATCACATAATGATATTAGAGGGGAAGAATAATACAAGGGTTTCTGCAGTCAAGTGGTTTGGTGAGGATAAATCGCTTCAGGGCAAAGTTTTTGATGTTATCTACAAGATAAGCAAAAATACTTATAGGGGTAATTCTAGTATTCAGCTGACTTTGGTACATATGCTTGAAGGAACAGGAGAGATACAAAAGGTATTTCGTGGGGATATTATCGATGAAAGGGGTATAGGTCTTAATATTTTAGGACAAAAATATGAAAAAGCCCTATTTTTCTATGAAGGTTTAAGTTCGAAATGTTCTCTAGCTAAAACTGTTAATCGCTTTACTATTACAAAGGCTGATAGCCTAGTGTTATTATCTCCACCTCCTAATACAGAGATTTTTAGGGAAATTGTAGCTTTGAGTAATCCTCATAATATTATTATTAATTTTAGTATTATGCCCGATTACTCATTTAGAGGCTTTGTCACAAATCTTTTAGGTGTTATAAAGCACACAGTGACAAAGGATATGGGAAATGGAGATGTTGAAGCTATCGCAATTAAACTTGGTGTGGAGGAGAGCCTCATAAAATCCGCATTAAGATTTTTAAAAGCAGCTGGTAAAATAAACTATCTCTTGAGTGAAGATGATACAAAGGTGTTTTTATTTAAAGGTGACGGTACTATAAGTGATAACATGGCTTTATTGGAAAAGCGATTAAGAAATGCCCTATTGGAAAAGAAGGCATATCAACAGTTTGTATTAAAAACCGAAGTTATTAACTTCAGGAAGTACTTAAAATAAGGTTAATAATGGCTTTACACAATATCAAGTATTTTGATTACACAAGCTGTAATATTGTCTGTTCCTAAATTGCCTAGTGCTAAATCAATCAGGTCTTTACATATAGTAGTACTAGTGTCGTTTATGGCTAGATGGAATTTTATTTCTTCGTTGTTTATAAAGTCTGAAAGCCCATCACTACAGACAAGATAGGTATCTCCTGTTAAAACGTTTAATTCATCGGAGTAATCTGCCTCCATTGTACCGAGGGAAGGGTCTGTGCCTAGATATCTAGTGAGTATGTTTTTGCTTTTATGAAATCTAGCGGTATGGCTGTTTAAAACTCCGAGACGTATAAGTCGTTGAGCCTCAGTATGATCCGTTGTGAGTTCTGTCAGCTTTGAACCACGTAATAGGTATACTCTACTATCTCCAATATTTAGGGTCATTGTTTTGTTGCCACAAAATACAATAGATGTCAAAGTGGTGCCCATTCTTTTTCCTAAAGATAATGCTTGTTCATATATTAGTTTATTAGCTATTTTTATATGCTTATCTATAGATTCTTTTAGCTCTGATAATGATGTGCTAGTTGGAAAGCTGCTTTTATAGAATTCATCTAGAGCTTGAACAGCAAAAAAAGCTGCTTGTTCTCCAAATTGCTCACCGCCCATACCGTCACAAACAGCAAAGATGAATTGTTGGGCGGAAGTTATTGTCGAAAAACATAGAGGACTGGTAATAGAGTCTTTTTTCATAAAAGCACCATTAAAATAAAAATTATCTTCATTTTTATTTAGGACCTTTCCTTTAGTTGTCATAACGGAAGCGTCAATTTTAAGCATTATACCCATACCACACCACCTTTAGATGTAAATCCATTCGTCATCAACATTTCCCTCCACTAGAATTTGAGTTCTATTAAGACCATTTGGGCAGATTTTGTAAATCCTGTTATTATCGGTTTTGTTACAGTAATAGATCCAATCATCCACCACAGTGATAAAATCAGTATAATCATCATTGAGTTTTTCTTTATCAGATCCGTCGCTACGTATTCTATATAGTTTACTCATATCGTTTTTATTACAATAATAGATCCAATCCTTATAGATGTTTATATTACTTGAAGTATCCTCACAGATCATCACT
Source organism: Clostridiaceae bacterium (assembly GCA_012519925.1). GTDB lineage: Bacteria > Bacillota > Clostridia > Acetivibrionales > Acetivibrionaceae > Acetivibrio. The sequence goes on from JAAYPF010000233.1 coordinate 17,524, forward strand.
GTTTTTGTTCCGGAAGTATTTATTTTGTAGAGTTTCATATGGTCACTTTTGTTGCAGAAAAATATCCAACCATCGGCTATGCAAAAATAGCTTGCTTCGTCATTTGAAATTTTTGTTTTTTCTCCTCCGCAAGTATTTATTCTATAAAGCCTACCCTTATCGCTTTTATTGCAATAGTATAGGAACTCATGGTATAAGCTTAAATTATATGCTTCGTCATTGAGCAATTTAATCTTTTCTGTCCCATCAGTTTTAGCTTTGTATATGCTGTAACCGTCAGATTCATTACAATAATAAATCCAATTCTGTTCCACATTTAAATACAAAGAGCTGTCAGCTATAACTTTTTTTCTATGGCTTCCATCTATATTAATACGATAAATATGATCATTATCAGAGGAGTTGCAGTAATAGATCGATTTATCCACTATATTGATAAACCATGTTTCATCGGAAGTTAGCTTTATTATTTGGGTTTTGTCAGGGTTGATTTTATATAAATTGTGTTTTTGGTTAGGACACGATAGGTATATCCATTCCTCCATTGAACAGACGAGACTTCCGTTTACAATGTTGCCGGATATATGTGTGTGTTTGCTAATATCTGTGTTATTTAATATTACGGTTTCAGGAACAATACTCATAGTTTTTGGTGAGTTTACTTTTTTCTTTGGCAGGACAATCTTTTGCCTGTCAATGTAGGACATATCAGAGCATGCCTCTATTAAAGCCCTTTTAACTTCCTCAGGGGATACAAATCTATCAGAAGGCTTGTATTCACATAGTTTAAGTATAATATTGCCTAGTTTTGGGTGTGCAGTGCATGGGGGTAGCATAGTTTCACCGAGTAGGCGTTTTTCTACAGCAATTTCTCTGTCTTTTATACGAAGCTCGGTTGGGAAAGGTGGCATAAAAGGATACCTACCATTATTTAGGAGTTTATAAAGTAAAATGCCTAAAGAATATAGGTCAGACCTTGTATCATAAGTTTCACCCTTATATACTTCAGGAGCCATATATAGGGGAGTGCCGCGAATTGAGGCAGAATAGCCTTTTGACAGTTCTCGTGCGATTCCAAAATCACCCAACTTATAGCGTTTGTCTTGTGATACAAATATATTTTCATCCTTTATATCTCTATGAACAATGTTCTTTTTCGAACACAGCTCTAGAGCAGCACATATATCTAGACCGATATTTACAACATCATCTATAGATAAATCTTTTTCTTCAATATATTTATTAAGGGGTGTAAGAAATTCCATCCTTATCAAAATATCCCATGCGATTTTGTCTGGATGTTTTTCTACAGTATGATCTTCATAACTTACTATATTACTGTTTCCCCTAAGGTTATAAAGCATAACAATTTCATTTGTAATACTTTTTACAGCATCTTCAAAATAATGCTTTAGTAGGTTTTCGTCATTTCCTAGAGTTGATATGGCCTCGCTGTACTGTTCTTTAGTGGGAATGCTCATGAGCTTTAAGGCGGACTCATATTTATAGCCCCATTCTTCTTTGAATATCTTATAGACTTTTCCAAAACTGCCTTGACCAACAAATTTCTCTATGTACCAACTGCCCCAAAAGGGTTCATACCTTTTCACGTAGTCATCCTTTGAATAATCCATTGCAAAAGATACCTCCTAAGTACTTTTAGATGAGCTCTTCTATTTCAATAGGATCAAAAAGCAAATATAGAATTATAACAATAAAAAAAACAAGATATATATAAGATAATGTCAATAAGATTCTATTAGGAGTGAAGTTCACATATAATTTTAAATATATATATATTTTATCATATATGCATTATTTGAGTCAATTGAAGCACTACTTAATGTGCGAAAACAGTGCAAGTATCTTTTCATAGTGAGGACTCTTAATGCCATTTGTACAATATGCGTAATATTGCTAATAATTATTACTGCTATAATTTTCGAAAATTAAGTATACAGAAAAAAGTTTATGTAAAAAAATTATTGCGTTTGCATTAGAATTATGATACCATTTACTCAAATGATTTACTAAACCGGTTTCTTTAAAGAGATAAAGAGCTTTTAGGATAAAAAAGAGACAATATAAACAAGTACATAATAGATAGATAAAATATGTATTGCTGAGATATAACATACTAGGGAGTATAGCTTTTTTCAATTAAATGGTTTTTTCTATATAGCTAAAAGGAAATAAACGATTTTTGGTGCAATGTTCAATGGATATTATGTGAATTTGTATATTGGTTTTTAATTAGGTAATTTCAAAAAAGCTTTGCAATTATCAATTCAAAAATAGAATTTGATGTACTTTATGAAATGAGCGTTGCAAGAGTATTTTTTGAAGAAATCTTTTTTAAATACTTCGTGAGGTGATTAGAATATGTCAACAAGTACGAACACTACACCGGATATAAGCATCCAAATGGAAAAAAAGAGCTTATGGAAAAAATCGAGTTTTCTTAAAGAATTGGTAACAAACAAAGCCCTATTTCTGATGTTGTTACCGCCATTTATTCTGATTTTCATCAACTACTATTTACCTATGATCGGTGTTGTCATTGCCTTTAAGGATTTTAACTATGCTGATGGCTTCATTAAAAGCCCATGGGCAGGTTTGAAGAATTTCAAGTTTCTTTTTATGTCTAATGCAGCATGGCAGATAACACGAAATACTATATTATATAATTTAGCTTTTATTTTACTAGGATTAATTTTTGCGGTATTATTTGCATTAGCTCTCAATGAATTGAGAAGCAAGTTTGCTGCTAAGTTGTATCAGTCTATAATATTTTTACCTTATTTTCTTTCATGGGTAGTAGTGGCGTATCTTGCACTTGCAGTCCTAGATCCTAATGGATTTTTCAACAAAACAATCGCTAGAGTGCTAAATATTAATACAATAGATTGGTATGCTTCGCCACAGTATTGGCCAGTTATATTGGTTTTGGTTAATCTTTGGAAGAATATTGGTTACGGTATAGTTATCTATTTAGCTGGAATCACAGGTATTGACCAAGAATATTATGAAGCTGCCATATTAGATGGTGCGGGCAAGTTGCAACAGATATGGTATATTACAATTCCGTTTCTAGTTCCTTTTATGATTGTAACTACCATCATCAACCTTGGTAATATCTTCAGGTCTGATTTCGGTCTTTTTTATCAGGTTACGATGCAACAAGGGCTTTTAGCACCTACAACAGAAGTTCTAGACACGTACATATATAAGGCTTTGATCTTTACTGGAGATATAGGTATGTCCTCTGCTGCAGGGTTATATCAATCAATTGTAGGGTTCTTTACGGTGCTATGTGCAAATTGGATTGTGGGTAAAATCAGCGAGGAAAATAAAATATTCTAATTTGTATTACTTTGCTGATTATTTGCTTGGTACTTCAACAAATGAAATTAAATGCAATTTAACTATTATAGCATTTTAAGATATATTATTTGTTTAGTAAAATATATTATGCGTATTTAGGAGGAAAATATGAAGTCAGAAAAAATACAATCATCTTCAAGATTAAATTCTATTTCACCGGTTACAAATATAGTTCTTAATACGTTTTTCATTATTTATTGTGTTTTGTGTGTAGCTCCTTTGATTTTAATTTTCATGGTTTCTATTACAGAACAGACAGCTCTTGCAATTGACGGATACACTTTTTTCCCAAGCAAGATAAGTTTTGATGCATATAGGTATTTATTCAATGATATCGAAAAATTGTTAAGAGCTTATGGTGTTACAATTTTTGCTTGTGTTGTAGGTACATTTTTCTGTGTGACATTTACTATGATGTATTCATATCCTATATCTAGGAAGTCTTTTAAATACAGAAACTTTTTCTCCTTTTTCATATTCTTTACTATGTTATTTCAAGGGGGATTAGTACCGTGGTATATACTTTATACTAAGTACTTGGGTTTGAAGAACAATTTAATTGCGTTGGTAATGCCAGCTGTCATGAATGCGTTTTATGTGCTGATTACCAAAACTTTTTTCTCACTCAATATACCTGATTCGGTATTAGAAGCGGCTAGAATTGATGGGGCTAGTGAGTTTAATATATTCTTTACGATTGTTATTCCGATGTCTAAGCCCGTTATAGCTACAATAGCATTATTTGCATCGTTGAACTACTGGAATGATTGGTACCTTTGTCTCTTATTTATTAACAATCCTAAATTCTACAATCTTCAATATTCTATGTATCAAGCTCTACGTTCTCTGCAGTTTTTGACTTCATCTTTGGCAACAGCATCAGGAAATACATCAAGTGCTTTGGCAAATGTACCTGGCGAGACATTGCGTATGGCTATGGCTATAATAGGGATAGGACCCATTGTATTTGCGTATCCATTCTTCCAGAAATACTTTATAAAGGGTCTTACTATAGGTGCGGTTAAGGGTTGATTTTAGTATTGATTTCAACATTGGTAATAGATTGTTTTTGCCTCTGTTGATCAATTTATAGACGTGACACATACTTAAGGAGGTATAATGATGGTAAAAATCAAAAAGTTAGGACGTTTAATTTCTGCTGGTTTAGTATTGTGTTTGTTATTTTCAGGCTGTGGGGGTAAAGAGCCGAATGAACCTGGAGGTACTACCGAACCTGGTGGAAGTACCACAAGTTCTAATTTGAAACCCTATGAAATCAATGCGTATTTCCTTGCCCCACAAGTTAAAGATGTGGCATTGGTAGAAGCAGAAGTAAACAAGATTCTCAAGGAAAAAATTAATGCAACTATCAAACTAAACTATTATTGGTGGGATAATTATCAGCAAAAACAGCAATTGGACGTGACTTCTGGTGAAAAGATAGATATTATGTTTTCTCCAAGTTGGTGGGGATTTAATGATTATGTAGCAAAACAAGCATGGTTACCGTTGGATGATCTTCTTCAAGAGCATGGTCAGGATATTATTGCCAATATCGATCCAGCATATTTGAAAGCCCCAGTTATAAATGGAAAACTATACGCTATTCCTACATCAAAAGATATGTACGGAACTGGAGGATTTATCTTTAATAAAGAACTTGTTGATAAGTATAATTTTGATGTAAATTCTATCACTAAGCCTGAAGATATTGAACCATGGCTAAAGACTATTAAGGAAAATGAGCCAGATATAATTCCGTTCTTGTCTACAGGTGGTGACCAGCAAGCATATTTACAACAGGATTGGAATGTAAATGTTGGTTCAGTAGATGTCCCAGTAGGTTACGCAAAAACTGATGGGGATGTTAAGATAATAAATTTACTTGAAACAGAAGCTTCAAAAAGAATATTCAAATTAAGCCACAGTTGGTATAAAAAACAATACATAAATCAAGACGTAGCTACATTACAAGATGGAACTCCAATTAAGAAGTCTAAGAAAGTATTTGCTTGGACAGAGCAGTTAAAGCCTGGTAAAGCGGAAGAATTAGCGGCACAATACGGATATGACCTTGTTCAGGCAGATGCTTGGAAAGGTATTGAATATTATACTACCACTCTTGACTTGACAAACTCACAGTTGGTAATTCCTAGGACTTCTGAGGATCCAGCAAGAGCAATGATGTTCATTAATCTTCTGTTTAAAGACAAAGAGCTTAAAAATCTTCTTAGCTGGGGTATAGAAAACAAGCACTATAAGAAAGTAAGCGACAACCAGATTGACTTTGCTGACGGAGTTAATGCTGATAACTCTGGTTACTATGGACTTGCACAATGGGCAATGGGAGGAAGCCAATTCCTTGATTACCTATGGGTAAGCGAAAGTGCTGACAAGTGGCAGAAGATGGCAGAATTCAATGCCATTGCAAAGCCGATGAAAATTGTCGGATGGACTTATGACTCTAGTAATGTAAAATCAGAAATGGCAGCACTAGCAACAGTTGGGCAGAATGAAGTGAAGCCGCTTTCTCAAGGAATAGTTGATTACGACACTTATTATCCTAGAGTAAAGGCTTCCCTTGAAGCTGCAGGTATTCAGAGAGTAATTGAAGATTGCCAGAAATCTGTTGATGAGTTTATAAAATCAACGAAATAGAGAGTAATTAATTAAGTGATATTTTTTGTTCCCATATTATAATAAACCTATGAGTGCACTTAGAAAACGAATGTATGGACTTACAAAAACATATAAATATGTGATTGTTAGATTTAAGTTTTATGAGTGCACTCATAGTGATTTTTAAAAGAATGGAATTTTTAATAGAAAACCCATGTGCATTATGTGGAAGATAGGAGTTTAATTGACCACATATTGAGCATGGGTTTGCCTGTTCTTTATTAGTATTTAAAACATCTAGCTTAATTTATATTAGATATTTAAAATTCTAAACAAGTCTTTTGTTTTATGCGATTATTTTGTATAATAAAAAGTATGCAGTGATCGGTTTTATATGTACTTTGTGCATTTGTTGCAAAAATAAATAATTAAAATCTCAAAACATAATTAAAGGTTTTAAAAGGTACATAGTTGAATACGCTTAATTTGATTAAAGGAGAATATAAATGAATAGAATAGCTTTATTTGATTGTTTTGAAGAGGAAATAAAGACAGGCTTAAAGGAATGCTTGAAATTATACTGGGGATATAGACTCTTAGAGTTGGCACAAGCTCATGGACTACAAATTGATGAAGGGACACCCGATGCTGAAATTGTAGATCAGTTGATGCCAAAAATGCTGGATAATTTCCTAAAAGATGTAGAATATTTGAACGAAGCTGAATGGGCATTTTTAAATAAAATTAAGCAAAATCCTAATAAAGAAATGGATGATATTGAAAAAGAGCAGTATATTACTTTAAAGTGGCTGGGATATGTATATTTATTCAATAATGACGGGCATATATATCCGATTATACCGAATGAGTTGTCGAATTTACTGCACCAATTAGACAAGGAGGAAATAAAGCTTAGGGTTGAGTTTAATCAAAGGCTTTTTTCATACACCTTTGCTCTGACAAATTTATATGGAGTGTATAGAATTGAGCAGCTTGTCGATGTTTGGAATATGTACAATAAGGACAAAATTAATGTTGAGACGGCTAAAGATTACATTGATGCGGTTAAAATGCGTCAGGCGGATTTTTGGTATGACAATGGATATGTTATTTCACGTTTACTTAAGGATGAAAAGCATTACCTAGGTATGCTGAAAAAAGCATCCCGATGCCCTTATTTTATGCCGACGAAAAGTGATATAGCATTTTATTCAAATTATGAAAATTCAATGTCATCAACTCATTGTAAAAATGTTGAGGAATTTATTAAGAAGAAAAATACATTTGATGAAGGTGAAGCAGCTGATTTGATTTATGATGTTTTTGGGGCATGCAAATTGGATATTCCTTTGGATTTAATTGTGGATATGCTAAAGGAGAGTGGATTGGAATTTAGCGATGAAGGTGAAAAGAATGAACTAATGAGGGTGTTGAGAGTTTTATCAAATAACACTAGAAAATGGGTGTTGCGTGGACACATGCCTTCTGAATTGACCAAGAATCCTCCAATAACCCCTACTAAACAGCAACAGACCAAGAGTACACCAAAAATTATGAAGAAGATAGGAAGAAATGACCCTTGTTATTGTGGCAGTGGGAAGAAATATAAGCACTGTTGTAGCAAATAGAAGGTATAAGGAGTTATTTGGCGATTTTATCAAGATACCAACTTAGGCTATTTTTATGTTGATAGGTAACATATTATTTAAATCATACATAAAGTATTGTAAGGAAAGTTTTATTCTAAACCCTTAATAATAAATGCACATATGCAATTGGAGAATTATGTTATGAATGATGAGTATATAGCCTTAAACCATTTGCCTATAGGTAAGAAGGCAAGGGTAAAATTGCTTACTTCGGAAGGAATAATAAGAAGGAGAATGTTAGATTTAGGTTTGATTTATGATACCGTTATAGAAGCATTGCAAAAGAGTCCATCTGGAGATCCTGTAGCATATAATATTAGAGGTGCTGTTATTGCATTACGTTCAGAGGAGGCGTCTAAAATATTTGTTGAAGCTCTCTAGATGTATATTTTAAGGCTGTTTATTGCATCATATATAAATAATTATTATTAAAAAGTCTATTAATGCACTGGACATGTGTTTTGGAATATATGTAAAATAATATTTAGAAGTTGATTAGGTTACTAATAAAGATAACCTTACCTAATAAATAAAAAAGGATAGGAGCTAATACACATGGGGAAGAGATATTTAGTTACTGGAGGGGCAGGTTTTCTAGGAATAAACCTTATAAGGTTTTTGTTAAATAAAGGCTGTGAAGTAACATCTTTAGATATTGCAGAGTTTGACTATGAAGATGTTAAAGGTAAAATTAGAATAGTCAAGGGTGATATTAGAGACAGAAAGACTGTGGATCAAGCAATGGAAGAAGTGGATATAGTAGTTCATACTGCAGCAGCCCTTCCTTTATATAAAAAGGAAGATATTTTTTCAACGGATATTGATGGTACAAAGAATGTAGTTGATTCGGCATTTTCTAAGGGTGTGGAGAGAGTAATACATATTTCTTCAACGGCTGTTTATGGCATCCCAGATCATCATCCTCTAGTAGAAGATGATAAACTTGATGGTGTAGGCTATTATGGAGAAGCAAAGATAAAAGCTGAAGAAGTTTGTATTGAATATAGAAAAAAGGGTATGTGTATACCGATATTACGTCCTAAGTCTTTTATAGGTCCAGAAAGGTTGGGGGTTTTTGCTCTTTTTTATGATTGGGCAAAAGATGGAAAAGGTTTTCCTATGATAGGGAGCGGAAAAAACAGATATCAGTTTTTAGATGTTGAAGATTTATGTGAGGCTATATATCTTGCCGCAGAAGGACCAAAAGATAAGGTAAATGATACTTTTAATATAGGTGCAAAAGAGTTTACTACAATGAGGGAAGATTATCAAGCGGTGCTGGATTATGCAGGGTTTGGCAAGAAGATTAAGGGTTTCCCAGCAAAGCCGATGATACTTACATTGAGATTTCTAGAATTTTTTAAGCTGTCACCTTTGTATAAATGGGTTTATGAGACAGCCTGTGAAGATTCTTTTGTGTCCATAGAAAAAGCTGAAAAAATCTTAGGTTTTAAACCGAAATATTCAAATAAGGATGCTTTACTTAGAAACTATAAGTGGTATATAGATAATTTAGAAGAATTTCAAAACCAAACTGGAATTTCCCACAGAGTGCCATGGAAGCAAGGAATACTTAAAGTGGCAAAAATATTTTTCTAATTAGAGGATGTAAATCATTTTGTGTAAACTTTTAGAGGCAGGTTTTATGCCAGTAAGTTATGTAAATCAACACCTTTCTTTTCACGAGAAAAGAAAGAAGCAAAGAAAAGCGGACCTCAAAAATCATGGTTCTTATGTTGCTTATGGTAATTTTACATAACGTCGAAAAACACAATATTATTTACACTCCTCAATGAAACTTACTGGGGTACGGCAATGATTCGTGAATTTTACAGCCATAAACCATAATATCTCATTTATTGAGTGTGTATTTCGGACGTATTCGGACCCCATTCCGTAATGTCTGGACAGCATTTCGCAATCACCGGTAATAGTTTTTTTAAAAAATTTTGAAATAAAAATAGCATAGTATAAACACAGCACTGTTCTAAACCGAGATATTGACATTAACATTTTTCCTGTACCCTATATAATAAGAAGTTATTTTTAACCTAGTACAGAACCTCGCAAATCCATCCCAATAGTGTATTGACTTATTGACTTTCACTAGCTGGACTAAATGCAAAAGAACTGCTACACTTTAGTGTAACAGCTCTTTTTTAGAAAAATTAGTTGTCTACATCTGACCTATCTCTTAATTCTCTTAAGAGTTGACCAGGTGCGGAACTAGCCACCTTTGAAGGAATGGGCCTAATGGGATCATCCTTGACACTTATCTTGACTTAATTTTTGAAAAGCTTGATATAAAGCCATGTGAGTGTTGCTTATATATAAACTACGTGGTTGATTTTTGGAGGCCTGTTCAATTCTCCCAAATCCTCCCGAAACAAGAATATAATAGAAACTTGATTCTTATGGTAATAATGTCTTGTTGGGAGTTTTTACACGAATCTTAGCTCTTACAACCTTGGACGCAAGACCTGATCAGGTTGAAGCTCTCTTAGTGGGAATATGTTGGTAGCTGCGCATGGTTATGCTTCCAGGTTGAAAAAGTAAAAAGAGGCGTTTTCTGATTGAAAGTCGTGAGGGTGCAGAAACAATCAGAAAATGCCTCTTTTGCTTGTTAATTAATCGAACCAGAAGATAGAACTTACATATACTATATCATTGTTATCTACATTTTTAAAATATTCTTTTAATGAGGTATTCAACTTCTCCCAGTTTTTCTTGCTTTCTTCAATCATTTTGCTGTCTATTGGAGATGAAATATCTTCCCAAGTTCCTTTTTCCTTATTTAATTTAGTAGATTTTATCCCATTCTCAAGAAATACATTATCTTCCTCATCAAAAAGTAAAAGTAACCTTTTGTTTTTGGCAGTGTTAACACTTGCTTTCTGGCTTTTGGAAATAAGGTTTTTACTTGCATCCAAATCGGCTGTCACTACAAAGTTCTTATTATTTTTATTGTCTTTTTCAACAATGAGTAATTTTGAGATATTTGGTGAAACCTGTATGTCTTCTATTTTAGTATCAATGTTATCTGCTCTGTAAACTGGAGTGTCATCTATATATACGGTATCTATTTCTGCATTATCATCGTATGGAGAGCCAGACTTTTTATAAACGATTGATTTTCCATCTTTTAGTGAGTTGAATAAAGATCCCTGGCATCTTTTTATCAGGCTTCCATCGTCTACTTTATAAGTAAAATATTCCGCTATATGAGGACTTATATGTCCCTCAACTCCTATTGAGTTATTACCTACCCATTGTATATCCATGATCTCATTTGTAAACGTATTGTCGATAATAATATCTTTGATCTCATTTGTTTTTAAGTTTAGAATTCCTACTTTTAACATATTGAATTTATCGTAATCTTTTGCATATGCAAAAGCAACATAGTTCTTGTTTGGCGCTAGCCGAGGTATGTACTTTTTGTTTCCGTCATCCGCCAATGGTGTTATTTTATTAGTTGATAAGCTATAAGTATATATAATCCCCATCTTCTCAAAAATTGCCTTTTGAGGCAGTCTGGAAGTGCTATTACTGGAGATGTCCTGTGTAGTCAGATTATTTGCTACCGCAAAGCCGCAAAGAGAGACACTTAATAAAATAATAAGGATTGTTATTGCGGTAGGCATTTTTATTTTTCTAAACATATTATTATCCTCCTCAACTTAAATTAATTTATAGTCGCAGTATATGACGCATATGCACTTTTATGTCCGTTATCAGTCAACAAGCCTGAATGCAAGCTGGAAAAATAACTGTCATTGGCGCTTTGGGTTCCATAAGGAGCCAGACCGCAAAAAATATCTACATGATAGCCTCTTATTAATCCACCCGAGTCTTCAGCAATCCTATTTCCATCATCTCCCGACCCATAGGCGATACCATTGAAATAGACCTTCCTTTTGTACCATTGGTTTTGATAAGGTTGCATTTGAATATATTCCGGATCTACTGCCATGGACTTTTTAGGGTATAACCACTTAACACCAGAAGCACACCTGGGTGAATTGACAGAAGCTTTTGTCCGTCCCCAGTACCACTGACCGGTTTTTGTCGTGTTCGTGTAAGGATCTAAATAGGTTTTGCTAGTATCGGTGTCATCTACCCCTGAACCTTCCATATAACATGCGTCAAGGAATGCAGCCATGGAACTGTATTTACTTCTTTGTGGGTAATAATAAAAAGTTACCATGAATATATTATAATAGTTTGCACTAGTAACAGTGTAACTAGGTGAAGTTGACGAAATGCTACCGACCTTTGCAGTGACTGTAAAACTACGTTTACCATAAAACTGAATATAACCTGTAGTTTTACCGCTTGAATTGGTAGGGGAAGTAGGCTGCTTTATAAAACAATTAGTTCCCAAAGTGCAGCCAGTAATTGTAACTGTCTGACCCGACAATGGTGAGCCTGTACTAGAATCTATGACAGTAATTTCGACATGAGCTCTTCTGAGAACTCCGTCTGTGCCTGCTGCTTTACCTAATGAATTGTCGAGATCGATAGAATCCCAGCCAGAGTAAGGCTTATAAGATGAGTTGTGGTCATAACAAGCGTTTGCAATAAGATTCCATTTGTAAGTTGAAACAGCATTTTTATTTTCTGGAATATATACATTTGTTATGGTTACATTTCTAATAACTGGAGAAACTGCAAAAGCCGGGGATTGTGGGTTAATAACCGTTAATATCATAAGTAAAACCAAAGAGATAACATATAATTTCATTTTACAGGTTTTGTGGCTTAATCTTTTCATGATGAAAATATCCTCTATTCTTGTAATATATAATATAAGAGTAATGGTTAAAACCTTGCGCAAGGGATTTACCAATATACGCAAAGTATATAACATTTTTCTCTAAAAGTAAACATAAAATGACACTTTTAACAAAGTTTTTATATTAATCGAGAATTCTATGAAGGCAACAAGTCGGTCAAACATTTGTTTATCGTCATAAAATTACAATTTACATACTTTACTTTTATTTATAAAAAGGATATACTTAATGCAAATAAGGTTCTAAGTAGTTAAAATTTTTTAAGACAAACTTTAGTTCATGGAAGTTATTAGATAAATTAATATATGGGTGGATATTTATGAAAAAAGATACATTTCTGAAAGTACTAGTTGCTATTTTACTAATTGTAAATATTTTTTGCATAATAAACGCAGAAAAAAGTCCCCAGGTAGAGAAGGACTACATAACAGACTTAACTCTGGGTACAACTAATAAAAGCGGAACTGAGAAACAACTTGATAAAGCGGATGAAGAGGTAATTCCTGTTGGAGTTGATTTATACGGCATCACCTACAATGGAAGAGATCGATATGTTTTGGTCGGCGAAAATGGTATGGTTGCATTTTCATACTCTGGTGATGCAAAAACATGGAAAAAAAGATTATGGCATTCAAAGAGTAATCTTTATGCTGTTACATATGGTGGTGATAAATATGTTGCTGTAGGAGAAGGTGGTACAATAATTACGTCTGAAAGTGGGTCCGAATGGCAACCTGGAATTTCACCATCAAAAAACACACTTTATGGAATTGTATGGGATGGAGAAAAGTTTGTTGCGGTTGGAGAAAAGGCAACAGTTTTACTTTCCTATGACGGATTGTTATGGGAGGAAATAAAGATTGACAATTTGCTGTGTAATTTTTATGGTGTCTCTTGGAATGGGAATGTGTTTGTAGCTGTTGGGAGTTATTTCGGAGGCCGATACGAAGATGGAGTTGTATTTACTTCCGTGGACGGCTATCAATGGATTGAACCTTTAGAAGGGGCTAGTGCAATATTCTCGATTTCTCCTCTGAAAAGTATCGCTTCGGACGGGAAGGGATTCGTCGCCGTCAGTAATAATATTACCGGCGAAGGGAAAATGTTTTCCTCTCCCGATGGGTTTAGCTGGGAGGAGGTAAACACTCCAGTAGACGGTTTGAGAAGTATTATATGGGATAACAAGTATTTTCTTGCTACAGGGAATAGAAGGACAGTAGTAAAATCCGCTGATGGCATAAACTGGAGCAAAAAAGTGTACCAAGATCTAAGATTATCTACATTTTATGGAATAGCAAGCAGCGGAAATCAGTATGTAGTTGTTGGAGAACGCGGAGCCACCCTTGTGGACACCTCCGTGGAGTAAAGGTAGTGTTGCAAAAAATCCACCCTACAGATTCAACTTCAAAAAGGACACATTAAATTTGATAACCTGTCCCTTTCTAATCATATGAATAATAATTACAATTCCACAAATCGTTTTGCTGGCAGTTACTAAGCTTTTGGGATATTGGCTAGATTTTACATGCCAAGTAGTGAAAACTATTTTATAAAATAATTCATTCAAATAATAAGAAGGTTATCTACCCTCTCTTTTGCTACTTCGCCAATATGCATATCAAGACTTTTACTCATAACATTCCAACCTTTCATGTAAACTTTTCACCTAATCCATTATACATATATAGACAGTTAAAATATGTAAAACGTTGCATAGACAGTTAAAATATATAAAACGTTGCATATTTCCCAGAAAAATTTTGCATGGTTCGAGAAAGAGCGATGAAATAGCGTCTGAAATCAAAGAATCCTTTCTTTAGAAGCTTTGAGGATGTGAGGCAGTTTAGATTATTTCCAGTTAAAATAAATCAAGTAAAATCAGTGGGTTAAGATTTGCTGAATACTAACTATTTCTTATTTATTCAAAGTTATCAAATTATTTTAGAACTATTTCAAAAAGACTCGAAACTATGGTATACCCAATTAAGTAAGTAATGTTTGGAGGTGGAGAATATAGGGGTACAGCCGAGATACGGTTAAAAATAGGCAATAGGCTGGATAACATTTCCAGGGTCTAAAAAGGTATACTTTTTGGACCTTTTTTATTTGTTTAAAAAAATAGGTTTTTGATAGACTAAAAAAGTTTCATTTTTATTTATATACGTCTAATAATTTTTGTATATTTATTTATACGCTTATGATAGAATTTACCTGGAGGGATGATCGTGAATCTTGCATATATTCGTGTAAGCTCTAAAGACCAAAGCGTGGAAAGACAAGTTGCAAAAATGAAAGAATTGAAAATAGAAGAAAGATTTATTTTTATAGATAAACAGAGTGGAAAAGATTTTGATAGACCTCAATATCAAACCATGAAGAAAATTTTAAGGGAAGGGGATTTATTATATATGGATTCCCTTGATAGACTTGGAAGAGATTATGATGGAATTATTCAGGAATGGAAACACATTACTCGAAAAACAAATGCTGATATTATAGTTCTTGAGAACTCTTCTCTATTTGATAGCAGGAAATTTAAAGAAATGGGTGATATGGGTAAACTCATGGAGGATCAGTTTTTGAGTTTATTAAGTTATATTGCTGAACAAGAAAGGAAAAAGATAAAACAGCGCCAGTCTGAAGGTATTGCGCTTGCAAGGTTAAAGGGAACTTCAATTGGAAGGCCAAAAGTTACTCTTCCTCATAATTTTGAAGAAGTTTATACGCAATGGAAACAAGGGAAACTGAAGGCTGTAGAGGCATTTGAAATTTTGAACCTAAAAAAAGCTACATTTTATAATAAGGTTAAAATTTTTGAATGCAGAAATAGAAGTTAAAGTTCAAAAGCTGGAAAATTTCATGGAAATGATGTGATATTTTAAAATGCCAAGTATAAGTGAAACGGCATATCCAAGATATAAGAGCAATTTTACACAAAAAGAATTAAACCTGAATTATTCACGGATTTTATAAAATGATTCTTTACACACTATATTTGCTGCATTTGCATTAATATTAATTTTCATCTAAAAAGTGAACTATTTTTGTAGGAAAAAGAGCTCAACTTTGTTAA
>JAAYPF010000234.1 GCA_012519925.1 Clostridiaceae bacterium
ATTTTAGGTGATGTTAAGAAATAGTCTGTTATTCTACACATTTTATTCAAAACACAAAACCAGCTAATCCCCTATATTGAAGGTGTCTAGCTGGTTTTTTGTTAATTTAGCTGCAAAACTCAAGATTATACACATATATGATTTTTATACTTCCCGTAATTTGCTTAGAAAGAGAATTTTTTTAATGTTTTTTGACATTTAGATATTTCATTGATCTTTTGCTATTATGAAAGCTTTAACTTCCAGTCAAGATTTCTCCAATAACTTTGAGGATGTGTAAGTGCTAATTTTAGCTTCTCTGTGTAATAATTAATTGCCATATCATAATCAAATGCCCTATCATCAAGTGAATCCATTGAATATAATAATCCAACCACACTGGCAAGACCGAATTCCTCAAAACTTGAATAGTTCTCCTGAGCTTTTATCGCTAAAGTATCCAAATAACTTGCAAACTCAGACTCCTTCAAATATCCCTGATGCATCCCTAAACGACAAATACTTACACAATTACTTATATCATATGCCAGAATTCCTGCTTTAGGCAGTAATTTATAATATTGATTAACAATTGACAGCCTAATGTATTCTTTATTTTTTTGATTTAAGGAATTTATAAGAGCTTTTCTCTCTCTATCAGGGAGTACCGTAATAAAAATTCTCTTTTCTTCAAAAGATCTACTAACGTTAGTACCGTTAAAAAAGTAATTCAAACAATTTCTAAAACTATTTTCATCAATTATATGTAATCTGTGTATAAGAAAATGCCTTATTTCCGAAATCTGCTTATCCTTTAAAATTTTTTTAGTTTCTTCAGATATCCCACACAGTATTTCATTTGTTATAATTAGTTTTTCGTTATTCAACTTTTCCCAAAAAGGATGAAACTTATCTATTATTTCAAAGTCTCCTTTTGCCCCCCAAATAGAAGTCATACTTAATGATATTTTCCATAATTTTTTTATATTTTCATTTGCCATTATATCCCCCATATTTGATCATTAATTATTACTTTCTTGTCTTACGCCTAAAAATTCTACTTAACAAATAAAGAATGACTATTACACCTGCATATGAAAATCCAACAGGCAATGTGAGTAAAAGGAAAAGCACGGGTGGTACAAGACATGCTATTAAGAAAAAAACAAGCATATAGGAAAATGCTCTCTCACCATTGAATAATTTATGGTCTGCGCCTCTAATTATATTAAGAATTTTTCTCAATTTATTTATTAATTTTTTCTTTTCATATTCTTCTAATAAAATACTAATTTGAAAATCACCCACGGAAGATTTATTAATAAACCTACGAAAATATCTACCTGCTGCCCCATATTTTTTCATGTTGAACAAACACATAATCATACCTTTTAAAGATTCAAGATTATCCGTTTCTTTTAACAGAACAGACTTAAAGTCTATTGAAGCCTTTTTATACTGACCGTACTTTAAAAAGGCATTGCCCCGATACAGTAAAAGTTCCAAATCACTGTCGTTTAAGGACAGTGCCTTTGACAGTGCTTCAATTGCTTGATGGTAATTATGCAAAAAATATAGAGAAATGCCTTTAATTTTGTAAACAAAATAATCTCCATTGTAAATCTTTTCAGCATCCTGGGCCAATTTAACGGTCTCTTGATAATCACCGCCACAAAACACCTCGAAGACTTTAAACCTAAACTTTACATAACTGGAGTAGTCAATATCAAGATTAGGGTCAAAGCAATCAAAAGGCACTCCGTAATCAAACTTAACAAATTTTGTCCATATAAACCTCGGGTCTTCAGAAATTGAGAATTCCGCGTCTATAAACTTCCATACTTCATAGGGCAAACTACAATTCTTATTAAAGAAATTCCACGCTTTTTCATCTAAATAGTGGTATTCATCAACAGTCAGTTCGGCAAATAATTCTTGCCAATACTTTACTTCTCTTCGTTTAAAAACATTACTATATAAAGTTTCTACCTTCTCAAGCAATTGCTCCTTTTCTTTTTGAGGAAAGCTTCTTTCATCCTTACTAATATCTATCGTACGAATGATTTCTTCTGGATTTAGGATATTTTCCCTAGTATGTTTGTTGTCATCCTCGAAAGTGCCAGCATCGGATACATGGAATTCTACATCTTCCCGACCTGATTCAGCATATTCCAGTGCAGCTTCATAAGCTTTCCTTATTCTCATAAAACCTTCGGAATCGTCTTCTGGATGATAGATTTTCAGCATTTTGGCATAAGCTCTTTTTATTACCTTGGTATCGGTAGTTTTTTCAATCCCCAACACTGTCCAGATATCCATTCTAAATTTTCTCCCAATTCTCAACACTAGTTAAAAACATCTCAAACTTTTCTGCTTCAGACTTAATCTCTTCAGGATTCTGTCTGTCCAAAACAGCCTCAAAATGCTCAAGCGCTTGAGCTATCTGAGTTCGCATATCAGAAAGTGTTTCTTCATAAAGCCTTTCACCCTTTGCTAAAAGGTATCGATTTTTTGAGTTTTCCCGAGGATGAATTTTGATATCTGCAAGTTCCTTTAGACGTGCCTCAACCTCCTCTTTGGTTAATGTACAGTCATTTTTAAGAATTACTTTACGCTTAATCTCACCCGTTGCGACAGACTTGACCTCTACCTCTAAGATACCGTTAATATCATAGGTATACCTCACATCTATTGCGGATTTTCCGCGGGGTTCAGGTGGAACATATACTTCCAGTTCACCTAGTTTAACATTATTTTCAACCATCCTGCTTTCTCCCTGGTAAACTCCTATGTTTATCGCTCTTTGGTTATCATATAGAGTGTAAAATCTTTCAACCTTACTGCATGGAACAATAGTATTACGTTCAATTATTGGATGAAACCGTCCACCTTCAATTTCTCCATATTCATTATAAATTGCCACTTCGGTACCTAAAGTATATGGGCATACATCAGTCAGTACCGTTTCTTTCAAACATTTATTACGCTCTTTCATTGCTCCATAAATGCCTGCTCCATATGCTACCACCTCGTCAGGATTAATTGAACAAAGCGGCAAACGTCCAAAATATTTGGCGGTAAAGGATCTGATTATAGGCATTCTGGTAGATCCACCCACCAATATAATTTCATCAAGATCATCAGTATATATGGCTGAATCCCTAAAAGCCTTTTGTAAAGGTTGCTTTAATTTTATGAGTAAATCTTTTAATATGGTTTCAAGTTCATTATTTGATATCAAAAGACTATAATTTTGTCCATTAATTGTACAACTAAAGTCATGTTTATCCACTTTTGATAATGCAATTTTGCTCTCCTCTGATAATTTTTTTAATGCAGAAAGAGTTTTTAAATCCAGCTCTTCCTTTCTTAATTTATGATGATTAATAAAATAGTCAAGCAAGCATTGATCAAAATCCTCACCACCTAAAAAGTTGTTCCCTGCAACCGCTTTGACCTCCATAATATCATCAAAAAGGTCCAAAACAGAAACATCAAAAGTTCCTCCACCCAAATCAAAAACCAGAAACTTTTTTTCCTCATCATTTTCATGTAACCCATAAGCCACAGCAGCAGCGGTAGGCTCGTTAATAAGTCTTTCCACCTTCAAACCTGCCATCTCTCCAGCCTGCTTTGTAGCACGCCTCTGTTGATCATTAAAATATGCGGGAACACTAATTACAGCTTCGGTTATTTCTGTCTTGAGAAAAGCTTCAGCATCAGCTTTCAGTGACTTTAACACAAAGGAAGAAAGTTCCGTAGGAGTAAAGGTATGTTTACCTAAGTTATACTTCTTATTTGTCCCCATATACCTTTTAAAGGCCGCTGCTGTAAGTTGTGGGTGTGTTATAAGTCTTTCTTTGGCCGCTTTGCCCAATAAAATCTCATCATTTTCAAGTACACTTACAACGGAAGGTGTTAAATTCTCTTGAAGAGCATTTGGTATAATCACACATTCATCGTTTATAAAGCATGAAACCAAACTGTTTGTAGTTCCTAAATCAATCCCCACTATAGGCATATTTTTATCTCCCTATACAAGTTTTACAAAGTAAAGTTACAACTATTATATAACTTATAGAGTATTATGGAAAGTGTCCTTAAAAATGTCTTTTTCTTTTTATATTAAGATACTCATTTAAACCTATATTATCTCTCCTCAGTTATCTAAAACAACCGGAATGCCACGAATTATGTTAATTTGCCTTTGCTCTACATCAACTTTACATACATAGGAAAAGAGATCAACCCCTGCCTCTTTAGCATTTCTGAGTGCATTGCCAAATTCTTTGTCTGTTCTGTCATTAGGTCTAATTACATCGGCATCTTCCCTTTGTATAATAAAAATAAGACTCATGGTAAAATCCATTGTATAATGTTTAGCAATCATGAAAAACAAACAAAGGAGAAAACCATGAGCCATATTATTAATAATACAGCAAAAACAAAAAAATATAAACACCTAACAGCAAGA